>CAIRBP010000041.1 GCA_903876885.1 uncultured Burkholderiales bacterium | reverse complement strand
TTAAACACTAAACTAGAAATCGATCCTGATTTCTTGGCTGAAGCGGATGATCCTCATCACCATCATGATCACCATGATCATGAACATGGTCCTAACTGTAACCATCCCTCCCACGCGGCGGGGGGCGGACACGACGAGCACGCGGGTCACCACCATCATTATGACGATGATGTGAAAAGTTTTGTTTTTAAATCTAAACGAGCTTTTGATCCAGCTAAGTTAGAGGATTTTTTGGGTGCGATTGTCAATATTTACGGCCCCAAGATGCTTCGGTACAAAGGTGTTTTGTTTATGAAAGGTACCGATAAAAAGGTGATCTTCCAAGGCGTGCACCAGTTAATGGGCAGTGATTTAGGTCCAGCCTGGGGCAGAGAAGAGCCCCGTATGAATAAAATGGTATTCATTGGGATCGATTTGCCAAGAGATATTTTCCTGCAAGGGCTAGAACAGTGCTTAGTATGAGTACAATCCGCGCGCAACTTGAATTCATTTCGGAATTATAGGATTCAAGGCGTGTACCACTTTTAAAGTACCCATTCCTTCTTAAATACTCTCATTACAGAGTTTTTACCGGATAGTGCTAATGGTGAGTACTTTTGAGTCGTGGTATTTTTAGATTTTTTATAAATAAAAAAATTTAGATTTAACAATCAAATTAAGCAACTGCGAAAGAGGAGACTCCTTGATGACTGCATCTAAAGCTAAGAAAGCGGCCGCTTCCAAGAAAGCAACTAAAAAAGTTGTAGCTAAAAAAGCAAGTGCTCCTAAGGCTAAGCCCAAATCAGCGGTGAAGCCCTCGAAAGCTTCCAAATCAGTAAAACCAACAGCTAAGAAAGTAGTTGCTAAAAAAGCGCCTGCAAAGAAAGTCGCTGCCAAGAAAGCAGTCAAGCCTGTTGCTAAGAAAGTGGTCGCTAAAAAAGTAGTTGCTAAAAAAGTAGCGCCTAAAGCGAAAGTTACTGCAAAACCAAAAGTGAAACCTGCGACCAAAGTCGCAGTCAAAACTACTAAGTCAGCCAAGCCTACAAAGGCGGCTACAAAGCCAGCTGCAAAGCCTATTAAACCAGTTAAGAAAATTGCTAGCAAAACGCCAGTTGCCAAAAAAGTCGAGAAAGCCCCCAAGGCAGATCCCGTGGTAACAGCCAAAGCAGCACCTAAAGCGACTCCTAAATCCGTTGCGAAAGAAAACTCTAAAGCTATGGATGAAACTCAAAAGAAATCCCCTCGGGCTGCCAAAGCCATCTCTCTCATGCCACCACCTCCCGGACAGATGGTTGCATCTACCACCGCAAAGGCGAGCTACACCCCTATGGCCACACCGCAATTACCTACGTTGGTTCCTGTTGTCCATAAAAAAGACACCAAACTCACCAACAATTGGAAAACCAAAGCGCTTCAAGATTTAACTGATGAAGAGGTGCTCTCCATGCCAGACTCTGAGTACATGAACGATACTCAGATGGCCTTTTTTAGGCTTAAGCTGACGCATCTTAAAGCTGATATTTTGGCCAACGCAGAGGGCACAACTGAGCACTTAAGAGAAGACACTGTAGTTGTTCCTGATCCTGCTGATCGTGCGACGATAGAGGAGGAGCATGCACTCGAGCTCAGGACAAGAGACCGTGAACGCAAGTTGCTGAAAAAGATTGAGCAATCGATCACACGCATCGACGCGGGCGACTACGGATACTGCGACGAGACGGGAGAGCCTATCGGTGTGGGCCGACTCCTTGCAAGACCTACTGCGACGTTGTCCCTTGAGGCTCAACAGCGCCGTGAGCTCAAACAAAAAATGTTTGGGGACTGATCTAAGTCTGTTCAAGACTATTTCTACAAGCAGGAAACGCTAGGCTGTTATTAAAGTCCAGGCGACCTGCTCGTAACCGCCCCATATAAGGCGCTTACGATGTGTACCCACTTAAGCGTTATCTTTTTGCACTCCCAATCGTTTGATGACGGGTGAGTAGGTGTGGTCGTGCAAAATCATGCCGATAATCATTGCGATTACAAAGGTGAGTGCTTTTGTGGACCCTGTGCCAAGGGCAACCAGGGCCGGACCTGGACAAAATCCTGTGATTGCCCAACCAACTCCAAACGTAAAACTCCCAATCCATAAACTGCGGTTGATATGCTTTGTGCCGGGCAGATGAAGCTCCTCGTTGAATAAAGTTTTATTTTTTAATTCAATCCATCGAAATCCAATAAATGAAATAGGGATAGCGCCGAGCATCACAAATGCAAGGCTTGGGTTCCAGTTGCCTGCAATATCTAGAAATTCGATCACCTTGTTGGGGTTGCTCATGCCAGAGACCATTAACCCAATTCCAAATACAACACCAGCCAATAGGGATAGGTAGTTTGTCATCTTCATTCCTTTGGATTAAGCGAGGTGATAAAACACATAAGCAGTCAAAAAACCGCTGCCCATAAATACAAGTGTCGCTGTGAGGGATCGAAGCGAGAGTCGCCCTAACCCGCATACTGCGTGCCCACTCGTACATCCAGAGCCCATGCGCGTACCAAAGCCCACCAAGAGTCCTCCTGCAACCAAAGTTGAAAAGTCACTTTTGATCTGCATCGGCGGCATTAAACCTAGGTAACAAGCGCTAAGGGAAGAAATCAGAATACCCGCTATGAAATAAAGTCTCCATCTGTAGTGATCTTTGGGCGTGTTGCTGGTTTGAAGCATTGAGCCCACAATGCCGCTGATTCCCAGTATCCTGCCCTTGAAGGCAACGAGCATCACAGCTGCTAAGCCAATCAACGCGCCTCCCAGTAATGAGGCCAGGGGTGTGAATTCATTCCAATCGATGGTGAGTGTCATAAATAACCTTCTTAGAAAACATTTTTATATATCAAGTCACACGCAATACAGAACGTAAAGACAGCAAAAACTTGTTGTACGCGGGAAGAGTGAATTCGGTCTATCAGTTTTTTGCCAAACAATAATCCAATGACGGAGCCACAGATGAAGGGCGTTGCAATGGCCCAGTTCATATCCCCCGTTGCACTAGCCATTAAAGCACTACCGGCAGACACAATGGCAATGACGCCCAGGGTTGTGGCCACAATGGACTGCATGGGTAGGTTGGTAAATTTCCTCAGTGCTGGGACAAGCATAAAGCCTCCCCCCACTCCGAGTAAGCCCGATAAGAATCCGGTTGTGCCGCCTGTTAGAAACAATACGCTAAGACAAGAGCGAGTCCACGTGAACTTACCTGTGTTCGGGTTTAGCTCGCAAAGCGCTGCAGTCCTAGGCGTCGGTAAACTGCTCTTTAAAGATTGGTAGGCCTGTACCAGCATTCGAATAGATACAAAGAGAAGCAGCACGCCAAATCCAATGATCAGTGGTTTGTCCGGTATCAAGTGAGATACCCATAGGCCAAAGGGTGAGAGGAGTAAACCCATTGTACTCATCAAGGCTGCTGCTTTGTATCGGAGTATTTTGGCTCGAAATCCCAAATAGGCACCCAGTCCAGCCGATACAGCCATGGACGCAAGGGCGATGGGGGCGGCTTGGCTAAGCGGCAGTTCAAGCCCAAATATGAGTAAGGGCACGGATACGATGCCTCCTCCAGAGCCAGTTAGCCCCATCAATAGCCCAACCACTAAGCCGAGCAAGCAGGGGACAAGGAAATTCATTTGCATACCTTATATAATACACTAATACAATATATAATAATATATATTGTAAAAATAAGACTGTTATGAAATACGAAATTAAAAGCTTTTTTGACAAAGATACTTGGACCTTCAGTTATGTGGTCTTTGAGCCCGCAACAAAGTCAAGTATCGTGATAGATCCGGTCCTAAACTACGACCCCAAATCGGGTCGCACGAGTACACAATCTGCTGACGAAGTTGTTGCGTTTATCAAGGAACAGGGACTCAAAAATGAATGGATACTGGAGACGCACGCCCACGCGGATCACTTAAGCGCTGCAGCTTATCTAAAAAGTGTTATTGGCGGCAAAGTTGCGATTGGTGAGCATGTGACGAAAGTGCAGGCTGTCTTTAAAGGCGTCTTCAACCTTGGAGATGAATTTAAAGCCGATGGATCACATTTTGACTATCTCTTGAGAGATCAAGAGAGTATCAAGTTCGGCGGTTTGAGTTGTAAGTCTCTATTCGTCCCTGGACATACCCCGGCTTGCATGGCATACCAAATCGAGGACTCAGTATTTGTGGGGGACACGCTCTTCATGCCCGATGTTGGAACCGCTCGTTGCGATTTTCCCGGCGGGGACTCAAAAAGTCTCTATCAGTCGATCAAAAAGATTCTGAGTTATTCCCAGGATACAAAGCTGTATATGTGTCATGACTATCCACCAAACGCTAGAGCAGTTCAATGCTTAAGTACGGTTGGCGAACAAAGAAAATCCAACATTCATGTCAATGACGGTGTGTCCGAGGATGACTTCATTCAAATGAGGACACATCGAGACAAAACGCTTGAGATGCCTGTTCTCATATTGCCGGCGATTCAGGTCAATATTCGGGCCGGTGCAATGCCAGCTAAAGAGAGTAACGGGGCGGTGTATTTAAAAATACCTATTAATGTAGTTTGAATGTAATGTGGTTTGAACGAAATGAGTAATATCAATCTAAAAAAAATGCTCTCATCAGCAGAGAACGCTTGTGCGTTGATGAAGGTCTTAGCAAACCGGGACCGTATGATGATTTTGTGTGAGCTCAGTCAGCGAGAGCGCTGCGTGAGCGAGTTGGAGGAGAAACTAGAGATATATCAACCTACGCTTTCTCAGCAACTAACGGTTTTAAGACGGGAGAAGCTCGTTAAAACAAGGAGAGAGGGCAAGCAAATTTATTATTCACTGGGTAGTAAAGAGGCGCTCGCCGTGATTGAAGTTCTCTACCAACAGTTCTGCAAGATTTAAAAGAGAAAACAAGAAAAGGTATGCCATGTCAAAAGATTACAAACAAATTACAAAAGATATTTCAGGCTCACTTGCCAAATTAAAGGGTGATGCTCCTGAACTTATGAAAGGATTCGCGGATTTGGCGAGCGCTGCAACCAAAGACGGTGTCCTGGATAAGAAGACGAAGGAGCTCATAGCACTGGCTCTGGGCGTTGCGGCCAGGTGCGATGGTTGCCTTGGCTTTCATACTCAGACGTTGGCAAAGCTAGGCGCGTCAAAACAAGAAGTAATCGAAACATTGGGGATGGCTATATACATGGGAGGGGGTCCGTCCCTTATGTACGCCGCCGATGCTATAAGCGCCTTTGAACAAGCAAAAGGGTCAATTTCCTGATGGTCAAGATGTGGTTCGTATGAGCAGGTTCTGAAGCTGACTTTGCATAGGTGGGCAGTGTCAAAAACCTAAGTCTGTTAATTTGATAATCACGCTGCTGATATAGTAGTATTTTGAGTTGAACTGTAGCGGTTCAGGATCGGTTCGGATTAAAAAAAGAAATTATCAAAGCATCCAAAAGAGTTACACCTTAATAAATAATGCGGTTTTTTTAATACATTAAAAAATTCACAATATACATTCAGTTAGAACGGTAAGTGCTTAATTTTAAATAATATTTCTGGTGAATAAATTTAATAGAAACTTTCCTAAGTTATTGATTTCATTGAAATATTTGGAAAAAAACGTTGCGAAATGCTGAAAACCTGGTAAAGTGCAAATAAGTGGTATTTTGTGGGAAATTGTGTGACGCAATGTTCCTGCGGATTGTTTGCATCAAAAAGGTTTTTATATCGTGTTTCAAGGCGCTTCATCGCTCAGCTTAGACGGGAAGGGACGTTTATCGGTTCCTACTCGTTACAGAGAACTGCTGAGCGCAACTGCATCAGGTCAGCTGACCTTGACCAAGCATCCTCATGGATGCTTGATGATGTTCGCCCGTCCCGAGTGGGAGCGCTTTCGTGAGCGAATCGCCAGTCTGCCCATGTCTGCGCAGTGGTGGAAGAGAATTTTTCTGGGTAACGCTATGGATGTTGAAATGGATTCAACAGGTCGAGTCCTCATTTCACCTGAGCTCAGAGCGGCTGCGGGCTTGACCAAAGAGATTGTTTTGCTAGGAATGGGAAATCATTGCGAGCTATGGGACCGTGCAACGTACGAAGAGCAAGAGGCAAAAGCTTTGCAAGGAGAGATGCCCGATGTTTTTAAGGAATTTTCTTTTTGAAGGAACCTAGTGACTTCCCCATGGACACACACGCCTGTGATGCTACACGAGGCCCTAGAGGCGCTAGCGATCCACAAGGACGATACATACATCGATGCCACGTTT
>CAIRBP010000040.1 GCA_903876885.1 uncultured Burkholderiales bacterium | reverse complement strand
GATGTGCTTGTTGCATACCGTATCCGCACCAATTTGACTCACAGCTCTAAGTTGAATATCACATGAAATTAGATCAAGAATTTGATTTAAACAGACCTGATAAATATCCAAAATAAATACTTCAACCAGATACTTCAACCAGATAGTTCAACCAGATCGTTCAAGTTGTTAGTTCAATTTCAAATTAAGACATCAAAGAAGTTATAAAAGAAGTTATCCATGGAAACCTACGCACTACTGATTGCAGCAACCTTAAATGCAGGAACTGTACTTGCCCTGGCCTCCCTTGGACTCCTCATCAACGAGCGCTCGGGCATCGTTAACCTAGGAGCAGAGGGTATGATGCTTTGCGCTGCGATAGCGGCATTTGCAACCGGTGTTCACTCTGGTAGTGATGTGCTCGGATTCGCAGCTGGGGCTTTAGCAGGTGCAGTAATGGCACTGGTGTTTGGACTCCTTGTTATATTTTTAAATACCAATCAATACGCAACGGGTCTTGCGTTGAGTCTTTTCGGGGCTGGTTTCTCAGCTTTTGTAGGCGTTGGGTATGTACAGGCTAAATTAGAAGATAGGCTTCATTTCGCAATTCCTGTGCTGGAGGACATTCCATTTATTGGGACTGCCTTCTTCCAGCATCACCCGCTGGTTTATTTAACGATCATCTTTGCAATTGCATTAGTTTGGTTCTTTAACAAGACACGCCCCGGTTTGGTGCTAAGAAGCATTGGTGAGTCACCCGAGTCTGCACACGCACTGGGCTATAACGTCAGAATGATCCGTCTTGGGGCAGTCGTCATCGGGGGTGCGCTTTGCGGATTGTCAGGCGCGTACATCTCTCTCATCTATACTCCGTTGTGGGTTGAAGGTATGATTGCGGGTAAAGGTTGGATTGCACTTGCACTGACTACGTTTGCGACTTGGAAGCCCATGAGAGTGATGTGGGGCGCGTACCTGTTTGGTGGAGTCACAATGCTTCAGTTCCATCTGCAAACGATAGGCGTTGATGTGCCGAGTCAGCTACTGAGCATGCTCCCCTATCTTGCAACTATTGTGGTGTTGGCTCTTATTTCACGCAATCCACTTTGGATTAAAGTGAACATGCCAGCATCAATTGGAAAGCCTTTTTATCCAGGGGCTTAGATTTTTTGTTTGTTTGATTCTTGTTTTTATTGGTTTTTTTAAAAAGGAAATGTAAATGACAGATTTGTTTAAACGTAAATGGATTCAAACTGCAGCTGTTGCTACAGTGGCTGCAGCGGCTTTGGTTGCTTGCGGTAAAAAAGAAGAAGCGAAGACCGAGGCGCCTGCAGCAGATGCAGCCAAGTCTGAGCCTTTAAAAATTGCGTTTGCATACATTGGCCCTGTCGGTGATGGTGGTTGGACTTTTGCGCACGACAATGGTCGTAAAGCACTCGAAAAGGAATTCGGATCCAAAATCACAACTTCTTTTGTTGAAAACGTTCCCGAGTCCGCTGACGCAGAGCGCGTAATTCGTGACATGGCAACTCAAGGTAATAAACTCATTTTTGGAACAACATTCGGTTACATGGAGCCAATGCTCAAAGTGGCGGGTGACTTTAAAGATGTCAAGTTTGAGCATGCGACCGGCTACAAACAAGCCGATAACATGAGAACTTATGACAGTCGCACATACGAAGGTGCTTACATGGCCGGTGTTATTGCAGGTAAGATGACCAAAAGCAATGTACTTGGTGTCGTAGCTTCAGTACCTATCCCAGAAGTTATTCGTAACATCAACAGTTTTACACTGGGCGCTCAGTCAAGCAACCCAAAAATCAAAACCAAAGTAGTTTGGGTAAACGAGTGGTTCAATCCACCAAAAGAAACTGAGGCTGCAACATCGCTCATCAACGGTGGTGCGGACATTTTGTTCCAAAACACAGATTCACCTGCTGTATTAAAGACAGCTGAGTCCAAAGGTAAGCGCGCTTTTGGTTGGGATTCAGATATGACCGCATACGGTCCAAAAGCTCACCTAGCCTCCTCTGTCATCAACTGGGGTCCTTACTACATTAAAGCAACCAAAGACGCTTTAGAAGGTAAATGGACTGGTGGTACTCATTCATGGTGGGGTGTTAAAGAGGGCTCTATCGATATCGTCTCTATTGCAGAGGACGTACCTGCTGAGACTAAAGCAAAAATTGACGAAGTCAAAAAAGGTTTAACAGACGGATCTTTTGCAATTTGGAAAGGCCCAATCGTTGATAACGCTGGTAAGACAGTGCTTAAAGACGGTGAAGTCGCTGATGATGGTTTCTTAAGCGGGATCAAGTTCTACGTCAAAGGCGTAGAAGGTAAAGTACCTGGAAGCGATAAGAAGTAATAAGATATTCTTTGGTTTGCTTTAGTTGCAAGCTAGCTCGTTAATTAACTAGCAAATCAAAGTACAACGTCATGTGCCCTAAGGCTCTTTAGAGCCCTAGGGCATTTTTCATGGTGCGTTTAGTTGTAAACTGTGCCTTAAAGAAGCTAAGCAAATAAAAGTCTTTAATTAACCTTAGGTTAAAACATGTATAAAGTGCATCCCGTAGCCCCCACGCGTCTGCCAGAGCTTTTAAAGAAAATGCCCAAGGCTGAGTTGCATATCCATATAGAGGGTTCTTTGGAGCCAGAGCTAATCTTTGAGCTTTCCAAGAAAAATAATATAGCTATACCCTATAAAAGTGTTGATGAGTTAAGGGCAGCTTACGCTTTCACTAATCTGCAAAGTTTTTTAGATATTTACTACGCCGGTGCAAGCGTTCTGATCACAGAGGATGATTTTTACGCAATGGCGTATGCCTACTTTTTAAAGGCAGCAAAGGATCATGTCGTTCACGCTGAGCTCTTCTTTGATCCCCAAACTCATACCGTGCGAGGTGTGCCGATGGCTTACGTTATGGGTGGACTTAGCAGAGCTGCCAAAGACGCTGAGAAAAACCTTGGTATAACGTCCTGCCTCATACTTTGTTTTTTAAGACATTTGAGTGAGGAGGACGCTTTTAAAACTTTAGAAGAAGCGCTCCCCTATAGGGAGCACTTTATTGGAGTGGGATTAGATTCAAGCGAGGTGGGTCATCCGCCTGAGAAGTTTGCAAAAGTATTTGCAAAGTGCAAGACCCTAGGATTAAAACTGGTCGCACACGCAGGTGAGGAGGGACCACCGGCCTACATTTGGTCTGCTTTGGACACTCTGGGTGTGGCGCGTATTGACCACGGAGTTCAGTCTATCAAGGACCCTGAGCTACTTAAACGACTAGCAGCTGAGCGTATTCCTTTAACGGTATGTCCCCTCTCTAATTTAAAACTCAAAGTATTCTCTTCTTTAGCTGAGCACAATATTGCTAAGCTGCTTGAGCAAGGTCTTTGTGTAACGATCAACTCCGATGACCCAGCTTATTTTGGTGGGTACATTTATGAAAATTTCTTGCAAACCTTCAGCGCACTGGGTTTGGGTGCAGGGGAAGCCTACGCTTTTGCGCACAACAGTTTTGAGGCGAGTTTCATGTCGGTCGCTGAGAAGGAGAAATGCTTTCACGCCTTAAAGGTATGCTTTGAGAGTTTTGTAGAAAACGATGCCTGAGCTTGCTCGCCCCCAATCTAAACTACTCATCGTCGGTGCCGGGATAGGCGGTCTAAGCGCGGCAATAGCATTAGGTCGTGCTCATCAAAATGTAACCATTATTGAACAGTCCGCCCAACTTGGTGAGGTAGGGGCAGGAGTGCAGCTAGGACCCAATGTCAATCATGTATTGAAGCACTGGGGTGTAGACAAAGCTTTAGAGGCTTTGGCCTTTGAGCCGGAAGCGGTTGAGGTTCACCACGCACTTAGCGGCAAACAACTCGCACGGCTGCCCTTAGCAGAGTCATTTCGAAGGCGTTACGGCGCGCCTTACTTAACTGCACACCGAGCCGATCTGCACGCCGCTTTGCTTGCAGCAGTCCGTGCGGGTGGGTGCGCTGATATCCGTTTAAACCAAAGACTTCAGAGTATTCAGCTCGAAAGTTTTAAGGCACTACAAGAAGAAGGTATTAAAGCAAGCGGAACTCTGACGGTTAGCACTGAGTCAACGATCGATAGTAAAACTACTGCAAATACTCAGACTAGTGAGACTCAGGTCTTAGATCAACAGTCCTGCGAGCATTACAGCGCCCTAGTCGGCGCTGACGGGGTGTGGAGCAAAGTTCGTGATCTCATTTTTAGTGGCCAACAAAGTGCTCTAAAAGCGCAAGTAAACACTAAAGCGGGAATAAATTCTGTAGTTTTCTCTGGCGACTTGGCTTACCGCTCTTTGGTACTTCAAAAGATGCTGCCCGCTCATCTAAGGTTGAAAACGGTCAAGGTATGGCTTGGGCCGGATATGCATTTGGTGCAGTACCCAGTGAGGGGGGGAGAGTGGCTTAATTCGGTATTGTTTTTAAGTCCACGGCTAAACGGGATGGCTAACAAAAGTTTATCAATGGATGTCTTATCCGCATTAGACTGGACAATCAATATGAGCCAGGAGGATAAAGCCGCGAACATTCAGTCTATTTTGCCGAGCACGTGTTCAAAAGTTCAAGATACGGTCCGAGCCATTGAGGCTTGGAGTGTTTGGCCGTTGATGAAATCTAATCCACTAACCCATAGTTCACAAATGGTTCGGGGAAGTATTGCGCTTTTGGGAGACGCAGCGCATCCCATGTTGCCCTATCTAGCCCAGGGCGCTGGTATGGCGATTGAAGATGCGTTTGAGCTTGGTGAACTGTTTAACAACGCCAATTACAACTCTTCTAAGCAACACGGGTTGGTTGAAAGTATTGAGACGACCCTACAGCGCTACGCAACAAATAGGTGGAAAAGATGCGCTAGTGTTCAATCCAGAGCCTTGCAAAACGCACATATATTTCATGCAAGTGGAGCACTGGCATGGGCGAGAGACCGATCGCTAGAGCTGCTCGGGGATAAGATCCTTGATATGCCTTGGCTTTACGGGTATCAGCGCACCCAAAGCTGTTAGTGCATCGGGGTTAATAGCGATAAGCTGTGTTTATAGTTAGCAGCAGAGTTGAAAGACGCTTCTTAATCACCAAAATCTTGAGTTAACAATAAACTTAACGATCCACTGATCTGATTCGCTGTTTGTGCCGTGTCCAATGCCGGCATTGAACTCATGACCAAGGAGTTCGCTATCCACAACTGCATAAATAACTTTACTGTTGTTATTCCAAACATCAAAGTGTCTGTAGGATCCAAGCTCGTTGTAGCTCTCAATACCAATTTGCGTTTTTTCAGCAACTGTATAGTTGATCTTGAAATCAACAGCCTCAGTAACAGGACCACTACCTGAGTTGAAACTACCGTCTGAATTTAGATTCACGGCCATATTCCATTTACCTAGATTCCAACCGAGAATTGCTTTTAACTCTGCATTCCTTGGATATTCAGCGACCGGGAGTGATTGCCGACCTAGCTCAAAGTTCAGTCCCCAGTAAACCCCTTCATCGGGGTGAGGGGCAATGTATTTGAGCCTAACTTTATAACCCTCACCGTTCCACTCCCCATTGGGTGCCCTGGTAGTGAGTGCATACACACCAAGCTCTAACGTGTCGGTTAAGCCAAGGTTGAATTCAGGTGTGAGCCTATATAGATGCGCGGGAGCAAGACCACCGGCGTACTCAGGTGAGGATTTACCCGATAGAACGTAGTTATTGTGAAAATCAACGCTTGCATGCCCGGCCTCTTCCTTGTCGTCCGTGTAGACCTGTATTTCCTCAGATGCAGCGTGTGCTAAGCCAGTAGTTAGTACAAAATTTAAAACAAAAGTTAAAACAAAACATCTAAAAATTGAAGAAGTGGACATGGTTGTCGTTTAGTGCTGGTCAGTGAGGTGAATAGTGGATCTATTTTAATAGTTTGGACATCATGCAGTGTGACAATCCATCACTAACCCTAGATTGGCCATGATTAGAGTTAATTCAGGCTTAATTCAGGCTTAATTCAGATCTAATTCAGCCCGTTTTAAGCCTTTATTAAGCTTAGCCTCCCTAGAATAGCCCATACTGAAAATTCAAGATTTACTTTAAAGTGTAAGTACTCTGTTTTCGTTAATGTTTTCTAGAACTTGAACCATATTTTTTGTGTCCAAAATGAATTTATCTAAATTTCAAACCGCACTAGCCGATCGCATTCGACCTTTAACTGATAAGGTTAAAGTGGCAAAAGCGCATAAAAAATATTGGATCTCTGGTGCAGTGGTATTTGTTGCAATCGCTGTTGGACTTGCGTCTTGCAAAAAAGGCGAGAACAAAGCCCCTGCAGAACCTGCATTGGCCAAGATCGCAGCTAATTACAACTTCGTTGACTTGAATGAGAAACAAGCAGCAGGACTAAAACCCGAGCCTGCACAAACAGCTAATTTCATAGCTCAATTTGATGCATTTGGCAGTATTGATTTCAATGAGAATTCTGCCGTTCAAGTCTTTACACCTTATCAAGGAAAGATCATTCAGTCCTTTGCGGACGTGGGGGACTTTGTAAGCAAGGGCCAGCCT
>CAIRBP010000039.1 GCA_903876885.1 uncultured Burkholderiales bacterium | reverse complement strand
TACCGACTGCTAAAACATGATCAAGTACGATTTCTTGGCCTACGTCCGCAGCGATCTGTTCTACTTTAATTTTTTCGCCGGTTGACACGCGATACTGCTTGCCACCAGTTTTTATGACTGCGTACATACTAACCTCTAGAATATTCTTTGAAGCTCTGGGAAAGGATTTTCCGCAGAGCCTTAAATTATAGCATTTTTCACCAATTTGGCTAGGATTCACCGAAAACTCACGCTTTTGCGCATATAAGACAGCCCGGGTTACGACTTCAATACAACGTGAAAGTCCTTACCGACCCATTTTTGGGGCACCCCAATTGTGGCTTTGCCCCTCAAAATAAGGTAATTAGAGTCTTTACAGGTTTTACAGAAATCCCGCCCTCCTATAATCGATGATCACACTCTAATTGATTATTTTGACTCCCGCAACTAGCACCCCACCCTCAAAATCACTATCACTTATCAAAGCGGATATGGATTTGGTGGATGAACTTACCAAAAATCGGCTTGATACTAGCGTACCCCTGGTGGGGCAAATTTGCCAGTACATCATCTCTGCCGGGGGCAAGCGCCTAAGGCCTGCTCTTCTCTTGCTGATGTCTGGTGCGTTGGGCTACAAACACGAGCACAGGATACAGCTCGCAGCAGTCGTAGAGTTCATACACACTGCAACACTTTTGCATGACGATGTCGTAGACGAATCTACGCTGAGGCGGGGACGCGCCACTGCAAACGCCTCATTTGGCAACCCCGCTAGCGTGTTGGTTGGCGATTTCTTGTATTCCCGTGCTTTTCAAATGATGGTTGAATGCAAAGAAATGAGAGTACTCGCGTTACTCGCTGAAGCGACCAACGTTATAGCTGAGGGAGAGGTCCTACAGCTCATGAATATGCATGATCCGTCAATTGATGAGGCGGGTTATCTGCGAGTCATTCGGTCAAAGACAGCGAAGTTATTTGAGGCAAGTTGCAGAATTCCTGCAGTCATGACTGCGGCTTCAGCTGAGCTTGAACAAGCGTGCGCAGACTACGGACAAGCCCTTGGCACGGCTTTTCAAGTTATTGATGATGTCTTAGACTACGACGGAGACACCTCAGAGCTTGGAAAGAATTTGGGAGATGATTTGCGAGAGGGCAAAACCACCTTACCTCTTATCATTGCAATGCAACGAGGAAATGCATCGCAAAAAAAGCTTATTCAAGACGCCATTACACTTGGCAAAGTTGAGCAACTCTCAGACATCGTGAGTATTGTTCATGAAACTGGCGCCATGATCGCGACGAGGGACGCGGCCATGGGTGAGGCAAGACGCGCTTTAGTAGCGCTCGAGCGCCTCAACAGCTCTGTTTACAAAACTGCCCTAGCAGAGCTAGCAGAAGGCCTTTTGAGTCGCAAGACTTAATTTTATAATTTTTATATTTAAAAAAATTCTACCCCTTAATAAATATATACTTATGATATGTTTATTAAGGTTTAATACGTGCGTCTATTACCACTTGCAATACTTGCACTACTTACAGCTTTCTTGAGCTCTTGCACCGACAGCAAGAAAGAAGCCACGCCCGCAACGATTTCTTTTTACGGCGACTACGCTTTGAATTTTTTAACCCTGGGCTTAAAACCTCTAAGCGAACTCCCTCCCAACGCCAGCATCCTAAACTACGGTGGATTCGTTAGTGATGGCAGCACAAAATCGCCAATAAAATTTAATTTAATGCTTGTCGGGCAGTTTGAGCTCGCGCAAACTTCATCTGCAACCGATATGAGCGGCATCAGCGGGAAAATAACCAGTCTTTCCCACTCTGTCAACGACCAAACTTTACTCACCGTATCCAACTTGAATATGGACGCTAAAGCTTTTATAGCTCACATTAACGCCAAAGACTTGAGCGGGGCTTGGTCGGACATTGTTTCCTCAACACCCGCTCTCCTTACATCGAAAGAAACACCTTTGATGATTAACGTTTCTTGCTCAGCTGCGCCCACTAACTCAACTCCGACTAAGAGTCTGGCGCTTAACCAAATGGGCATGGATGTCAAACCATTCATAGCTCAGTGCTTGGCCCCGCAGTCATAAAGCGCAATTAAATCCTTACCGAGGCCATTGCATTTGGGCTCGCCAAAAAAGGGGCAGGGTAAACTACAGACTAGTCACTTATCCTTTAAAGCCCATCAAGCTAACTTATGCCCCCCGCTCCCTCAATCCGCAAAATCGGTCTCACTGGTGGGATAGGTTCGGGCAAAAGCACTGTTGGCAAAATTTTGAGTAACCGTAAAGGGTTTGCGCTTATTGATGCTGATGAGATTTCCAGGGCCTTAACTGCACCCAACGGTGAGGCTATCCAGGATATAAAAAAACAATTCGGTCCAGAATTCATTGCCTCAGACCAGTCATTAGACCGCCAAAGGATGAGGGAGTTGGTGTTTAGTGAGCCCGAGGCTAAGAAAAGACTTGAAGCAATCATCCACCCTAGGGTCCTGGAGCGAATTGAGCAGCAACTCAATCAGTCAAGTCAAGCGGGCTTTGAGACCGCTTTGATCGATATACCGCTCCTAGCGGAATCACACTCACGGTGGAAAACCAGACTCGACGCGGTACTCGTCGTAGATTGCTGGCCCCAAACTCAGATTCAACGGGTTGTCGCTAGAAGCGGCTTAGATCAGGAAACCGTACAAAGGATCATCGCCACACAGGCTTCGCGGGAAGAACGAAATTCGTTAGCCAATTGGATTATTTTTAACGACGGACTCTCACTCGATGAGCTGGAATCCAAGGTAACAGCATTAGATTTCAAATTTTGACCACTTGAACCTTATTTTTTTGCCTCCAACGCGGTATGATTCGGGTTATTTCATACACCCAAGCTGAAGTTCCCTAAGTGATACTCTACGAGCACCCTTTCAATGAGAGAGTCCGCACCTTTTTGCGCCTAGAACATTTGTTCTCTCGCTTTGACACGTTGATTCGTCGTGATGATCCAATAGATCATCATTTTGCTTTCACAACGCTTTTCGAAATCGTTGATGCTGGTGGTCGCTCAGATCTGAAATCGGATATCTTAAAAGACCTAGACCGCTACAAACAACAATTCATTGCTTTTAGAGGTAATCCTTCGGTATCAGAGGAAGCACTTGACGAGATTTTGGGGGAAATTGATCTCGCCTTTTCTGGGCTCAATACGCTTGGCAACAGGATTGGACAATGCGTAAGCGATAGCGAATGGCTCAGTGGCCTTCGCAATCGTCTAGCCATTCCGGGTGGTACATGTAACTTTGATTTGCCGGCCTATTACTCTTGGCAAAATCACTCAGCCGAATCAAGAAGAGCCGATATTGAGCGTTGGACTGCTTCCATTCAACCTCTTGGTAAGTGCATACATTTGTTGCTCAAGCTCTTAAGAGACGGCGGGGTCCGTCAACGCGTAGCAGCAACCAACGGACAACTCCAACAGTCCCTTCCCCAGGGCAAATTCCAACTTATGCGAGTATTCATTAACCCCGCGTTAGGCCTTGTTCCTGAGATCTCTGGGAACAGGATGATGGTTTGGATTCGGTTGATGAAAGAAGATACAGATTGCCGCCTCTCCAACAGTACTGAAGATGCCAGCTTCGAAATCGAACTCTGCTCCTGAGACGCCCGCGATCAAACCCCGTGAGGTCAAATGTCCCGCCTGTGGCGGTGTCAGCATTTATGCATCCTCCAATCCCTATCGACCCTTTTGCTCGAGTCGCTGCAAAAATGCTGATTTCGGTGCTTGGGCCAGCGAAGAACACCGGCTGCCAGATGAGTCCCCAATAGATGAACCAGATTTTGAGGTCGGAGGGCCTCTCCAGTAACGCTCGGATTTATAGACTCACTGAGTGAGTTTTGTGGGTAAAACCTCTCTCTAATGCTAACCACTCCAATACAGGTACCGTACCTGGTAGCACAGGGGTTACCGAAACTGGCAACTGAGACCAAGCAAGCTCCTGGCTTTCTAAAGGCTGCAAAGTTCCGTTGAATTTAGTTACTTTAAAGAAATGCAATTCAACTAAGGCATGCGGATAATCGACTCGCTGAATATGCCACTGCTGAGTGCACTCCAAATCTATCCTAATCCCAAGTTCCTCAAGTAACTCGCGGGCGAGGGCTTGTTGACCCGTTTCACCCTGCTCAAACTTACCCCCCGGAAATTCCCAGTAACCCGCGTAAGGCTTACCTGAAGGCCTGGAGGTAAGTAAGAACGAAGCGTCTTCGCGCAATAAAACACCAACAGCCACTTTAACCACATTCCTTTGTTGGATAGGGTTACTCGGATCTTGGCTTTGCAAATCAGCACGAGCAATGCCAGGGTCTGCAACGATCGCCTTGGTCTGACTCATGCTCAATTAGACAGACTCATTGCGACCTACATAATCTCTGGCGAATTGATAAGCAACTCGACCACTCCTTGAGCCTCGCTCAAGTGCCCAAACTAAAGCCTCAGGTTTAGCACGTTCGAATAGTGCGTCCCCTTTAAGCCCAAGCGAAGTTAACCACTGCATCACAATCGTTAGGTACTCCTCTTGACTAAATGGGTAAAAACTAACCCATAAACCAAAACGCTCAGATAAAGAGATCTTCTCCTCAATCACTTCACCTGGATGCACTTCCCCGTCATCGGTATGGGTATAGCTCAGATTTTCTTTCATGTACTCAGGTAATAAATGTCTTCTGTTGCTGGTTGCATAAATCAAAACATTATGGGAGGCTGCGGAGACGGAGCCATCCAATATAGATTTCAAAGCCTTATATCCAGCCTCACCTTCTTCAAAGCTTAGGTCATCACAAAAGACAATGAAGTACTCCTTACGCTCTCCAACCAACTCTACGATATCGGGTAGGTCAACAACATCTGCTTTGTCAATCTCAATGAGTCTGAGCCCCTTGGGCGCAAACTCATTCAAACAAGCCTTTACCAAAGATGATTTTCCAGTCCCCCTAGAGCCAGTTAAAAGGACATTATTCGCTGGTAATCCATTAATGAACTGCTCCGTATTGCGCACTATCTTCTCGCGCTGCCCATCAATCTCTTTGAGTTCCGAGAGCTTTAATGGAGCAACATGTTTAACGGGCTCTAAAACACCATGACCATTTGAGCGTCTGCGGTAGCGAAACGCAATGCTCGCGTCCCAATCTGGCGCCGTCAAAGGTCCCGGCAATACCGCCTCAATGCGCGTAATTAATTGCTCCGCACGCTGTATCAATCGATCAAATGCTTCACTCATCAAATATCCTAATAAAAAATACGAATTACTGAATTAGAAAAACTGTTAGAACCGAGCTCTTAACTTCTATAGTCAGCATTAATGCTGACATATTCATGGCTCAGGTCACAAGTCCAGAACATATCCTCCGCTTTGCCTCGACCCAAATCAACAGTCACAGAAATTTCTTCCTGCTTCATGACGCGTTGGCCGTCCTCTTCTTTGTAATGGGGATGCCTGGAGCCTTTGGTTGCAACGTGCACGTTATCCAAATAAAGCTCAATAAGGGATTGATCTAGATCTTCGATACCCGCGTAACCCACTGCAGCCAAAATACGTCCTAAATTTGGATCGCTTGCAAAAAAAGCGGTTTTAACAAGTGGCGAATGAGCGATAGCCAGAGCTACTTTCTTACACTCTTCAGGGGTTTGTCCACCTAATATTTTTAAAGTAATGAACTTTGTAGCTCCCTCAGCGTCTCTAACAATAGCCTGTGCCAATTGAATACTCACCGCTTTCATAGCTTTAAACAATTCTTGCCCAAGCGCTGATTCCCAACTCGTTATCACAGGATGTGATGCTTTTTGTGTTGCCATCACAACAAATGAGTCATTTGTGGAGGTGTCCCCGTCTACAGTAATTCGGTTAAATGAAGTATTGGCAAGCTCCAAAGCAAGGGGCTTCATCAATTCAGGGCTAACTTGGGCGTCAGTTGCCAAGTAACCCAGCATTGTTGCCATGTTAGGGTGAATCATGCCCGCACCTTTTGCAATCCCGGTGACAGTGACTATTACCCCGTCAAGGTTCACTCTTTTACTAAAAGCTTTGGCAACTGTGTCAGTTGTCATGATGCTGTGAGCGGCTTTAGCCCAGACGTCACTGGAAGCTGCTTGCACAGCCGCGGGTAGAGCTTTTACTATTTTCTCAACCGGCAAAGGCTCCATGATCACACCCGTAGAAAAAGGCAGAATCTGTTCGGGGTTTAGTTTAAGAATTAAAGCAAGCTCGGAACAAATCAAGCGCGCGTTGGTTAGACCACTCTCACCCGTACCGGCATTTGCGTTGCCAGTGTTAATTACCAAAGCTCGCACCTGAGAGTGCCCAGATGCGTTCAAAATAGACTCGCATATTTGCACTGGCGCAGCTTTGAAACGGTTCTTGGTAAAAACACCCGCAGTGGTAGTCCCACTATCTAATAAGAATACGGTCAAATCGTCCTTATCAGCGCGTTTAACCCCGGCCTGGGCTATACCGATTTGAATGCCAGGTACAGGAAAAATATCGGCAGGATTGGGTGGTGGGAGTCTTACTGGCATAGTATCTAATCGAAGAAAAAATATGGTGAAGTGATTAAGAAGGCTTTAAGGCAGTTAGGTACTTAGGTACATTGGGGTTATTGCCGAAATAATCAATCGCCTATTTTAAATGACAAAGGTTACAGCTCATCTATACATTGATGCTCTTTGTAGTGCCCAATTTTGACCTTTTACTCTCGCTAGAATCCGGTCATGAGCGTCAATTCCAATGAAACACCCCGCCTATCCAAGCTTGCTGATGGTTATTTTTTGTTTGAGGGTGAGAAACTAACACTTAACGCACTTTCAGACCGTGCTCTGTTGCTCCATAAAAATGGCAACCTCCAACTAGCGATAACTATTCATACACTTATTCTTCAAGAAGAACCGCGTCACCAGAGCTCCTTACACGCAATGGGGCTAATTGCTTTGAATAACAATGAGCTTGAGAATTCACTGGACTTTTTAAACAAAGCACTTGATGTTGCGCCAGACAACGCTGTACTGTATTACGACCGTGCACTGATATTTCAAAAGCAAGGGGAGCACTCAGCAGCTGTTAAAAATTATGATCTCGCCCTATTTTTAAATAAAACCTATACAGTTGCCTACTCTAACCGTGGAATAGCACTAGAGGCCTTAGGAGAGGCTCCACTTGCTCTGGCCAACTATGAGCGTGCTATTTGTCTTGACCCAACCTTTGCCAGTGCTTGGTACAACAGAGGTAATATTTACAAAAGCAGCTCCCTCTTTGAGCAGGCGATCAGGTGCTACGTTGTAGCGACCAAATTAAAGCCCGATTTTTGGGAAGCATTCACAAATCTTGGTTTATCTCACTACGCGCTCAAATCCTTCTCAAAAGCGCTAATTGCTTATGACCAGGCACTTTTATTACAGCCTGACTTTGCAATCATTCATTACAACAGAGCCAATGTTTGCAGAACTATTGGTGATACACAACAAGCACTGGCTGGGTATGACCGAGCAATCGAACTTGAACCCAAATTTGCAGCCGCCTTTGCCAACAGGGGTTTAGTTCGCAAAGATCTCAATCAGTTTGTTGCTGCAAAAGATGATTACTTTGCTGCCCTGTCTTTTGAGCCCAAACTCTTGGAGGCTCAATGGAATTTATCCATTGTGCAACTTATGCTGGGTAACTGGACAAGTGGTTGGGATGGCTATGAGATGCGTTTTGAACACAATGAATTAAAAGATAGTGTGGGAGTTAGAAGCTTCAATAAACCACGCTGGAGTAGGGCACTTCCTTTAAACGGGAAAAGAATTTTGATTTACTGCGAACAAGGCCTTGGCGATGCAATCCAGTTCAGCAGATATTTACCCTTGTTAACGCAACAAGGCGCTTACGTCATTTTGGAAGCTCCGCCCGCACTTAAAAATTTATTTCAAAAACTTAATGGAGTAAGTCAACTCATAACATCTGAAGACTCTGTGGACGAATTCGATTATTTCTGTCCCCTTTTGAGTCTACCTAGGGAATTTCAAACAACACCTGAGACGATTCCCGAACCAAGTGAGATAAGAATTGAACAGGCATTACTTTCTCGTTGGCAAAAGCGAATTAATAGCGCCGATGTCTCGAGAAAATCCTCTGGCCTCGTAAGCCCCAATAACGCAAATACCAAACGCATCGGTTTAGTTTGGAGAGGCAATCCTAAGCACACCAATGACCATAACAGAAGTCTTAGTCTTGGAGAACTTATTAAGCATTTACCAGAGGAGTTTATGTACTACGTTGTGCAAAAAGAAATCTCCGACTCTGATGGACTTATTTTAAGTAAGTATTCGAATATTATTAATTTAAGCTCAGAGCTTTTTGATCTGACAGACACAGCAAGTCTTTGTTTACAAATGGACTTGGTGATCTGTGTAGACACAAGCGTTGCACACTTATGCGCCACACTCAACATATCGACCTATTTACTCTTACCGTTCTCACCAGACTGGAGATGGCTGTTAGAACGAGCAGACAGTCCTTGGTACCCAAACATCAAGCTCTTCAGACAAAGTGCTCCCGCCGATTGGTCCAAACCTTTATTGAATATACAAAAGCAACTGGAAACTAGTTTTTAAATCAATTGATTTTTAAAACTAACATTCCAAGATTTTTGTGATCAAAGCGATGCTTTTATCTGTCGCAAAAATTAGCTTTGTTTTCTTGTTATGGGGCTTGAATTCTGCACGAATATACCCCCCTTGCAGCAAACTCAAATAATGATGCCTAACCGCTGAGTAACTGTGACTGGCGGATAAAAATAAATTTTTAACATTTACTTCTAATCCTAAAGAATTTTGCTCACAGACAAACAAGATCAAATCATAACTAATCAAGAATGAGTCACTTGGAAATTCATTTTTCAATATGTTCTGTTTTTCTATAAGAACTGTATAGCGATTTTTGAGAGGGGAATCCATTGGTTCATAATAAACTCTAAAGCACTAATAAGATTTATTTTTATTTACCTAAAGACGTCTCATAAATACATCTTTTCAAGACACTATTTTGTTATTGCTTATTTAATTTTTCTGTACGCTAACCCACACAACAGCATGTTTTAAACTAAATAAATTCAAAACAAAAATTTTTAATTAGACTTTTTGAAACCCATAAAACATAAAGGGTTTGAACCAATGATTCAAACCCTTTATTAACAAACACAATTACGAAGTCTTAATTTAATCGTCCGTGGCAGTGCTTGTATTTTTTACCACTGCCACATGGGCAAGGCTCATTGCGCCCAGGCGGGGGTACACCGGCCAAGAGCTGAGGAGCAGATCCTTGGGAGATTACCTCCTCCTCACCCGTCTCTGTTGGGGCTGTGTAGGTAATATTCTTTAAGTCCTCAGCTCGCTCCTCAATTTGGTTTGCAGCTTGCTCTAACTGTTCACCAGATTGGACTTCAACGGTCATTAGTATGCGAGTCACTTCATTTTTAACGTGGTCTAGGAGCTGACCAAATAGCTCGAACGCCTCACGCTTGTATTCTTGCTTGGGTTGCTTTTGTGCATAACCACGCAAATGGATTCCCTGGCGCAAATAATCCAGCGCAGACAAATGCTCCCTCCAGTGGGTGTCAATGCTTTGTAAAAGTACCATACGCATAAAGGGTGTGAACTGCTCGACACCCACATCTTTGGTCTTTTCTTGAAAGGCTTCGTTTGCTTTTCTCACCACAAACGCTAATACTTCCTCTGCATCAATCGAATCGGACGCCTCGATGAATTTACCAACCTCTAAGGGCAAGCGCCAATCCTTTTTAAGCGTTTCTTGGAGTCCCGCAATATCCCACTGCTCTTCAACGGACTCAAGGGGTACGTAGTGTCGAACCAAATCGCTAAAGGTTCCTTCACGCAAAGAGTCAATCTGAGCTGATAAGTCAGAGGTATCCAAAATATCATTGCGCTGTTGGTATATGACCTTACGCTGATCGTTGGAGACATCATCGTATTCCAGTAGCTGCTTGCGGATATCGAAGTTCCTGGCCTCAACCTTACGCTGCGCGCTCTCAATGCTTCGAGTTACGATGCCAGCTTCGATGGCTTCGCCCTCTGGCATGTTCAACCTCTCCATAATAGCTTTAACCCTGTCGCCTGCAAAGATACGCATCAACGAATCATCTAAGCTCAGGTAAAAGCGCGAAGAGCCTGGATCGCCTTGACGCCCAGAGCGACCTCGCAACTGATTGTCTATTCGCCTAGACTCATGACGCTCAGTAGCTATTATTCTGAGTCCGCCCAAAGACTTGACACGCTCATGGTCTAGTGACCACTGCGCTTTAAGCTTTTGTAACTTCTGCGTGCGCGCTTGCTCATCAAGCGTCTCATCGCCTTCAACAGCGGAGATCATCTTCTCGATATTTCCACCTAAGACAATATCGGTACCCCGACCAGCCATGTTGGTTGCAATTGTGATCGAACGTTCTGCACCTGCTTGAGCAATGATTTCGGCTTCACGTTCATGCTGTTTTGCGTTTAAAACTTGGTGCGGAAGATTTGCTTTTTCTAGCATTGCTGCTATGAGTTCTGAATTCTCAATTGAGGTCGTTCCAACCAATACGGGCTGACCTCTTTCGTGACATTCACGAATGTCATCAATAGCTGCTTTGTATTTCTCTTGGGTAGTTTTGTAAACTCTATCGAGTTGGTCCTCCCTTCGACTGATGCGGTTAGGGGGAATGACAATCGTCTCGAGACCGTAAATTTCTTGAAACTCGTACGCTTCGGTATCTGCAGTACCCGTCATACCAGCCAATTTTTTATAAAGTCGGAAATAATTTTGAAAGGTTATTGATGCAAGCGTTTGGTTTTCGGCTTGGATTTGGACACCCTCTTTGGCCTCAACTGCTTGGTGCAGACCGTCACTCCAGCGACGTCCCGTCATCAACCTTCCAGTGAATTCGTCAACAATAACTATTTCACCGCCTTGGCTCACATAATGCTGGTCTTTGAAATACAAATGATGCGCTCGCAATGCGGCGTACAGGTGATGCATCAGTCCAATATTTGCAGGGTCATAAAGGGAAGCACCTTCTGGCAACAATCCCATCTGAGTTAGCAGTCGCTCCGCATTCTCGTGACCTTGTTCGGTTAAGAATACTTGGTGTGATTTCTCATCCACCGTAAAATCGCCCGGCGTAATGATGCCCTCGCCTGTGCGAAGGTCCTCCTCGCCCTCTTGCTTGATGAGATGAGGAACCACCTTATTGATAGCAAGATACATCTGCGTGTGGTCTTCGGCTTGACCGCTAATGATGAGCGGCGTTCTGGCCTCATCAATCAATATAGAGTCAACCTCATCTACTATCGCGTAATTAAGAGGCCTTTGAACGCGGTCAGCTTGTTCGTAGACCATGTTGTCTCGAAGGTAATCGAAACCAAACTCATTATTGGTACCGTAGGTGATATCGGCGAGGTAGGCGGCCTGTTTTTCTGGACGCGCCATTTGAGGCAAGTTAACACCCACGCTTAAACCTAAAAAGTTATAAAGCTTACCCATCCACTGGGCATCTCTATTGGCCAAATAGTCGTTCACCGTTACAACATGAACGCCCTTACCAGCGAGTGCATTTAAATAAACTGATAAGGTAGCGGTGAGCGTCTTTCCCTCACCCGTTCTCATTTCAGAAATATTTCCCTGGTGAAGTGAAATCCCCCCTAAAAGTTGGACGTCAAAGTGCCTCATTTTCATGACACGCTTTGAGCCTTCCCTGACAACGGCAAATGCTTCAACAAGAAGCTGATCTAATGTTTCCCCGCCAGCGATCCGCGCCTTAAATTCCTCGGTTTTACCGCGTAACTGCTCATCACTTAATTGCTCAATAGAGCTCTCAAGTGCGTTGATTGCAGTTACAGATTTTTGGAATTGCTTTAGTAAGCGCTCGTTGCGACTACCAAAGATCATTGTGAGTAAATTAAAAGCCATGCCCTAACTGCAACTCTAGGTCCTTAAGACTTTAGGACTTGGTTGCAGGTTCCTTATGAAAGATTTATATTTTAACCTGGCTCACACAGCGATAATGTGACTATGACGCAACCTAGATCTACGACCCAAGACCCTCACTCGGAGCTTGGTCGTGGGCCAGAGGAAATTACCCCTCTCAGCCAAGCACATACGCGCCCAAGTGCCCTTGCTGCCTACCGCGCGCTTGGATACTCCAAAGTACCTCACAGCGCGCCTTTGTTGAGGGGGAAACCACAACTCGCTGCAAAAGCTCTTAGTAACGCTCCAATTCTTGCAAATTTACTTGAACTCTCCCGGGACTCCCAGCAGCGCCTTTACGCTGTCAAGTCCCTTCTACCCCCACAGTTTAGAGACGCTGTCAAACCCAGCACTCTTGACGGTGACTCCTGGTGTTTACTGGTTCCGAATAATTCGGTCATGGCCAAACTCAAACAGATGTTGCCTGCTTTGGCCGCTCACTTAAGAAGTAAAGGGTTTAGGGTTCAAACCATACGACTCAAAATAGAGGGGAAATGAATAATCTACCTGGGTTTGGCTCATCTAATATGATGAGAAAAGAAAGAATTAAATGACTGCAAATAATATGAGCAGTGGTGCCCCCTGTCCGACTCGAACAGACCACCTACTGATTACAAATCAGTTGCTCTACCAGATGAGCTAAGGGGGCACGGTACATATTGTATCCAAAAGTGGCAATTAATTTTTAAACCACGTAAAGAGAGTACTTAATGAGTTGTTTACCAACTACTTTTAGGCCGCAATTCAAAACTTAACAACTCTAGCCTCCCCGAAAACCCGGGAACTAAGGGATTATTTAATTCGAGTGAGTTTGGGACGCCCCGAGGGTGAGCCCGGTGTTGGCGGATTTGGATCGGATGAATCTGGATTTTCGCTAGTTTTAACGCTAAGTCCATCCCTTGAATCTCCCCCATCCCCATTCTTTCCATCAATCTCTGCGTTTCGATCGCCTCTAAGACTACCCTGGTTGCTCATTAACGTGAGCGCAGAGCTGGAGGAGCCGCTAGAGACCACTGAGGCAAGCGGTGGATGAGTGCCACCAGTAGCTGGGGTCAAAGGGAACTCTTTAGTCCATCCATCCATGGACGCACTAGCAGGGGTAGGTGCTGGAAAGGCCATACCCTGTCCATTTTCTTTTGCATAAATAGCTATTACCTGCCCTACAGGAACAACGATTTGCCTAGGAGTACCCCCAAATCTGGCTTTGAACTCTATAAATTCGTTACCAAGTTGAAGCCCGCTCGTTGCATCCAGGCTGATATTTAAAACGATCTCGCCATTTTGAACATACTCTTTTGGTACTTGTACGTTTTGGTCGACTTTAACGGCTATGTAAGGAGTAAACGCGTTGTCGTTGCACCACTCAAACAGGGCTCTAATTAAATAGGGCCTTGTTGAGACAGATTGGGTCGCGTTTTTCATATTGATTTTGCGAATCTTTTAAACTCGCTAAGACATCAGAAGATGATCTAAATATATCACCGACTGATGACTAGTTATTTACTTTCTCATTACTTTCTCAGAGGGCGTCAAAGCCTCAATATAAGCAGGTCTAGAAAAAATTCTCTCTGCATATTTCAAAAGCGGTGCAGCGTTTTTGGATAACTCGATCTCATAATGATCTAAGCGCCAAAGCAAAGGTGCAATTGCGACATCAAGCATTGAGAAGTTTTCACCCAACATAAACTTGTTCTTCAAAAATACAGGTGCCAACTGAGTTAGCCGGTCTCTGATATGTGAACGAGCTTTGTCTAGCGATTTATCGTTGGGCTTTGCACCCCTGTTTTCAAGCAAACTAACGTTGGTAAATAGTTCTTTCTCAAAGTTCAAAAGAAACAGTCTTACTCGAGCACGGTCCACCGGATCTCCAGGCATTAACTGAGGATGCGGAAATCTTTCATCAATGTATTCATTAATGATATTTGACTCATACAAAATCAAATCACGTTCAACCAAAATAGGAACTTGTCCATATGGATTCATGACATTGATATCTTCTTGCTTGTTGTAAAGATCAACATCGCGAATTTCGAAGTCCATCCCTTTCTCAAACAAAACAAAACGGCAACGATGAGAAAAAGGACACGTTGTCCCAGAATATAAGACCATCATAGGATTTAGCTCTCCAGTAAATCAGAACAGCGGAGGGAGAATTCCCACCGCTTTTAAACGCTGAGCATCACTAAAAATTGTAGAGAAGTCAGAGACAAAAATAAATAGACGTTTAGCCTAGGTTAAGAACTTTTTAGTATTAAAACCTTAGGCAGTTCGTTTTTTAGCGAATATCTTTCCAATACGCAGCGTTTAGACGCCATGCGACAAAGGTGAAACAAAGTAAAAAGAGAACAACCCAAACACCTACACGAACGCGTGTGTTCTGAGCAGGCTCGGACATCCACTGTAGGTAAGAAACTAGATCTCCAACAGCCTGGTCGTATTCAACACTGCTCAACTGCCCAGGAGTATCTTGCTCCCAACCTTTAAAAACCTCAACCTCTGCACCGTGCTCCTCATGCTTGGTATAGACAGGGTGCCTTGTCCCCTGAAGTTCCCAAAGCACGTTCGGCATTGCCACGTTCGGGTAAGCAAGGTTGTTCCAACCCGTTGCCTTTGTAGGATCACGGTAATAAGTTCTGAGGTAGGTGTAAATGTAATCAGCCCCGCTTCCAGCATGGCTTGAACGTGAACGAGATATAACAGTTAAATCTGGAGGGTTGGCTCCAAACCAAGCTTTTGCTTGCTTAGGATCAATATTAGACTTCATAGTATCCCCAACCTTGTCGGTGGTGAATAACAAGTTGTCTTTAATTTGCTGCTCAGTTATTCCAATATCCTTTAAACGGTTGTAACGCATAAAGGCTGCGGAGTGACAGTTAAGACAGTAATTGACAAATAGTTTTGCACCGCGTTGCAAAGAAGCTAGATCGGTCGTATTGTTAGGAGCCTTGTCCCAGGTTATACCGCCTTCATTGGCGCTAGCGACTGTAGCCCCGAGAAGCGATAGAGACGCAATAAGGATTAGTAATAGTTTTTTCATGTTTTTACCTTAACCCTGGTTCAATGAGCTTCAAAGGTGACGCGGTCAGGCACCAGTTTAAATTCGCCAAGTTGAGTCCACCAAGGCATCAACAAAAAGAAGCCAAAATAATAGATGGTTCCAACCTGAGCAATCAATGTTCCAATTTCTGATGGAGGCTGAATACCCAAATAGCCCAACACCACGAAGAAAACAACAAACAAGGCATAAAGCGTTTTGTGCCAAGTAGGTCTATAACGAATAGACTTAACTGGGCTGTGATCTAGCCAAGGTAAGAAAAACAGCATTACCACTGCTCCACCCATCACAACCACGCCCCAGAACTTAGCGTCAAAAGTTTTTAATAAAACAATCAAAACCGCGGCACCAATCACAGTAATAGCCTTGCCCTTTGTATTCAGTGCAGACTTCAGCGCTACAAAACCAGCAGCCAAAGCAGCAATTAAACTAAGTACGTTGACCATCACGTCAGTTGTTGCGCGCAGCATTGAGTAGTAAGGCGTGAAATACCAAACAGGTGCAATGTGCAAAGGTGTCTTCAAGGGATCAGCAGGAATAAAGTTGTTGTATTCCAAGAAGTAACCACCAACCTCAGGTGCAAAGAAAATGATGGAAGTAAACACCAACAAGAACACGCTCACACCTAATATGTCATGCACTGTGTAATAAGGATGGAATGGAATACCGTCAAGAGGAATTCCATCTGGACCCTTAGTTGCCTTGATCTCAACGCCATCAGGATTGTTTGATCCCACTTCGTGCAAAGCAATGATATGAGCAACCACGAGACCTAATAAAACGAGTGGCACAGCAATCACGTGGAAACTAAAGAAACGGTTTAGAGTTGCATCACCAACAACATAGTCTCCGCGGATCAAAAGCGCCAAATCAGGACCTACAAAAGGAACAGCTGCAAACAGGTTAACAATCACCTGGGCGCCCCAGTAACTCATTTGTCCCCAAGGCAACAAGTACCCCATAAAGGCCTCAGCCATTAAGCACAGGAAAATGGCGCAACCAAAAATCCAAACCAATTCCCTAGGCTTACGGTAAGAGCCGTAAATGAGTCCTCGGAACATGTGCATATAAACCACTATGAAGAAAGCAGAAGCCCCCGTTGAGTGCATGTAGCGAATGAGCCAACCCCAGGGAACATCACGCATGATGTATTCAACACTTGCGAAAGCAACTGTTGCATCAGGCTTGTAATGCATCACCAAAAAGATACCCGTCAAAATCTGAATAACAAGTACCAAAATCGCTAAAGAGCCGAAGAAATAGAAGAAATTAAAGTTCTTTGGCGCATAGTACTCAGAGAGATGCTCTTTGTACATTTTTGAGAGAGGGAAACGGTTATCCACCCAATTGAGAAGTTTCTCACCATTGCTAGCGTGAGGGGAAATTTCCTTGAATTCAGCCATTGTGTCTTCCTGTTATAGCAGTGTCTTTTATATCAATGAAAGGACGGGTTTCACGCGGATTTATCTTCACCGATCAGCAGTTTGCTGTCGGACAAATACATGTGTGGTGGAACTTCCAAGTTATCAGGCGCTGGTTTATTTTTGTATACACGACCCGCCATATCAAAGGTTGAGCCATGGCATGGACACAAAAAGCCGCCTGTCCAGTTGTCGGGCAAAGAGGGTTGAGGGCCAGGAACAAACTTGTCGCCAGGCGAACAACCCAAATGAGTACAAATTCCAACCGCTACAAAAATCTCAGGTTTAATAGAGCGACCCTCGTTTTTGGCGTATGTGGGCGTAATCTCACCGGGCTTGCGATCAGAATTTGGATCAGCCAACTCTGGATCATTTTTGGTAAGTTCAGCAAGTTGTTCAGGTGTTCTTCTAACAATCCATACTGGCTTACCACGCCATTCCACCGTCAATTTCTCTCCGGGCTTGATACTAGAGATATCAACCTCTACCGCTGCTCCAGCGGCTTTTGCGCGCTCTGAGGGCTGAAAGGTGCTCACAAAAGGTATAGCTGTTGCCAATCCACCTGCTGCTCCGGCACATCCAGAGGCTATGAGCCAAGTTCTTTTACTGCTGTCCATTGGGGTATCGCTCATTCAATGATCCTTGATGATCCGAAAAAATGACTCTAAAAAGGGTTAACCCCACATTGTATCTGAGTCTGAACTTAAAAGTCCAATACTGGGGTTACTTCAAACCTCTGAAAGGGTTGCATTCAAGCCAAAATGGGTCCGAGTTGGACTTCTATAAGCTCCAAAACTGACATAACTTTACAAGCATTCCCAATAGAACACTCAAAATGAGGCTTTTAAAGCGCTTGATTAACTGGGCTAGCCTACCAAGGTCCTAGCGAGCTCAACTGACGCCCACATGCTTGCGGGATCAGCGATTCCTTGACCCGCTATTTCATATGCAGTTCCGTGGTCTGGGCTGGTCCTAATCATTGGTAGCCCCAAAGTGACGTTTACGCCCTGATCCAACCCCATGTATTTAATCGGGATAAGCCCTTGATCGTGATACATGGCTATCACCACATCAAAGGCGCCTTCTCTAGCTTGCATGAAAACTGTGTCGGGCGCGAATGGACCACTAAGATTCATTTCAGCTTGCATCGTTTGAGCACGCTCCAGGGCTGGGGCTATGATTTCCAATTCCTCTGCACCCATTAATCCGCCTTCGCCTGAGTGAGGGTTTAGGCCGGCAACAGCAATTCGAGGTGAGCGGCCCAAAAGCTTGAGCAAAGATGAATGCGTGATTTTCACAGTTTGAATAATATTGTCTTGGGTCACCTGCTCTATTGCGGCGCGAAGTGACAGATGTATGCTCACCAAAACCACCCTCAACTCGGAGTTGACGAGCATCATGCGAACCGGAACCTGATCTGCAGATACGCCCAAGTGCTCAGCGGCAGCGAATTGAAGCATCTCAGTGTGGCCTGGGAAAGTGATTCCAGCCGAGTTGAGTGACTGCTTGTTAATAGGCGCAGTAACCAATGCCCCCACCTCACCACGAAGCGCTGCCCTTGCACCCCATAAGATGTTCGCAGCTGCAATTTGCCCGGCTTGTGCGCTGACTTGTGCTATCGGAGCTAAGGCATTTTCGTTTTGAGAGTCGGTCTTGTCTTGAGCAATTTGAGTTTCAATGTGAGTTTGAGTGTTCACACTCAACACAGGAACATTTACACAACCATTTGCGCTGTGCTTTGAGAATTCCTCCAATTGCGCATCTTGAATATTCGAAATCTGTTTAAGACACAATCTACTCGCGCCTTGATCACCCAGTGAGCGTTTAGCGCGCTCCAGATGCAAGATATCGCCCACAATAAAAGTGCCTTGCATGAGTTTGTGAAATTCAGGCCTGTCTTGACTTTTAAGATAGCACTTAAGGACAATCTCCGGTCCAATCCCGCCCGGATCTCCCATGGTAATGGCAATGGGTTTATGCATGATCTAAAAAAGAGGTTGGAGGCGGTAGGGATTGAAAAAAATATAAGTAAACGCAGGACAAGACAGAGCTTGAATAAAAAAATTATGCAGGATTATTTATATCAATAAATAAATGGTTAATTTCAAACTTTTGAGCCAACGCCTCTCCAAGCGCGCGAGCACCTCCGCGCTCAGTCGCGTGGTGCCCGCAGGCCAAAAAAGCAACGCCACTCTCTCTCGCCAAGTGCGCCTGGGGCTCTGATATTTCGCCGGTGATAAAGGCGTCTGCTCCCGCTTTGATTGCATCCTCAAACCATGACTGGGCACCGCCCGTGCACCAAGCTATATTTTGAAGCGTACGACCTGGACTTGGATCGATCACCAAGGGCTCTTTGCCAAGCGCTTTAGACACTCTCGCGGCTAAATTAGCAGTCGTAAAGTTATGTTGACTCAATGGATCAAGATTTACGCCTAAATGGCCTAAGTTTTGATCCCCAAAGGTTGACTGTGTTTGAAGACCCAGTTGCAAAGCCAGTTGCGCATTATTACCGTACTGTTCATGTGCATCCAATGGCAAATGGTAAGCAATTAAATTGATGTTATTTTCAATGAGTTTTGCAACGCGCTCTCGCATCCACCCTGTAATTGTTGCGTCTTGACCGCGCCAAAACAGTCCATGATGAACAAGTATTGCGTCAGCGCCGTGCTCAATAGCAGCCTCTATGAGTGCAAGGCTCGCAGTAACTCCACTCACCAAACTGCGGACTTGAGCGCTCCCCTCAACCTGAAGTCCATTGGGACAATAGTCTTTAAACCGGTTGGGCTGCAACCACTCATTGGAACAAGCAAGCAGTGCACTTCGAGTTGTAGTGGCTCTAAGCGTTGGCTCGTTCAATTTATCGCTCCAAAAATTCGTGATCAACACCGCCGTGACGCTTTGTCTTGGGACGTTGAGCCGGGGTCACAGAGACCGCCATTAAGGTGTCCTTGCGCTGTAATTTAAACGCAGTTGATACACCGGGCTTTAATGCAGCAACTAATGCCAATAATTCACTAACATTACTGACTGAGTGACCCGCAACTTCGAGGATTTGGTCACCGGGGCGAATTCCCGCGCCAAAAGCTGGCCCGCCTTGGAGCACTCCTGTCACTATGACACCGTGATCGGCTTTTAAACCAAAGGTCTGCGCTAACTCTGGGCTGAGTTCATTGGGCTCAATGCCGATCCATCCTCGCTTGACTTGACCGTCTTTTAATATGCTCTCTAAAACCTGTTTAGCGGTGCTCATGGGGATTGCAAATCCAATTCCAGTGCTCCCCCCAGAGCGAGAGACTATGGCCGTATTGATTCCGACCATATTGCCGTAAGCATCCACCAAAGCGCCACCCGAATTGCCAGGGTTAATTGCGGCATCAGTTTGTATGAAATTCTCAAACGTATTGATCCCGAGTTGGTTACGCCCCAACGCCGAAACAATCCCACTCGTTACTGTTTGGCCAACTCCAAAAGGATTTCCAATTGCAAGCACTTGGTCCCCAATCTGAAGTGTGTCTGAATTACCAATCACTATGACGGGTACATGAGCAAGATTGATCTTGATAATTGCAAGGTCGGTATCGGGGTCAGAGCCAATCAACTTACCCGCAACGCGTCTTGCGTCGTTTAAAACAACCTCTATCTCGTCGGCACCCTCAATCACGTGATTATTGGTTAACACATAGCCCTCAGGACTTACGATCACACCGCTACCCAGACCGACCTGAGGGGACTCGCTTTGCTCGCCCCCGAAGAATCGAAACCAAGGATCCATTTGAGACTGGACAGAATCTGATTTACGCCGCGTACTGATACTCACAACAGCAGGTGAGGCTTTTTTGGCTGCGACACTAAAACTACCCGGCGCAGAGGAAACCCCGGTCTCAGTCCTGCTAGCCTCTGTCAAACTGATACCCCCCCAGCCCGCATCGCTAGACCCCAAACTCCGAACCCAATCAGGTTTTAAAGTGACGAGGACAAACCAAACAGCAACCAAGATGGTCACAGCTTGGGAGAATAGTTGCCAGACTCTTTTCATGGATTTAAGAACCGCTTGAATCTTTGGAGCCAGGCTCTTTATCAATCGAGTTCTCATCGGGGGCCTGGGTGTGTTTAATAAAAATCACAGCCGCCCAGATTCCAAGCTCATAGAGCAAACACATCGGGATCGCCAGCGCAAGTTGTGAGACGACATCGGGGGGCGTCACCACTGCAGCAACAATAAAGGCGAGTACGATGAAATAGGATCTAAATTCCTTCAATTTTTCCACGGACATGATCCCCAAACGCGCCAGTACAACAACCACAATAGGCACCTCAAAGGTCAGTCCAAAGGCTAAGAACATGGTTAACACAAAGCTCAGATACGCCTCTATATCAGGCGCAGCAGTAATACTTTTCGGAGCAAAGCTTTGAATGAATTTAAAAACTTGCCCAAACACAAAGAAATAACAAAACGCAACGCCTGCAAAGAAAAGTACCGTGCTAGACACAACCAGTGGAAGGACTAAACGTTTTTCGTGCGCATAAAGCCCAGGTGCAACAAACGCCCAAGCCTGATATAAAACAACTGGAAGTGCTATCAAAAAAGCCGCCATCATCATGATCTTGAGTGGCACCATGAATGGAGAGATGACAGAGGTTGCAATCATCGTTGCACCTGCAGGTAAATGCGCAACCAACGGAGCAGCCAAAATGTCGTACAAAGGGCCAGGGCCCGGATATAGGGCCAATATGAGTGTGACCAAACCAACTGCGCCAACCGCTTTTACCAAACGGTCTCTGAGCTCAATCAGGTGCTGAACAAAGGGCTGCTCAGTTCCTGCTAATTCATCATGCGCATTGGGTGTAGAGTCAGACATTACAGGGTGTTACTCGTGTTTGGAGCGGCTAGGCTGCTGGGCCTCGCTTGAGGCCTAAAGCGGGCCACGCGAGCAGATCCTGAAAGCGCTTTGGTTCTTATACCGCGCTGGGCTTTGTACCACTGGGGCATGGCGGATTGTTTGATACGCCATTTTTTATTGGGATTTCTATAAATCGGGGAGGGTATGCTGAGCTCAGGCAAGGGACTAGCGCCCAGGTGTGGGTCCTCGCTGGCACCGGCGACTGTATTTGACAGTGAGCTCCATTCATTTTGCATATCCCTTGTGGTTGAGTCCACACTGGTCTGCACTTCTTTTGCGGCGCTTTCAAAGGACTCCCTCATTTTTTTGAGATCCTCCATCTCCATCGCGCGGTTGACCTCAGCTTTAACGTCGCTAACGTAGCGCTGAGCTTTACCAATCAAAGTACCTACTGTGCGGGCAACTTTGGGTAGCTTCTCAGGACCGATGACGACCAAGGCCACGGCACCTATCAACGCAATTTTAGAGACGTCTAAATCAAACATAGAGAGTCAGTCCGCAAAAGCAAATAACTTCAACGATAACGTAAACGTTTTTTAGAACCACCACTTTAGCTTTTGTGTTTGACTTCTACGTCAATAGGGGCTTGAGCAGATTGCGATCCCGCTGGATGTGTCACTTGTTGGGCAGGTGCTGTGGTTGACGCATTAGGATCTTGCGCGGGTGAGCTACCGTCTTTCATTCCGTCCTTAAACCCTTTTACTGCGCCCCCTAAATCTGATCCGATATTTTTAAGCTTCTTAGTGCCAAAAATCATCATCACAATCACAAGAACAATTAACCAATGCCAAATCGAAAATGAACCCATGGAGGTACTCCTAAAAACTTAACAAAATTTTAATCGACTTACAGCTTGAACCGGGAAGTATGTGTAATTTACTGGCTCTAACCCACAAAGTTGATCTCAAGAGCCACTAACAATTTGGTGGCCAATCCTTGACGTATGCCGTGTCTTAACCCCTTACCCAGGGTTTTGGCCCCGCCAAAACATGCATATGCAAGTGGTGTACTTCTTGCCCACCGTGGCTACCGGTGTTGCATACTACCCTAAACCCGCCCTGAGGGTAGGGACTCGCACCCTGCTCTAAAGCCAACTTAGGCGCTAAAACCATTAATCGTCCCATCATCTGCGCGTGCTCCGCCTCAAGTTGAGCCATTGAGGGCAAGTGCAATTTAGGAATGATCAAAAAATGGATCGGTGCCCAAGGGTTGATGTCGTGAAAGGCTAGGAACTCCTCATCTTCAAAGACTTTTTTTGAGGGAATAGCCCCACTCACGATTTTGCAAAACAAACAATTAGGGTCAAATTGCTGAGACATATTGAAATGAAGTTTAATTTAACTGTTTTAGAAACTTTACCAACGCAATCACCAGGACCAAATTTGTTGAAGGGCTTAAGAGCTTGCAGACAAAATTAGTCACCGTTTTGCTCACGCGCACGTACTTTGCGCAGAGCCTTCTCCTCTAAACCACTCATACCGACGCGCCGCTCTAGCTCGGCAAACACCTCTTGCGGCGTCAAGCCGTAATGCGTAAGCGCAATTAAACAATGAAACCATAAATCTGCCATCTCCCCGATCACAGCTTTGGAGTCTCCGCCGTGGGACAAATCTTTTGCGGCCATTACAACTTCAGTAGCCTCTTCCCCCACTTTCTTTAGAACCGCATCTGCACCCTTTGAGAGGAGTCTGGCGACATAACTCGACTCTGGATCTCCGCCGTTGGCTGGCAACCGGGTCTGAATCATCGAAGCCAGGCGTATCAAAGTATTTTGATCGTCCACGTCGTGAGGACCCGATTGGGTCGCGGGCGAGCTCGAACTTTTACTTTGATTCATAGTTTCTCTGAGTTTGAATGTTTATTTGTAGGTTTAGTCTGGTATTTCAAGGCGGTCATTGATAAATGCTCTTGGGATCTTTTAGAACCGGGTCTACTGAAGACCAAGCAAGCGCCTTGGATCCATCTAAACCTTCTAAACTTTGATAAAAGCAACTGTGTCGACCTGTATGACAAGCAATAGAGGGGATGTGCCCCTCCTGAGTTACGGATAATAAAACTACGTCGTTGTCACAGTCCAAACGGATCTCGTGCACGCGCTGGATATGCCCAGATTCTTCGCCTTTGAACCATAACTTCTGCCTAGAACGGCTGAAATAAACTGCCCGCCCAAGCTCCGCCGTTTTTTGCAGTGCCTCAGGGTTCATCCAAGCGAACATCAAAATATCTTTACTACCTATCTCTTGAGCAATAACAGGGACCAACCCATCAGCACCCCAGGCAATTTGGTCAACCCAATGGCTAACACCGGCACTAAGGTTGTTGTTTGAAGAAGTTAAATTGGAGGACATGACGCAATTGTGCTCTAAAAGTGGGGGACTCTTTGTAGGACTAGTCCCCAACAATCTTAAAGGAGACCAAGATTAGAGACGCACGGGAATGCCCCGTTCAGCCATGTACGCTTTGGCTTGACCGACGGTGAATTCGCCGTAATGAAAGATACTCGCCGCAAGCACCGCATCAGCACCGCCTCGTTTTATACCGTCGCACAAATGCTCAAGGGTACCAACCCCACCCGATGCAATGACTGGCACACTCACAGCGTCCGCGACAGCGCGGGTGAGCCCAAGGTCAAATCCAGATTTAGTACCGTCTTGGTCCATACTCGTTAAAAGAATCTCGCCCGCCCCGTACTCACTCATTTGCACAGCCCACTGGATAGCGTCAAGTCCCATATTTTTTCGACCACCATGGCTAAATACGTCCCAGCCTGGACCCACGGGTTTTGAATCTTGTCCTAGACGTAACTCCTCCTCGGGGGTACGCCGCTTGGCGTCAATTGCCACCACAATGCACTGCGAGCCGTAACGACTAGATACCTCTTTGATCACGAAGGGATTGGCAATAGCAGCGGAGTTAAAACTGGTTTTATCAGCGCCTGCGTTAAGAAGTCGTCTAACGTCCTCCACCGTTCTTACTCCGCCACCAACTGTTAGAGGAATAAAAACTTTAGAGGCCACGGCCTCAATGATGTGCAAAATCAGGTCGCGACCATCACTCGTAGCGGTAATATCTAAGAAAGTTAACTCATCCGCGCCTTGGTCGTTGTAGCGAGCTGCAATCTCAACGGGATCGCCCGCATCTCTTAAGTTGACAAAGTTGACGCCCTTAACCACTCGCCCCCCTGTCACGTCTAGACAAGGGATTATTCTTTTAGCAAGCATTTTTATTAAGGCTCAGTTTGGGGAATAGGAAAATTAATAGGTCAAGTAGATTAAAGACGCTGAAGCTCAAAGAGTGGGCTTGGGGCGCAGCGCTAAGCCCCACCCATACAAGTTTTACTGAGTCAATTCATCAGCACGGGCCTGAGCCTTCTCAAAGTCTAAGTCACCACTATAAATAGCACGTCCACATATCACGCCCTCAATGCCCTCATCAGCCAATGCGCATAGGCTCTCGATGTCGGACATACCGGATAGACCGCCCGAGGCAATCACAGGTATCGACAAAGCTTGAGCTAGTTTGACAGTGGCATCCACGTTGATACCAGAGAGCATTCCGTCTCGTCCGATGTCTGTATAAATAATAGACTCAACACCGTAGTCCTCAAATTTTTTAGCTAAGTCAACAACCTCATGTCCTGTTAATTTACTCCAGCCATCGGTTGCGACTTTACCGTCTTTTGCATCTAGACCCACAATAATATGGCCACCAAAGGCGCTGCAAGCGTCTTTTAAAAATCCTGGACTCTTTACTGCTGCAGTACCGATGATGATGTAACGGATGCCTGCATCTACGTATTTCTCTATCGTATCCAGGTCCCGAATACCACCGCCTAATTGAACAGGTATGTCGTCGCCAACTTCCTTAAGTATGGACTTGATGGCACCAAAATTTTGAGGCTTACCTGCAAAAGCACCGTTTAAATCAACCAAATGTAAGCGCCTAGCCCCGCTGTCGAGCCATTTCAAGGCCATCGCAACTGGATCTTCCCCGAACACGGTGGATTGATCCATATCTCCTTGTTTAAGGCGAACACACTGACCGTCTTTTAAGTCTATGGCAGGAATAAGAATCATGATGATCGAATGGAGGGGCTAGCTCGTAACACTAAGAAATAATTAGAAAATTGGGTTTATGGTTTCCAAGACAAGAAATTGCGGTAAAGCATTAAGCCCATATCTGCGCTTTTTTCAGGATGAAATTGTGTTGCAAAAATATTATCACTAGCAATGACTGATGTAAAGCGTTGGCCGTATATGGTTTCCCCCGCAGTGTAGCGCACATCCGACGGCAACGCATAAAAGCTATGGACAAAATAAAAGTAACTATTTTGCGGCACACCCGCCCACATAGGGTGCGCCAGGCTTTGTGAGACTTGGTTCCAACCCATTTGAGGCACTTTAAAGCGGCTGCCGTCAGGTTGGAGTTGACCTGTCAAATTGAATTTAACTACGCGACCTGGAATCAAGCCCAAGCATTTTGTGCCCTCAGCTGAGTGAGCGTCCCCCTCCTCACTGTGATCTAAAAGCATTTGCATGCCTACACAAACTCCAAATAACGGTTTGTGCTGCGCCGCGTGCAATACCGCCTCCTTAAGTCCTGCGCGCTCTAGCTCATGCATGCAGTCTTTCATGGCTCCTTGTCCGGGCAAGACAACACGGGTTGCTTGACGCACCACCTCAGGGTCGCAGGTGATAACGACTCGAACAGTGCTTTGTTCAGCAGCCTTAATAACAGCCTGCGAGACGGAGCGCAAATTACCCATCCCGTAATCTACGACTGCAACAGTGTCAGTCATAAAAAGAGAACAGATTGGCTAACAACAAGGCTCACAGCACACCCTTCGTAGAAGGGATCACGCCCGCACTCCTTGGGTCAAGCTCCATCGCCATTCGTAGCGCGCGTCCAAATGCTTTAAATACGGTCTCTGCTTGATGGTGAGAATTCTCCCCCCTCAGATTATCAATATGCAAGGTTACAAAAGCATGATTCACAAAACCTTGGAAAAACTCAAATGCAAGTTGTGTATCAAAAAGTCCAATCGCACCACTCTTAAACGGCACGTGCATCTCAAGCCCAGGGCGTCCAGAAAAATCCACGACAACCCTGGACAAAGCCTCATCAAGTGGAACGTAGGCGTGGCCATAGCGACGAACACCGGACTTATCACCAACCGCCTGGGCTAACGCTTGGCCTATTGTGATGCCAACATCTTCAACAGTGTGGTGCCCATCAATGTGCAGATCTCCTTTAGCTGTAACCTCTAAATCGATCATGCCGTGACGAGCTATTTGGTCAAGCATGTGATCAAAAAAACCAATGCCCGTATCAAGCTTGGAGTGGCCAGTTCCGTCGATATTAAGTTTGACGGTAATCTGGGTTTCGCGAGTGTTACGCGTTACTTCTGCTTTTCTTGGCTTCATTTAAATCAAGCGCTTTATAAATGTGTGGATACTTGGAAACTAATTAAGAAAGACTTGCGCACAACTCATCTAATGCAGCCAAGAGTTGAGCGTTCTCCTCTGGAGTCCCAACTGTAAGGCGCAAACAACCATCTAACAATGGATGCATTTTAGAAACATTTTTTACCAAAATGTGTTTGAGCTTCAAACCCTCGAAAATCTTTACTGCGTAAGAATTATCGCCTTCAAAGCGAACTAAGATCATATTGCCCTCACTCTTAAAGGGTTTCACCCCTTTTAGCTTGGACAGGTGTTGGGCGATTTTCTCGCGCTGCTCACAGATGATACGGGCTTGGTCGCTAAATACCTCAGCATGCTCAAGCGCAAATAAAGCGCACTCCGCATTAAGAACACTCACGTTATAGGGGGGCCTGATCTTCTCTATCTCAGCGACTACGGTGCTTGGGCCAATCAAATATCCGATTCGAACACCTGCCAAACCAAATTTAGATAAAGTGCGCATCAAAAGAACTTGTCTATGGGCGTCAGGATTATTTTTAATTTCATCCAACCAAGAATGGCTTGAGAAGGGTTGGTAAGCCTCATCAACCACTACCCAGCCCCCATACTCACTGACACGCTTGATGATGAGCTCAATACTTTCCTTGCTCCACAAGTTTGCGCTAGGGTTATTTGGGTAAGCTAAGTAAACAATCGCGGGCTTATGGTTATCAACTGCGCTGAGCATGGACGGCAAATCGAGTTCGAAATCTGAGAGCAAGTCAACGCCCACGTAATTAAGCCCCTGTAACTTAGCACTGACTGAATACATCACAAAACCTGGCTCAGGAGCCAAAACGCAGGGGACACTTTGTAGAGGCACTGAAGCTTTTTGAGGAACTTGAGCACACGCCGTGCCTAGGAGCGAGATGAGCTCATCCGAGCCATTGCCCAAAACCAATCCATACCCACTAGGTAAGCCGGCGTAGTTGGCCAGAGCCGCCTTAAGTGACTCTACCTGCGCGCCGGGATAACGGTTGACCGCAACTCCAGCTAACCTGGCGCCCAACTTGGCGCCTAACTCTGGGGACAAGGAAAAAGGATTCTCCATCGCATCGAGCTTGAGCATTCCTTTTGCATCTTGAACCACATATGCATGCATCGCTTTTATGTCTTCACGAATAAAACGTAAATCTGGTGCGAGCGAAGTACCGAGGTTGTGAGTTGGAGCGTGCGAATCTTTCAATTTAAAGCCCCACATTGGAATTTGAATCTAAGCGCATCTCCGCAGCAAGGGCGTGCGCCTGCAAACCCTCGCCTCTGGCTAAAACAGAGGCTATGGCGCCAAGTTGCTGGGCACCCTCATGGCTCACCTTAATTAAACTGCTTCTCTTTTGGAAATCATAAACACCCAGGGGAGAGCTAAAGCGAGCCGTACCAGAGGTCGGGAGAACATGATTAGGGCCGGCGCAGTAGTCGCCTAAAGACTCACTTGTATAAGCACCCATAAATATCGCTCCTGCATGCACAAGCAAGGGCTCCCACTTATGAGGGTCATTGCTGGATATCTCCAAATGCTCTGGAGCAATCCGGTTGCTGATCGCGCAAGCCTCTTCCATGCTTCGTGTTTGAATAAGTGCACCGCGCCCATTTAGTGATTTGGCAATAATCTCACTCCTTTGCATTTGCGGCAAGAGTCGGTCAATCTCGGCTTGTACACGGTCAATGTACTTAGCATCAGGACACAACAAAATACTTTGAGCAAGTTCGTCGTGCTCTGCCTGAGAAAACAAATCCATCGCAACCCACTCTGGGGGCGTACTCCCATCAGCAATCACCAGAATTTCACTCGGGCCAGCAATCATGTCAATGCCCACCTTACCAAATACACGGCGTTTGGCAGCTGCAACGTAAGCATTACCAGGCCCAGTAATCTTGTCTACATTTGGAATGGTCTGAGTGCCGTAAGCTAAGGCCCCAATAGCCTGAGCGCCGCCGATCGTGAATACCTTGCTAACACCGGCTACATAGGCTGCTGCGAGAACGAGTTGATTTCTAGCACCTGCGGGAGTGGGAACAACCATAACGATCTCTTGTACCCCGGCAACATGGGCAGGCACTGCATTCATCAAAACGCTGGAGGGATAGGCTGCTAAACCCCCGGGCACATAAATACCGACCCTATCAAGTGGCGTCACCTTTTGTCCAAGCAAATTACCTTGCTCATCGGTGTAACTCCAACTCTCTCCACTGGCTTTTTTCTGAGCTTGGTGGTAGGCGCGAACACGCGCCTCAGCTTGAATCAAAGCTTCACGCTGAGTTCGAGGAATTGAATCAAAGGCCTCTTTTAATGACTCAGGAGGAATGCACAAATCAGAGACACGTTCTACGCTTAGACGATCAAAAGTTTGTGTGTACTCAAGAACTGCGGCATCGCCTCTAGTTTGCACATCGGACAAAATACCAGCAACTCGCTCCTCAATGGCTTGATCGGTTGACGCGGACCAGTGAAGTCGCTTTTGAAAAGCTTCCTCAAAATCGCTACTTTGCGTATTTAGTCTCAAGGGGCTTGCAGCACTCATGATACGAGTCCTTTTGCCTTAGCGTTTACAGCGCTTGTAAATGCGTCCAACAAAAACGTAAGCGAAGACTGTTTAAGCTTTAGCGCAGCCTGATTAATCACCAGCCTAGAGCTAATAGGCATGATCTGCTCTACCTCAATTAAATGATTCGCTTTTAAAGTATTTCCACTAGATACGAGATCAACAATGGCATCGGCAAGTCCGGTCAGCGGAGCCAATTCCATACTACCGTAAAGCTTCACCAAATCTACGTGAACTCCCTTTTGTGCAAAGAAGTCCCTTGCAATTGTCATGTACTTTGTAGCCACTTTGAGACGAGAGCCTTGTTTTACTGCGCCGACGTAATCAAAACCTTCAGGCACTGCAACTGACATTCTGCATTTTGCGATTTGCAAATCAAGCGGCTGATAAAGTCCAGTCCCTCCGTGCTCAATCAATGTATCAAGACCAGTCACCCCAAGATCTGCTCCTCCGTATTCGACATAAGTCGGAACATCAGAGGCTCTCACCAAAACAACACGCACAAGTCGCTGATTAGTAGGTAATATTAATTTCCTTGAGTGCTCAGGGTTTTCTAAAACCTCTAAACCCGCTGCCTTTAGAAGAGGTAAGGTTTCATCAAAGATTCGCCCCTTTGACAATGCCAAAGTGATGGGCGAGGTAATCTGAGAATGGTTCTGAGACTGGTTCTTAGCCTCGTCATGCTTGCTCATTTGTGTCTTAGTTGTTGTATTCATTGAAAGTGTCTTTTACTGAATGCGTTCTATATCCGCACCCAAATTACGCAATTTAACTTCCATTCTGTCGTACCCACGGTCTAGGTGGTAAATCCTGTCAATCAAAGTTTCACCACTTGCCATTAGGCCAGCAATGACTAAACTCGCAGACGCTCTCAAATCAGTTGCCATAACGGATGCGCCTGAGAGCAAAGGTACGCCCTCTACCATCGCTACTTTACCGTCAATTTGAATTTTTGCGCCCAAGCGCAACAACTCGTTGACGTGCATAAATCGGTTCTCAAATATTGTCTCAGTGACATGACTCGACCCTTTGGATACCGTATTGAGCACCATAAACTGAGCTTGCATGTCGGTTGGGAAGCCGGGGTACTCCGTTGTTCTAAAGGTCTGTGCATGCAAATGCTCATAAGCTGGACCGGGACTCTTCACTTTTATACCGCCAATGACGCTCTCAATATGTACCCCAGCATCTCTTAGTTTATCGATCACAGCACCCAAATGCTCAGCCCGAGCGTGCTTGAGGAATACATCACCACCCGTTGCAGCAACAGCGCACAAAAAGGTTCCAGCCTCAATCCTATCGGCAACTACTTTATGGGTTGCTCCGCGTAGGGAGTCAACCCCTTGTATTCGGATTTGACTTGTACCGTGTCCCTCGATTTTGGCACCCATTGCAATAAGCAGTTCCGCCAAGTCTGTAATCTCAGGTTCTTGCGCCGCATTCTCGAGCAGGGTTTCACCACTTGCTAATGCAGCAGCCATCATAAAGTTCTCAGTTCCAGTTACGGTAACCATGTCAGTAGCAATTCGTGCCCCGTGTAATCTTTTAAGTCCCGGCGCCAAACCAGCAATCATGTATCCATGCTCAACAGAGATTTGCGCACCCATGGCCTGTAGACCCTTTAGATGCTGGTCAACGGGTCTGGATCCGATTGCACATCCCCCAGGCAATGAAACCTTTGCGTGGCCACATCTTGCTAATAAAGGACCCAGAGCTAACACTGAAGCTCGCATGGTTTTAACTAGCTCATACGGTGCCTCGGGACTCTTAATCTCACGCGCGTTCAAAACAAGCGTTCCCTCGCCTTGCATATCCGCGCTCACTCCCATGTTACGCACAAGTTTTAACATTGTGCTCACGTCTTTTAGTGAAGGTAGGTTATGCAAAGTCAACGGCTCAGCGCTCAACAACGCCGCACATATCTCGGGCAATGCCGCATTCTTCGCACCAGCAATGCTCACCTCGCCGTTTAAAGTTTTACCACCCCGAATGAGTAACTTATCCATGAAATAGATTTAATTAAAAAACTGACTTTTATCTTGCACAGCCCACTCCGCAGGCGTAAAGGTCTTCATCGACAAAGCATGAATTTCGTCGTTGTGCATTTTGTCTCCCAAAGTAGCATATACCTTTTGATGCCTTTGAAGAGGTCTTAACCCTTCAAATGCAGTTGAAACAATAACGCCGAACCAGTGACGCCCATCACCACTTATGTTTATTAAATCACAAGCAACTTGTGCCTTAATGATGTCCTCTATTTCTTGACCCGTCATGCAATAACTCCCTATTAACCGCGTATTTTGTAACCACTCTTAAGCATCGACAGTGCAACGCCTGAGACAATAATGAGGGCAGCACTGACCAAGCCAAAACTTAACCATGGGGAGACATCGCTCACACCAAAAAATCCATATCTAAAGCCATCAATCATATAAAAGAACGGGTTGAGGTGGCTTAGCGTTTGCCAAAAAGGCGGGAGCGAATGAATCGAGTAAAACACTCCACTTAAAAAAGTCATTGGCATGATCACAAAATTTTGAAAGGCAGCCATTTGGTCAAATTTCTCAGACCATAAGCCAGCGATCATACCAAGCGCGCCAAGCATTGCAGCCCCAAGGAAGGCGAACACCACAATCCATAGGGGAGCTACAGCGCTGATGTCGGTAAAGAACAAAGTTACCATTAAAACACCTAGACCAACAACCAAACCTCGGACCATTGAAGAGCCAACATAAGCGACAAACCAACTCCAGTGATTAAGAGGTGCTAACAAAATAAAAACCACGTTACCCATGATCTTGCTTTGTATCAGGGAGGAAGAACTGTTTGCAAAAGAATTTTGCAAAACACTCATCATCACAAGTCCCGGAACTAAGAAGGAAGAATAACTAACTGTGTCGTAGACCTTAACGCGCTCAGCCATCACATGCCCAAATATGAGCAAATACAAGAGAGAGGTGAGCACAGGGGCCGCAACCGTTTGAAAGCTTACCTTCCAAAACCTGAGTACTTCTTTATAAAAAAGCGCCTGCCATCCCATCATGATGACTCTCCCATCACCTCAATAAAAACATCCTCTAAGTCGGCTTTGCGAATCTCAACATCTTCAGCCATCAAGCCGGCCAATCGGATACTAGACAAATAGCCCTCAATTTGCTCTGCGTTATTGGCAGGAAGCTGCACAATTCGCCCCGTCACCCGCGCGATTTTCGCAAGACCCTCAGGCAAAGGAGCATCAAGCTTAAAACGCAGCACATTACTGGAGGCAGCCTTTAGCAACTCACTAGTTTTATCCAGCGCCACGACTCGGCCAGTTTTGAGCATAGCGATTCTTTGACAAAGCGCCTCTGCCTCTTCTAAATAATGTGTAGTTAAAAGCACAGTGTGGCCTTGCTTATTCAATCGATCAATAAATTGCCAAAGCGTTTGACGCAGCTCCACATCCACCCCAGCCGTTGGTTCATCAAGCACAATTACCGGGGGCTTATGCACAAGCGCCTGCGCAACAAGTACTCTGCGTTTCATACCGCCTGAGAGTTGTCTCATGTTGCTATTGGCTTTATCGCTGAGGCCAAGGCTTACTAAAAGCTCATCAATCCATGCAGCGTTGTTGGAGACCCCAAAATAACCGGATTGAAACTTTAAAGCCTCTCTCACTGTGAAAAAGGGATCGAATACGAGCTCTTGTGGCACTATTCCGAGAAGCTTGCGGGTTTTGAGAGGCTCGTTTTGAACGTCCAAACCGTTAACTTTGACAGAGCCGCTAGTCGCCTTTGCGAGGCCTGCAAGTATGCTAATCAACGTCGTCTTACCAGCCCCGTTTGGACCAAGAAGTCCAAAAAACTCACCCTCTTGAATCTCAAAACTTACGCCGTCTAGCGCTGTAAAAGCACCCTTGGCCGTTTGAAATGTCTTTGTAACTGTCTGAAATGAAATAGCAGGCATTGATTTTTTCTAACAAAAAGGGATTAACAGCAAAAAATTTAATTAGATTAGGAAGGATAGGTAAAAATCAATCGGATCATGAGTTCTTTGTGGATTAGGGCCGATATCTGCAAACCGCTTGTAACACTTCACAAAGGCTTGAAGCAGAGCCAAGACCTAAGAGTTTGACCAAGCCTAGAGCATTAGATGGGCAACAACTCTCCAACCCCGTAAACATAAGCCAGAGTTTTCGCACGCTCTGGCAGGCCCGATATTTGTAGCACCCCGTTCCTCTCCTTCATGTTTCTTACAAGCATCAATAGCAAGGAGAGAACTGAGGAGTCAAACTGAACTAACTCACTAGCATCAATCAAAGTGACAGGGCCAGTGTCTGCACGCATGACAGTCAAGTACTCACGAGCACAGGCGTCCGCATTCAAGTGAGTCAGTGATGAGGGCAGTCGCAGCGTAGTCACTTCTTTGAATTCGCTTTATTGCGCTCAACTAAAGTTGCAATCAATCCATCAACGCCTTTGGCATTGATCTCTTGGGAAAATTGGCTACGGTAAGTCTCTACCAACCAAACACCAAGCACATTCAAGTTGTAAATTTTCCAACCAGAACCGTTTCCAGGAGTTTTCTCAAGCCTGTAATCAAGCTCAATGGGTTCGCCCTTACCCTTTATCTCTGAGCGTACCAAGACCTCATTATCATCCGCATTGCCTCTAAGCGGTTTCACATTAATAGTTATATCCGGTACCTGAGACAAGGCTCCAGCATAGGTACGGATGAGTAATGTTTTAAATTCATTGGCCAATTTGGTTTGCTGCTCTGGGGTTGCAGTTCTCCAGGCAGGTCCAACTGCAGAGGCCGTCATGCGTTGAAAATTCAAATGGGGCATGATTCGGGTATCAACCACAGCACTGGTCTTTTGCAAGTCTCCGGACTTTAAAGATGGATCGTTTTTGACTAAATCTTGAAGCTCAACTGAGAGCCTTTTGATGAAAGCATCTGGAGCTTCATCAGCAGCAATTGCGGTTGAAAAAGTGCCAATTGTTAAAAGAGCAAACAAACACCCCATGATGGCTGATTGCGAGACTCGCAAAAAAAAGTTTATATTTTTATTAAAAGTCATATTAAATTATTTCCCTGAATCCGTCGACTCCCCCGTCTCCTCAGACTCATCAGAATCTTCGGTATCAGGCGGGTTGCCGTCGTAGATTTCGTACAACCTTCTTTGCAAATAGGCATCCCGAATAAAAGAGTACCTATCCAGTGCGATAGAGTTGAGATTATCCTCCAATCCCAAAAGACC
>CAIRBP010000038.1 GCA_903876885.1 uncultured Burkholderiales bacterium | reverse complement strand
ATGAATACACAAAGCAGGCGCGCCATTGAGCGAATTGGCGCGAAATTAGACGGCATCTTGCGCTCACATCAAATCATGAAAGACGGGAGTCTCAGAGACACGTGTGTTTACAGTATCACACAAGCAGAGTGGCCAAGCGTACGGTCCAATCTGATTTACCTGCAATCAAAAGAATACCAAGCTCGAAACAATTCTCATGTTGATTGATTACTTTTACTCCTTACGTAGTGCTCAGCTACCCGTCTCGGTCTCGGAGTTTTTAACGCTGCTTAGAAGTTTAGAAGCCGGCGTAGTAGGGCCCAGGGTTAGTTCAACAACTACCGTAGAAGGAGGTTCTAAAGAAGAGCTCAGTGACCAAGGGTACAGCTTAGATGACTTTTATTATTTAAGTCGTATGACTCTCATCAAAGATGAAAAACACTACGACAAATTTGATAAAGCCTTTGCAGCTTACTTTAAGGGCGTCGAGTCAGCAGGAGAGTGGATGAGGCAGGTACCAATTGACTGGCTAAGTAACGCTTTGGAGCGGGAATTTACGCCCGAGCAAATTGCTGCGCTCAAAAGCATGGATTGGGATGAGTTAATGGATACGCTTCAAAAGCGCCTTGAGGAGCAAAAGGAGCGCCATGAGGGTGGGAGTAAATGGATAGGCACTAGCGGTACATCACCTTTTGGTCATTCAGGCATAAATCCTCAAGGCATTCGAATTGGCGGAAAAAGTATGCAAAAAAGCGCCGTCAAAGTATGGGAACAAAGACAGTACAGAGACTACGACGATAGTGTTGAACTTGGAACGCGAAACATTAAGGTTGCACTTCGAAGATTGCGTAAGTTTGCGCGTGAGGGCGCAGCAGAGGAACTCGATATTGATGACACGATCCGCTCAACTGCAGTAAACGCTGGCTATTTGGACATCAAAATGATCCCTGAGCGGCACAATAACGTGAAGTTGCTATTGTTGATGGATATCGGTGGAACCATGGACGAGCACGTCAATCGTGTAGAGGAGCTTTTTTCAGCCGTTAAATCAGAGTTCAAACACTTAGAGTTCTTTTACTTTCATAACTGCGTTTACGACTATTTATGGAAGAATAACAAACGTCGATATGCAGAGAAGTTTCCGACTTGGGACATTATTCGCAAATACAACAAGGATCACAAATTAATTTTTGTAGGAGACGCCACCATGAGTCCTTACGAAATCGTTCAACCGGGAGGTAGTGTTGAATACAATAACGAGGAACCTGGTGCAACTTGGCTACAAAGGTTGACGAACGCTTATCCAAAATTTGCTTGGATCAACCCTGAACCCCCTGGCGTTTGGCAATACAGACAAAGTATTGCCATGATTCAAAACTTGATGGGTCAAAAGATGTATCCCCTCAATCTAAAAGGTCTTGAAGAGGCGATGCGCGGATTAAGTAAATGAGCCATCAACACAATACATCTCACCAAGCTACGGCTTAAAGCAGTTAGGATTTAGAATACTAAGTTATCCTGGATTTACATGTAAATTCAATCTCGCCGTAGCACAATGGATAGTGCACATGCCTCCTAAGCGTGGGATACAGGTTCGATTCCTGTCGGCGGGACCAAAAAATTAAGCTACTCACGCATTGCTCTAAGATCTTATGCAATAAATGCCGTTGCTGATCTCAGCGCAAATCCTACTGGTTATGGTCTAACT
>CAIRBP010000037.1 GCA_903876885.1 uncultured Burkholderiales bacterium | reverse complement strand
TACGCTCAGCACCGGGCACGGCTTGATGAAAGAAGCCTAAAGTCTGACGCTGTTGCTTTTCAAGCGCATCAATCTAGTGTTCTTAAGTTGTGGGAGTTCTTGTTTGGTTAAGTCAACTCTCAAGTAGAACGGATCTTCTCAACTAGCTTTGTAGTTGAATAGCCAGATACGAAACTTAACGCTTTTGCAACGCCTCCATATGAGCGCACAAATTTCGCCTCTTGTAATGTGTCCATATCGTAGTCTCCGCCCTTTACGAGTACATCAGGCAATATTTTTTGTATTAACTCAAGTGGCGTATCTTCATCAAAATAGGTAACCAAACTAATTGATTCCAGAGCTGCTAAAACACTTGCTCTATCTTCTTGTTTGTTTAATGGCCTGTCAGGTCCTTTCCCTAACCTTGCAGCCGATTTGTCACTATTTAGCCCCAAAACAAGGCTTGCCCCTTGTTCACGTGCCTGCGCTAAATAAGTAACGTGTCCCTTGTGCAATACATCAAAAACACCGTTTGTAAATACTACCGGACCTAAAGCTCTAAGCTTTTTTAATGGCTCAGCTAAATGTTCACGATCAACGATTTTGTCAAGAAAGTTTATGGAGTTCACGGTGATACTCGTAATTGTTACTAAACGAGGTGTTTAGATGATGAAATACGCAAGATTGTTGTTTTAATAGACTTTAAATCAAAGTCTATTCTAGGGCTTTGTTTTACCTAAGAGTCTTAGGTTCTAAAATCATAGAAAATAGAGATTGACTTGGATTTTCGTTCCAAAATTTACAGGCAGATTTTCATGAAGCAGTTTTACAAATTCACTCAGATTTATCCCGCAAAGTTAGCAACTTTTATAGCGCTTATTTGCCTGCAACACATGATTTCACCTTCTTGGGCTGCCCCCTCAGGGGGTGAAGCACTGGTTTCCGGAGTTCCGCCTTTGTCTGGCTCAGCTCCCGCCGCTGCCCAGCCCTGTCCCGCCATTTTGCAACACACCATTGAACGTCTTCAAGACGAGAAACCAATCCCCCTTTGTCAATATTCTGGGCAAGTGGTCTTAATCGTCAATACAGCCAGTTACTGTGGATTTACCCCCCAATACAAAGGCCTAGAGGCTTTATACGATCACTACAAGTCCAAAGGATTAGTGGTACTAGGTTTCCCGTCCAATGATTTCTCCCAAGAGCCAGATAAGAACAGCCAAATAGCTGATTTTTGTGAAAACACCTTCGGCGTTAAATTTCCAATGTTTATCAAAACATCTGTCAAGGGCTCTAGCGCTTCACCGCTTTTTAAGCAACTTGCCCAACGCACTCAAACCCCGCCTAAATGGAACTTTTATAAATACCTCATCAGCAGGGACGGGCAGTCAATCAAAAGCTTCAACAGCCTCACAGCACCTGAGGACAAAGCGTTCCTAACCGAGGTCGAGAAACAATTAGCCGTCAAAGCCCCTTAACATCAAGACCTCTTAACATTTACTGTTAATTTAATTTTTTCATCTCTATGACTACAAGAATAGCTATTGTTGGATCGGGCATTGCAGGACTTAGCGCAGCTTATTATTTAAACAAGCAGCCCAACGTAGAGATTTATTTATTTGAAGCCAATGATTATTTCGGCGGACACACACATACTGTTGACGTTACTGGAAAAACCGCAAACGGCGTTCAAAATTTTCCTGTTGATACAGGCTTTTTGGTGTTCAATGAGCGAACCTACCCTAAACTAATCGGTTTATTTAAAGAATTAAACATTCCCACTGCTTACTCAGATATGTCTTTTTCTGTGCAGGCTCCAAAAGTTGGTGGAGATACTTTGGAGTGGAGTGGGTCTTCCCTAAATTCTGTATTTGCACAGAGGGGCAATCTATTAAACAAGTCTTTTCTTTGGATGCTCAAAGATATACTTCGTTTTAATGAATTAACGACTCGTCTTGCACAAGATCTTAATGATTCTGAATTAGAAATCCCTCTTTCTCAGTTCTTAGAAAAAAATAAATTTAATTCTGAATTCATCAATTGGTATTTACTTCCGATGCTTGGATGCATTTGGAGTTGCCCTCCGGACCAAATGCTTTCTTTTCCTGTTGCAACGATGATCCGGTTTTGTCATAACCATGGGCTCCTTCAGGTGAGTAATCGCCCAAAATGGTTCACCGTTGCAGGGGGTGCCAAACAGTACGTATCTGCAATTACACAGCAATTAAAAAATGCTTACCTAAATTGTCCTGTTTTAAGTATTAAGCGACGTACTGACAAAGTTACTATAACTACTAAGCGCGGCGAGGAGGAATTTGATAGGTTAATTATCTCCACTCACGCAGACCAGGCACTTGGAATGTTGAGTGCTCCAAGCGACGAGGAGAAGCGTTTATTAAGCTCCTTTAGGTTTAAAGACAATATTGCAATACTTCATAAAGACTCAAGCGTACTACCCTCTAAAAAATTAGCTTGGGCGGCCTGGAATTTTGAGAGTTCCAAACTCATTACAAAATCATCTGATTCGCTTGGCGTGAGCTCGCGTAAAGCTTTGAACGATCATGTTTGTCTTCATTACTATTTGAATATGCTGCAACCCGTGCCTTTTACAGAACCTGTAGTGGTCTCTTTAAATCCAATTAGAGAAATTGACGCCGCAAAAATTACAGCGACGTTTAACTACTCTCACCCTGTATTTGATCTGTCCACGATTAAAGCTCAACAAGAATTTCACAAAATTCAAGGGCACCTAAATACTTGGTTCTCAGGTGCTTGGCTCGGATACGGATTTCATGAGGACGGATTAAAGGCGGGGGAGACTGCGGCAGAAGCGGTGATAAAAAGTTTGTCTACTGTAGGACATGCACAGTGAGTGCAGAGATTGGGTTTGGACAAGTTCACCACCATAGGTTTAAACCGCGTTCAAACCATTTCACTTACTCCACCTACTTTTTGATGTTGCCCATGCGCAACTTACGCGATGCGCAACAAATTGAAGCACTCAAAGGCGTTTTATCGTGGAACTGTAAAGGCGCATTGAGTTTTTTTGATTCCGATCACGGCGACGCCCG
>CAIRBP010000036.1 GCA_903876885.1 uncultured Burkholderiales bacterium | reverse complement strand
TCACAATCAAAATATGCAAAAGCATGAAGTTATTGAATCACTGCTTCAGAAGCAACATAGCGCAGAACTTCAAAATTACATTGCTAAACAAAGTTCACCCGAGTTAGGGGAGCATCTAGAAGCTTTGCCGCTGCAAGATGCTCTAAAACTTTGGTTGAAAATCCCAAAGGATAGAGAAAATGATCTTCTTTGGGAGTTGAGCGACAGAAGAAGATTTGAACTAGCAGGCGATAAACAACCGGACTTCCAAAATAGCAAGATCAATGTTTACGAGCTACAAGATGGGCGATTGCGTAGCATTCCTATTCTTGGTAGAAACGACTTAGAAGGCGCCACGCCGGTATGGATAGATTTAATTAATCCGACGAAAGCCGAACGCTTATTTGTAGGATCACATTTTGGTGTCGAACTACCAGATCCTTTAGAGGCGACCAATTTAGAGGTAAGCGCTCGTTTTCAAGTCGAAGAGAACGATGACATACATTTACATTCGAATTTTTTACACGACCAAGAAGGTATTTCTAAAAGCGTACCAGTTGCTTTTATCCTTCATAAAGGAATGCTCTTTTCAATTCGTAATGAAGAACTTTCAGTTTTTAGATTGCAAAGACGTCGTGCTCTTGCCCAGCCAGGCTATGTGTCTGATTCGATTGATTTGCTTTTAGATTTATACGGAGCTGACGTGGAGGTATCTGCCGACACCCTGGAAAATATTTATGTCAAGCTTGGTGCAGTTGGACGCCATGTATTGAGTGAAGCGATTACTGACCAAGAAGCCGCAGGAATATTGGCAGACATCGCTGAAGAGGAAGACCAAAACGGACGTATTCGTAGCAATATTTTGGATACACAGCGTGCTCTGAGCTTTTTGATGAGAGGGCGACTGCTCACCTCAGATCAAATTTCCGACTCTAAACAAATATTGCGCAACATTGAATCGCTCAATAGTCATACTGCATTTCTATTTGACAAGATCAACTTCTTAATGGATGCCACTATTGGTTTCATTAACATTAACCAGAATAAACGAGTTAACCAGTTGACTGTATTTAGTGTCGTCTTCATGCCTATCAATATCTTGGCTGGAATTGGCGGAATGTCTGAATTTTCAATGATGACAGAGGGAACCCCTTGGCCTATTGCATACGGCTCCTTTTTAATAGGATCTGCATTAATTGGTGCCCTCACCTATGTATCTTTGAAGCACTTTGAAAAATTGCGATTAAAGAAGCCTTCGAAATAAAACCAATTTAACGACGTTTGGCAAGGTTTTAATGCCGAGTCTGTTCAAATCATAAATCTCGAGCCCGTACGTAGGCGTTGAACTCAAGCTTAAATAAGTTTGAATTAAAGCTACTGCATTTTCAAAATTTAACTATCAAAATGTATAGTTAAAGATGTTTTAGGTAAGCTAAAACTAACACTCCACATTTCCCCAGACTTGACAGGATAGGCATCAGTCCAAGTTCCCGTGGTTACAACATCCCCAGGTTTTATGTCTGCCGCTCCAGGGCAACTTCTGAGCTCTTTTAAGAAATACTCAAGTGCACGCAGCGGGCTATCCAAAACATTTGAACCTGCCCCAACCTCAACTCGATCTCCGTCTCGAAACAATGTGCAAGTTGCTTCTGAGAGGAGTTGGTGAAGATCGTTAGCTGAATTTGAAATAGAAAAGACAGCATTTTTTTCGCCAACAAGAAGTCGACCATGAAGACCTCCGTCTGCTATCGAGTCAGCCGCCTCGAATTTCCAATCGGGCATATGGGATTGAACTATTTCGAACCCAGGAGCTATCCACTCTAATGACTTGTAGATATCTTCAATACTCGCATCAACCTTTG
>CAIRBP010000035.1 GCA_903876885.1 uncultured Burkholderiales bacterium | reverse complement strand
TTGCCCTAATTCAACTTTTCCTGTCAGCATTGTGACTGTACCGTCTGGGTGCAGATTTAGCCAAGCATCTAGTCTGGGATTGTTTTTTAGACTGCCCGGTAGTGGTTGTGGCTTGTCATCTGCGGCAATTACATTAAGCCAGTTAAAGCCGTAACACAAAACACCAGCGCGAAGCAAAGATCTTCGAGTAAGAGAGCTTGGCACTGAGTCAAAAAGGACTTCCCTTTGAATTGTTTTACTCATGCGTGTGCCCCTTTAAGTTCTTTTGCGGCGAGTTCTTTGGCCGCTCTTTGAACTGCTTTGATGATTCTTCCGTGTGTTCCGCAGCGACATAGATTTCCGGCTAAAGCTTTGCGTATTTGATCCTCACTCGGATTGGGAGTCTTATCTAGAAAGCTTTTGACTGTCATGATCATTCCGTTAATGCAGTAACCGCACTGGGCAGCTTGCTCATGGATGAAAGCGTTTTGCAAAATACTTAAAGGTGAGCTATTGGACGCAGAAACAGCTGGGAGCGCAGCGTTAGCAGAATTAGCTAAACTAGCAGTTGCAGCAAGAGGGGTAATTGGGGCAAGCCCCTCAATGGTTGTTATTTTTGCATTCGAAGACAAATTTTTGATGGGTGTCATGCATGAACGAACAGGCTCACCATTGACAAGTACAGTACAAGCTCCGCATTGACCTGCGCCGCAACCGAACTTTGCACCGTTGAGTTCTAAATCATTTCTGAGTACGTACAAAAGTGCAGTAGAGGGATCGGCCGGGGTGGTTCTGAGTTGTCCGTTAACGTTGAGAGTTGAGGAAATACTTTTTGTCATAGATTCAATTAAGTAAATTGGAATTACTATGGACTGTAACTGCTGCTATTTAATTAGATATTCTGAGTTCTACTGATATTTTCAAGTCTTTATGTTCGGTTTTTCCCCCTATCCTGGGACTCAGTAGAATGCAGTCCTGCCCCTAATTTTTTAGAAAAGCTATTTTTATGCGCAATACATCATCCGATAACCTCACAGCCCTTACCCAAAGTAGTTTTGATAAGTTGCCCGATCAGAGGCTACAGTTTATTTTGAAAACTTTCGTCGCTCATTTGCACGATTTTGCAAGAGATACCAAACTCACTCACGAAGAGTGGCGAGCCGGACTTGATTTTTTACACCGCGCTGCGGCAATTACAGATGAATCACGCAGTGAATTTTCATTAATGTCTGATGTTTTTGGACTCTCCTCTTTGATCGATCTTTTAGCGATGGGTTCCGATAAAGCCACTCCGGGAAGTAATCTTGGCCCGTTTCACTCACGCGGGTCCCCTGTAATGCAAAGTCCAGCTAATCTGTTAAGAGATAACCCAGGACAAGCGGCTGTCTTTAGGGGAAAAGTTCTTGATCTAAAAGGCAATCCAATTGCAGGTGCCACAGTCGATTTCTGGCAAAACGCTGACAACGGACTCTACTGGCAACAAGACCCCGAGCAACCCCAGGATAATCTGCGGTGTATGTTGCACGCTCAAGACGACGGCTCATTTGAGATAGCAACAATCAGACCTAAACCTTACACCATCCCTATGGATGGACCAGTAGGTGCTATGTTTGTAGAGTCTAAGCGCTCGCCTTGGAGGCCGGCTCATTTGCACTTGATTGTTGAGGCTCCTGGGCATAAAACACTGGTAACTGAGATTTTTGATGAAGAAGATCCTTACCTTGACACAGATGCAGTATTTGGCGTGCGCGAGGTCTTGGTAGCGCAGTACAAACCCGTTGTAGACGCGCAGTTACTTAGTAGATACAAGGATCATAAAAATCTTTTGGAAGTTAAATTAGATTTGGTATTGGAATAACGTTTTCAATTCGATTTTTAAATTGAAATTTTTTATTGAAATCTATAAGAGTAATTAAGTATGTCGATTAAATCAGATACCTGGATTCGAAAAATGGCAAAAGAGCACGGAATGATCGAGCCCTTTGAGCCGGGACAGGTTAGGAAAAACGCTGCAGGCGAGAAAATTGTCAGCTACGGGACCAGTAGTTATGGGTACGATATCCGCTGTGCACCGGAGTTCAAAGTGTTCACCAATATCTACAGTACAGTTGTTGATCCTAAGAACTTTGATGAAAAAAGCTTTGTTGATATCGAGTCCGATGTTTGCATTATTCCGCCAAACAGTTTCGCCTTGGCGAGAACGATGGAGTATTTTCGTATCCCGCGAAACGTGTTAACTGTGTGTTTAGGAAAGAGCACTTACGCACGATGCGGCATTATCGTGAATGTGACGCCGTTTGAGCCAGAGTGGGAAGGGTATGTGACTCTAGAGTTTTCAAACACTACTCCTTTGCCTGCGAAAATCTATGCAGGCGAAGGTTGTGCACAGGTGCTATTTTTTGAAAGCGATGAGGTCTGTGAAACCAGTTACAAAGATCGCGGCGGAAAATACCAAGGTCAAGTTGGCGTTACGTTACCCAAGACCTGATTTCTGAGTTGATGCGTCGAAGTAGTGATATTTGGCAACTTTAGTGTCTTTTTCGGTTCAAACGCCCTAAATCACCCTTAAATGCCCCTTAGTTTATTAACTTTTAATCTCTTTTTTCTCAATAAGAGTGCCCCGGGTGAGACAATCAGGGACTTATGAATTCTTTCTCTAATTTACAGTTAGCCGAGCCACTCTCGCGAGCAGTCGCAGAGATGGGCTACGCCGAGATGACGCCTATCCAGGCACAGTCTATCCCAGTCGTTTTAAGTGGTCGTGACGTGATGGGCGCAGCCCAAACTGGTACGGGTAAAACTGCAGCTTTTTGTTTGCCGCTCCTACAAATTCTCCTAAAACACGAGAACACTTCGACCTCCCCCGCGAGGCACCCGGTACGTGCTTTAGTGCTCTTGCCTACGCGTGAACTTGCTGACCAAGTAGCCCAGCAACTCAAACTCTACGCTAAATTTACGCAAATGCGAACCGCAGTAGTTTTTGGTGGCATGGATATGAAGCCCCAAAGTCTCGAATTAAGGGGTGGAGTTGAGATTTTGGTTGCAACACCGGGTAGATTGTTGGACCATATTGAAGCCAAGAACGTGGTTCTCAACCAAGTCGAGTACGTGGTACTTGATGAGGCAGACAGAATGCTAGATATCGGGTTTTTACCAGATCTGCAGCGCATTTTGAGCTTCCTTCCTAAAAAGCGCACGACGTTGCTGTTTTCTGCAACTTTCTCTCCAGAAATTAAACGCTTAGCCTCTAGTTATCTTCAGGATCCTGTAACGATCGAGGTTGCAAGACCTAACCAAACGGCATCTACAGTTTCTCAGCATTTTTACAGTGTCGCTGATGATGATAAAAGACGAGCGCTTAAGCAGATTTTGAGAGAGAAGAACATTACCCAAGCTTTTGTATTTGTTAATAGCAAACTCGGTTGCGCCCGATTAGCAAGGTCATTGGAGCATGATGGTTTGAAGACCACTGCGCTACACGGGGATAAAAGCCAAGATGAGCGTTTAAAGGCCCTGGACGCCTTTAAGGCTGGCGCAGTTGACCTGCTGATTTGTACTGATGTAGCTGCAAGGGGTCTTGATATCAAGGACGTCCCCGCTGTTTTTAACTTTGACGTTCCCTTCAATGCAGAGGACTACATTCACCGGATTGGACGCACTGGCCGCGCGGGAGCAACCGGTTTAGCCGTTAGTTTTGCTTCTCCAAACGATCTCAGGCTGATCTCAGATATCGAAAAGCTGACCAAACAAAAAATTGATTTAGAACCAGTTGAGTTTGAGTCTGAAAGGCCAAGAGAGCGAATCAACACTGGTCGCAGAACTTGGGAGGAAGAGCGAGTTGCTCGTGAAAGCAGGAACTCAAACCCCTCCTATGCTGTCCCCAAATTATCAAAGGATCCGTTCTTTGATAAGCCTTATGAGCCTAGTGTTGTATCTGATGATGCGAAACCGTCTTGGGAGAGCACTCCCGCACGAACCGGTTCCAGGAATATTTCGGCCAATATCAAATCTAAGCGTAAAGTAGCTGCTTTGTTTAAGAGCTAAAGATTTAGAAATTCATTTTTATTTTTTTGAATTTACGCTGAATTAATTCAGAATTCATTCATACCTATACAACTCTGTTGATTGTTAAATCTGTTTTAGCGCATTTGATTTGAATGTATTCGTATTTCCGCGTATGGGCCTTAACATGTGCGCCAAGCATTTCGGGGACTGAGTCCTCACCTGCGCTTTCTAACTCAGCTAATTCAACCGCAGAAAGACACCCACCCCATACGCATCCCGTGTCAAGGCTAAGCACATTGTGTTCAGCCAATGCGTCAGCGTCGCCAGGCGACTCAGAGGGGTTGAGAGCGGACCAATGACCAAAAGCAATCTGTGTGTTTGCAGTTTTTCTGTTTGGCACCGCAAACCAAGGGTAGTAACCTGGCGGCGCGTTATGTGCTGGCCCTTTGGTGGTAAATTCCATCTCAGCGTTTTCAGAACAAAAACGCATTCTTGTCAGCGCATTCACAATTGCACGGGCCCGTTCCTCACCCTTTAGCGCGTCATCCCACTTATTGGGTGAATTGCCAAATAGGGTTCTTAAGAACTCTCCCCAACTGGGTCCGCTTAACTCTTGCTCGAGTTCTTTAGCAAGGCTTAGGGTGCTTTGAACTGTCCAAGAGGGGAAGACGCCTGCATGAACCATTAGCGTACCTTTCTCGAAAGCTGCGAGCGATCTGGTGCGAAGCCACCGCACGATCTCATCTCGGTTTGGGGCATTTAATAAATCACTCACCGTATCGCCATTCTTTTGAGTCCGCAGCCCTTGCTCAATCCCCAAAAAATGAAGATCATGGTTACCGAGCAAGCAAACTGCGCTGGTTCCGTAGTTCATTAGGCGGTTTAAGGTGGATAAATTACCTGGGCCACGGTTGACTAAATCGCCCAGAAAGTAAAGGGTGTCCCTACTTGGCGAGAAATCTATGACCTCTAGGAGTTTTGAAAGTGGTTCGTCGCACCCCTGGACGTCGCCAATCATATAGCACGGCATAATAGGTTCAGTATTTTTTGTATTTGAATGATGTCTTGTACTTCCAGATAACATTGTCCTGCAATCTTTGAGCTCGCGCGCAAGCTCACGTAACAACACTTACTTATTTCATGGATTTTTTGATCATTATTTCGCTGATATTGATTAACGGCATTTTTGCAATGTCTGAAATGGCTTTGGCCGCGAGTAGAAAGGTCCGCTTGAAAGCCATGGAAGAATCCAGTGAGAGTGGTGCAAAGGGGGCAAGAACAGCACTACTTCTTTTGGCAAAACCAACTGAGTTTTTATCAACTATTCAAATTGGAATTACCTCGATCGGGGTACTAAACGGGATCGTGGGTGAGGCAGCGTTTAGTGAGCGACTAACGCTTGCATTAACTAACATGGGCCTGAGTGACGCCTTTGCACCTGCCTTGTCAACTGCAGTAGTGGTGACCATCATTACGCTTGCAACCATTTTATTTGGCGAATTGGTTCCTAAACGTATTGCACAGTTACACCCTGAGAGGGTAGCCTCCTTGGTCTCAGGTTTGATGAGCGTTATGTTGATACTCTCTAGACCTTTGGTACATTTTCTCTCAGGGAGCACTTCTATTATCTTGAAACTTCTGGGTGTTAATTTAACAGGTAGTGGCGCAGTGACCGAGGCAGAAATCAGTGCTAGTTTGGATGAAGGAGTAAATGCGGGTCTCATTGATGACCAAGAGCACCAGATGGTCAAAAATGTGTTTCACTTAGACGAGCGTCAGTTAACCTCGATGATGGTGCCCAGAGCAGATATTGTTTGGCTTGATGCAAAACTAAGTGCCCAAGAAGCGATAGATGCTTTAAAGGGTGAGCAACAACACTCTTGGTACCCCGTTTGCAGAAACTCACTCGATGACGTTCTTGGCGTGGTTGGCATCAATCAGTTGATTCAACACCTCGAGTCCTCCAGTCCACTGGAGGAGTACGTGCTCCCCGTTGCCTTTGTACCGGAGACTCTAACGGGTTTAGATTTGCTTGAACAATTTCAAAATCCAAGAGATAACGCAAACCCAACATCACAGAAAACTCAAGTCCTTAAAAAACCTTCTCCCCAAGGCGTATCTGGTCGGTTAGTCTTGGTGGTAGATGAGTACGGTGTTTTACACGGGCTGATTACTCCCAAAGACGTGCTTGAGGCGATCACGGGAGAGTTGCTTCAGTCCAGCAGTCCAGGCCAAGTTTGGGCAACCTTGCGAAGCGACCATACTTGGGCGCTAGATGGGCTTATGCCAATTCAAGAGTTAAAGAGCAGGCTAGATATTGAGGAACTTCCCTTAGAGGATAAGAAAGTTTATAACACCCTAGCAGGGTTAATCATGGCCGTACTTGGGCGCATGCCTAAAGTAGGGGATATGGTTATTTGTGGGCGCTGGCAGTTTGAGGTCCTTGCTTTAGACGAGAGACGAATACAAAGCGTCATCGCAAGAGAGAAGCATTAATGTTGTAAGGCTTTGCCTCGAGACCTTCTAAATATTTGTATCACACTTGCTAAACCATTTGGTAATACAAATAGCAATAAAAGGATGAGCGCTCCCAAGCATGCTCGCCAGTACTCAGTATCTCGAGCTGCAAAGTCTTGTAAAACTGTATAAGACAGTGCTCCTAGTATGGGGCCAAGGCTTGAGTTAATGCCGCCCAGTAAAACCATTACTAAAGAGTCCACAGAGCGTGACAAAGACAGGACATCTGGGGAGATGCTACCTTTGGAAAACGCGAAAAGTGCTCCTGCTAATCCCGCAAATGCAGCGCTAACTGCAAAGGCAATCAGTTGAGTTGTCTTTACGTTAACCCCCAGGGACAAAGCTCGTTTAGCGCTGTCTCTAGTTGCTTTAAGGGTTAAGCCAAATGGGGATCTAATCAAGAGTTGAATAAAAAGTAAAGATAGAGCAACAAGCACGAGTGTCAATTCATAAAACCTTTGGCCAGTACTCCAAAATTCGCTTGGCCATATTCCGCTTAGTCCGTTTGAGCCGCCAGTAAATCCGTCCCACTGAAAGCAAATAGCCCAAAGTAATTGAGCAAGCGCTAACGTCAGCATGGCAAGGTAAATACCGCTCAAACGGGTACAAAGCCAACCCAGTAATCCTCCAAAGCACATACCAATCAATGGGGCAATGAGTAAACATTCTTCCATGCTGAAACCCTGCTCTTTAAAGAGTAGGGCGCTTGCGTAAGCGCCCACTCCGAAATAAGCCGCGTGACCAAAGGATATCAAACCGCCTGTGCTAACTAAAAAATGTAGACTAGCAGCAAAAAGAACTGCTATTAAAACGTCAATAGCAAGAATAAGCACGTAACTGTTTTGCGGAACTATCAAAGGCAAGAGACACAAGCCTACAAAAATTAAAGCAACAAAGTACCAACGGATATTTTTAAGGAATTGTTTAATGCCTCGTGTCTTAGAACCAAATCCGAGGTGGGGCGCTTTTGCATATGCGTATAAATATGCGGATGAGTATGCGGATTTATTTGCCTTTTCCTCAAAGTCGTTAGCACTGGTGTTAAAAAGACCTGAAGGACGGAATATCAAAATGAGCGCCATCAAGATGAATTCTGTGACAAGTGTGAGTTTTGAGAATTCAAAGCTCAGACCCAAAATGGTTTGAGAACCGACTGTAATACATAGAGCCTTCACCACACCCAGTAATATTGCACAAAAGTAGGCGCCTGTAATTGATCCCATACCCGCAATGACAACTACTACAAAGCAATCGGTGACAACCGATAAATCAATTCCTAAATTTGCTGGTGTTCTAACGAGCTCTAAAGCACCCGCCCAACCTGCAAGCATGCAGCCTGCACAAAAGACAGCGGTGAACAGTGTGTTTGAGTTCACGCCTAGTGCTTGCAAAGTTTCCTTGTCTGTACTAGCGGCTCTGATATAAAGGCCAGTGCGTGTGCGCTTTAGGATCCACCAAATGGCTGTGAGCACAAGCGGACCAAGCACTATCAAAAAGAGGTCGTATACAGGGACAGGTCTGGAAAAAAGCTCCACAGAGGAGCCCATTCCTGGCACCCTGGGTCCCATCAAATCCTCTGGACCAAATGCAAAAAGCGACGCATCATTTAAAACCAACACGACAGCAAAGGTTGCGAGTAATTGAACCAACTCAGGCGATTTATAAATGCGTCTAAGAATGAAAATCTCTGTCATAAGACCAACAAAACCTATGAGAGGGCCAGTTGCTAAGATTGCGATCCAGTAACTAAGCCCCATTGGTAAACCGTAAGTTAACAAAAGATAAGGACCTAGAAACTTAATCAAACTGTATGCGGTATACATACCGAGCATAAAAAACGAGCCGTGCGCGAAGTTGATGATCCTAGTAACGCCAAATATTAGCGTGAGCCCTGCGGCGGCTAGGAAAAGACTAGACGCGCTCGCCCAAGCGTTGATCAGTTGGGCGAAAAGTGCGTAAAGATCCATGGCTTTATGGATACAGCTTATTTAGGAGATGAAAGTCTTTGAAATGAATTCAGCGAGCTTAGTAGGGATGTTAGTTTTGAGCTCTCAGCTTTTTTGTATCTGAAGCGGTAGGCAAGAAGTTAGCGCCGTCCATATATTTGTAATCAACCATAACGCCTTGTCCGTTATCGTTTTTAAGCTTACCTACAAACGCACCCATGGTCGATTGGTGATCTTCTGCTCTGTATTGAATTTTGCCAAATGGAGTGCTCACACTAAGTCCGGAGAAAGCGGAGATAAGTTTCTCTGTATCTGCACTGTTTGCAATTTTCACCCCTTCAGCAATAGACTTGATAAGGGTGTAGCCTACGACAGAACCGAGGCGAGGGTATTCGTTGTATTTATCTTTATAAAGTTTCAAGAAATTTTTGTGTTCAGTACTCGTGATCGTGCTCCAGGGGTAACCCGTTACGATCCAGCCGTTAGGCGTCTCCTCTTTCAATGCGTCCAAGTACTCTGGCTCTCCGGTGAGTAAACTCACAACGCTACGATCTTCAAATAATTTACGCGTATTACCTTCGCGCACAAATTTGGTTAAGTCTGTACCAAAGAGAACATTAAAAATAGCATCTGGCTTTGAGTCTGCTAGGGCTTGAGTCACCGCACCAGCGTCAATTTTGCCAAGAGGCGGTGCTTGCTCGTTGACGAACTCAACGTTTGGTTGAGCTTTTCTAAGGAGCTCTTTAAAAGTAGCCGCAGCCGATTGTCCGTACTCATAATTGGGATAAACAATCGCCCAACGTTTCTTATTTAACTTAGCCGCTTCGGGGACGAGCATTGAGGCCTGCATGTAAGTGCTCGCTCGCAGTCTAAACGTGTAATGATTACCGTTCTCCCAAACAATTTTGTCTGTTAGGGGCTCTCCCGCCAGGTAAAAGACCTTGCTTTGCTTTGCAAAATCTGAAAGCGCAAGACCAATGTTGGATAGATAGGCGCCGGCGATTAAATCCACATGTTCTCGGGTTAAAAGCTCCTGCGCTGCACGTACTGCGTCCCCTGGGTTTGCGTTATCGTCACGTGTAAGGAGTTCAAATTTTCTAGAGTTTACGCCCCCTGATGCATTGATTTCATCGACTGCCAACTCCATCCCCTTTTTGTAAGGAATTAGGAACGCAGGTTGTGCTTTATAACTGTTTATCTCTCCAATCTTTACGGTGCTAGCCGCTCCCTGAGGGGCTTGGCTGGCTTGATTGGTTTGAAATATTTGATTTGTTTGGGTAACTTGTGACCAAGAGAGCCCCATCATTAAGTAAAAAGAGATTGCCGTCCATGTCAAAGTAGTGACTGAGGACGGGTTAAATAAATACTTGGCAAGCAGTTTCAATCGTATTTGCATAAAAATGGTCTCAACGCTCTAATTAAACTTAACCCAACTATAAAAAGGTACTGCGTAAGTGTATCTCCCTCAGAGCAAATCCAAGCGATTTACT
>CAIRBP010000034.1 GCA_903876885.1 uncultured Burkholderiales bacterium | reverse complement strand
TTTGCTTTTGAGATCAGCTAAATCATTATCGACTTGTGCTTGGGATACGGCTTGTGCAGCGAGCTGGGCTTGATCTCTTTTAAGGACAACTTCTGCTAGCTCTGCTGCGGCACTCGCAGAACGCCAGGCAGCGGAGTCTGCGTCAGCGTTGAGTTGTATCAGTACTTGCCCAGCTTGAACATCATCACCAGAGTGAAAGTTGACGCTGCGAACCAGGCCCGCAATTTCGCTAGATAGGTCAACGCCTTTGGACGGTGAGAGCGACGCAATTGCAGTGATCTGTGGCTGCCAATCTAGCATTTCGGCTTTGATTGTTGAGACAGTTTGGGGCCCTGGTTTGGGCGCACTAGCAATTAACTTTTGAATGTGAAGAAAGAATCCTAAGCCTAAGGCAACGATCAAAAGAAGCACTGCGCCTAGCATGATTAGCATGCGTTTGGTCATGTTTATATAGCTCTCAAAATAAATGAATGAATAAAAAAATGTGGTGTGAAACTTATCTCAAAATTTAGACCTTAGCGTCCAATTTGTTCAGGGCTTAAGGCGGATCAAGTTGGCTGTTGGGTTTGTTCCACCAGCCGCCTCCCAAGGCTTGAAAGAGGGCCGCTGTGTCAGCGTAACGAGTTGCCTTGGCAGCAATCAAATTTACCAAAGCTTGTTGATATGTCCTTTGCGCATCAAGCAGCACCAAATAGCTGGTTGCGCCCAGCTGATATTGCTTAGTGCTAAGTTCTAAAGCTTCTTTTGAAATAGATTCAACCTGAGCTTGAGCATTAAGGGTTTGTGTATCTGCATCAAGTGCTCTGAGCGTATCTGCTACGTTTTGAAAAGCGTTTAGCACCGTAGCTCTGTATTCTTCAGAGGCTTGTAGATAATTGGCTTTGGACGCTCTTACCTTTGCGCTTAGCGCGCCACCATTAAAGATGGGTGCAGTGATTCCACTCGTAAAATTCCAAAAGGCTGCAGGTGCCGTAAACAAGTCCCCTTGCTTTATAGCCGAAGAACCGTAATTACCTGATATGGTGAACTGTGGGTATTGATTAGCTGTTGCTACTCCAACTTGAGCGCTGGCTTGATGCAGTAACGCCTCGCTTGCTCGGATGTCTGGGCGTTGACGAACTAACTCAGAGGGTAAAGAGATTGGTAATTCAGATGGCAAGTCCAGCGAGTCCAAATCAAACTGTACGTCAACAGATTGGCTTGGCAATAGCCCCGCGTAGACTGATAGTTGATGGCGGGTTTGCGAGAGTGATTTCTCAAGTGCAGGGATGCTTGCTTTGGTTTGAGCAACGATATTGATTTGCTGGAGTAGAGGGGTGCGACTGATCGCACCAACTTCAAATTGTTTTTGAACAACTTGAAGTTGCATGCTCTGTGCCTTTAGTAAATCCTGAGTTGCTTTAAGTTGTTCTCTCAAGGATGCTTCACGAATTGCAGTCGTGACAACGTTTGCGGTCAAAGTGAGGTAAGCCGCTTCCAGTTGATATGCTTGATATTCAATCGCTGCTTTTTGACTCTCAAGTTGTCTTCGGTTGGCTCCAAATACATCAAAGGTGTAGCTGACGTTGACAGAAGCGTTTAGGAGTCCAAGCACAGCTCCTTGCTGGCTTGCAGCCCCAGCTTGCAATGCCTGAGTCTGGTTTAAACGTTCCCTTTGATCGTTAATGCCAGCGGAGACACTGGGAACCATTAGCCCCCCGAATTGATAGTTATAAATCTCAGCTGCTGATTTAAGAGATGATTGAGCGGCCTTTAAACTAGGATTGTTTTTTAAAGATCTAACTATCAGTTGATTTAGAGCTTCATTGTGGAAAACCTCCCACCATTGAGCTGAAATTTGCCCACCCGGTACAAAGACTTGTTTTTTAGATGACGCTACGCCAGGGTCGAGTTGATTAGGCAGCTTTTCTTGGGTATAAGAGCTTGGATCTGAGTTTAGGGGAGCCGATGGACTTTTAAAGTCTGGACCAACCGCACATCCGCTAATTAACAAAGCAAGGGCTAATGGACCAAGTCTTGTTGGAGTCAGAGTTGGGCGGACCGAGAAAAAGGCGGAGTCTTTGCTTACCCGACACCGGGTATCCCACAGAGAGTTAGCGTCTTTGTAAGCTGTTTTTGTGAAGTTTCTAATTATCATTTTGTCTATCAATTCCTACAACTTCAAACGGATTGCAAAAGGGCTTGAAGTTAATACATATCTATCATGCCACAGAGATAACCCTTAATCTGTTGTAGGGGTAACGGACTATCTAGTGGATTGGCTAAGTATTTAATTTATTAATACTAATTAATTATAATTTAATCAAAATTTTGTCTAATTAGAACTTTGATAGAACATTCCATCATAAAAAAAGCCCTAACATGGTTAGGGCTCGGTTATTTAAAGTGGGGAATGATTAAATCATATTGGCCTTATCTGCAGTTTCTTGAACTTAACCACACCGCCAGCGTATTGCAAGGCAATAGGACCTGCTTTGAGTAAATTATTGTTGGTCACATCCACTGTTTTTACTCCATTGAAATAAACAACGTAATGATTGCCTTTAGCCGTGATATCAAAAGTATTCCAGTGTCCACCAGCTTTTGGCATAGGTTCAACCTTGGCGACGTTCACGATAGAGCCAGTTCCATAAGTGGGGTCTGGCCTTTTATCGAAAATATTAACTTCATATGCATTAACTGCGGTGATGGTTTTAGGGTCGCTGACCCGAATAAAGATACCGCTATTAGCTTCTTCGTCAACCCAGAACTCAGCTTGTATTTGAAAGTCTTGGTAGGACTTATTCGAAACCAAGAATCCATTGCCCAACTCAGCTTGAACATTACCGTCATAAAGACGCCAATTTGCGTTGCCAATTGAAGTCCAACTATTGAGATTTGTACCGTCGAGCAAGTTTTCCCAAGGCGTTAGAGCGGTTTGTTGGGGAGCCATATCTGCACAACCCCAAAGACTTGTCAAAAGTATTAGGGTACTAAGTTTTAGGAAAAAATTTCGTTTCATGAGTTGCCTATGTGGTTGTGTTTGTTATGAGTTGCAATGAAATGAACTACTGTTTACCTCGTGTGCTTTTAATATCTAATAGGTCTAATACAGTGATTTTGATTACTGTAGTTCAAAATTTGAACACAAGTATTAGGGAAAGTAGGGACAATTCGGACCAATTGGGCAAAACAATTTGAAAATAATCGAGTCAATCGATTTGATGGGGATTTACTAAGAGTTAAAAAAAAGTAGCGATTGTTACTTAATTGCCTGTGTGGACATAGAATTTAGGGATGTCAGGATCTAAATTCAGAAACTTCTCAAAAACTAAGCCCAAGAAGGGCATCGTGCCAAAACACATTCAATTTAGTGGAACTCAGATAAATACTTCCTCTCAACTATTGCTTGAACAAGCTATAGGATTACATGTAAAAAATGAATTAGATCTTGCAAAACCTATCTACCAAGAGATCCTCAATTCTCAGCCAAATCACTTTGATGCCCTGCATTACCTTGGCGTAGTTCACTATCAGCAAGGAGAGCCTATTCAAGCGCTAGCTCTAATTGAGCAGGCCATAAAAATTCACCCAGACCACAGTGTCTGTCAAAGTAATCTTGGAAATGTCTACCAGTCACTTAATCGCTTTGATCAGGCAATTTTTGCTTATACAAAGTCTTTAGAGTTAAATCCGCAGTTTTATGACGCTTATTTCAACTTAGGTGTTGTGACAAGCGCAGCACCAGATACGGACCAACGTCAGAAAGCACTAGAGTGCTACAACCGTGCACTATTATTAAATCCTAGTTTTGCGAGTGCTCATAACAATAGGGGACTTACGCTTCAGGCTCTTTATGAGACAGGTGTTTTGCCCCAGGGGTTTGAGCTAGCCTGCATAGATTATGAGCTAGCAACTCAACTTAACCCAGGCTTTGTTCAAGCCTTCTTTAACTGGGGAGTTGCATTACAGGGTAACCACAAATTAGACAAAGCGCTTGAAAAGTACAACACGTGTATAGACCTTGACCCGCAGTTTGCTCTGGCCTTTAACAATAGGGGTAACTTGCTTCAGGCGCTAGGTAAATATGACGAGGCTTTACAAAGTTTTACAAAGGCTTTGGAGCTTGATCCCAACCTAGCAGAGGCTTTTTACAACCGTGGTTCTCTCTATCAAACTCTGGAATTTTTCGACGCAGCGAAGCTGGATTACGATCTCGCAATATTAAAAAATCCAGAAATGGTTGAGGCCTTTTTCAATAGAGCTTCTGTTTTTGAGCAGCTAAAGAATTTTGACTCCGCTAAATTCGATTTCCAAAAAGCCATAGCATTAAGGCCTGACTTTGCAAATGCGCACTTTAATTTATCCCTTTTGCATTTGAAACTTCAAGCCTTCAGTATTGGATGGCAAATGTATGAGTGGCGCTGGCTTTCTGATGATTTTTTAGGGAAATACTTAAAAACATCCAAACCGCTTTGGACAAAGGAATCTGATACTCAGAAAATTTTTATTTGGAATGAGCAAGGAGTTGGTGACGAGATTTTCTTTCTGCCTTGGTTGATTGAGTTTTCTAAACTAATCAGCGCTCATAATTTTGTAAGAAAAAGCATCATTTGCAGAGTCGATAGCAGACTTATTAATTTATTCAAGAGATCAATACCTGAACTTCAATTCGTGGCAAGAGAATTTTTAGTGGATGATTCCTCCTACGATGCTCACATGCCTATGGGTAGTTTGCCTTTGGCAGTGATGCAATTAAATCAAATGAGTGAAGCCGTAAAGGGCAATACTCTCACGCCCAAACCTAACCCAGTAGCCGCTTACCTACTCTCTGACGAGGACCGTGCTGCTAGCTTTAAATCTTTACTGAGCGGTCCTGAGGAGTTATTGATAGGAATTTCTTGGCGTAGTAAAAATCCTAAAACTGGAGCCCCTAGAAGTCTTAATCTTGCTGATTTGGTTCAATCATTGAATATGCCGAGAATTCGTTTAGTTAACCTTCAATATGGGGATGTACAGTCTGAGTTGATTCAGGTGTCAAGTAAAGTCGGCGTAGTCCAACAGGCCCCAAATTTAGATGCGATGCAAGATTTGGACGCTTTAGCCAGTCTGATTAAGGCCTGTGATTTGGTCATATCTGCTGATAACACAACTGTTCATTTAAGTGGCGCCCTAGGCAAAGAGACACTGGTGTTACTACCTTACACCTCTGACTGGCGCTGGGGTGAGGGTTTTGAAGACGCAACTTGCTATCACCGTGTAAAGCTAATCAGGCAACAAAACAGGGGGGATTGGCAACCGGTTTTTGAAGTTTTGCGAGAAATTGTTATGCAATTGATTGCCGAAAAATCTTGAATCAAGTGTTTCAGTGATAATTAAAAATTAATTATACAACTCTTTTAAAGAGAAGCATTGAGAGAAGTTTTTTCTCATTTTTTATATCAAATCCACAATCTACTGATCTTAAAGAATTTTCATACGTTCTAAATATCATGTCCCAAATTGGTATACCGTAATTGTTACTATGCCGGTCGCGCTCATGGTGAACTCGGTGCATCTCAGGTCGCACAACAAAGTAACCAAGCCATCTAGGTGTTTTAATATTAGTGTGCTCCCAAAGCTCGAATATACCAACCCAAAATGATGTCCAAAGCGCTGCCTCTAAGTTATATCCCAGTAAAACATAGGCAACAATATTTACTATCAATGCATTCGAGAAGAAGTCAGTAGGGTGTGCGTAAAAGGCAGTTAAAGTCTCTAGCCTGTAGGTGCTGTGGTGGACTTGGTGAAAAATCCTCCAGTAATGATCGCTGTAATGGCGCAAGCGGTGCCACCAGTAAACAAAGAAGGTCACACAGTAGTAACCTATCAAACCTTGAATGCAAACGTTGAAGTTATGAGTCAAAAAATTTGAACGAAATAAAATATCAGTATGTAACCTTATAAATTCTATATTGCCCTCAACTACGCTACCTAGCATCAACGTTAATACGATACCAACACTTGCCAATAAGGCAGCCCTTAAAGTCCAAGATACATCACGCTGGTATGGGTGGTTAGGCCATAACCGTTCCATTACCATTAGGGTTATGGCAAAACCAGCGTTTAGCAAAAAAGTTAAGAGCGACGTTTCCATAAGGACCGGAATGAATTAGCAAATTACTTTGCGTTATACATTGATTTGTATTTTCTTTAAAGTGTCAAAAAACTCTTTTGACTGATCCTCATCCGATCTGGGCCAAGAACTCTCTAATACTTGGCTGAGGTGCTGTTTGGAGTTCGCGAGTTCCTCAGGATGAGTTGCCAAGTAAAGGGCTCGTTGGTAATAAGCCTCTTCAGTATTGCAAACATTGTCCATCATGCCCACATCATAGAGCAGACTGCCCGCTACGCGTGACGCAAAACTCGATCCTCTTTGCGTCACGACTGGTACACCGCATAGCAAAGAGTCTCCAACCGTTGTGTGACCATTGTAGGGGTGTGTGTCTAGGAAAAGATCAGCATGTTGGTAGCGTGCCAAGTGATCCTCTAAGTTTGGCACGCGCGAGGCGAACACAATCCTGTCTTCACCTATTCCTTGGGAATGAGCTGCTTTTAATAAGTTTGCCTGTGCTTCCTTAGTCAGTTTCATTAGCCAAAGAACACTATTAGGTACATTTTTTAGCAACTCCATCCAACGTCCAAAAATACTCGGGGTGATTTTAAAGTTATGGTTGAAACTACAAAATACAAAAGCATCAGGAGGTAGTCCATATTCGCTCTTTGGAAGTGCTTTGACGCTAGGTTTAACAGAGTTGTCTCTGGGTAAATAACAATGTTCAAGCTCTAAGATCTTCTCTGTAAAGGCATCTCTGTACTCAGGGGGTACAGTCCTTGGGTCCGTTATCAGATAGTCCACAAAAGGTAGGCAAAGCGTTCCTGGAAATCCTAAGTATGTGATTTGAACAGGACAGGGTCTATGAGATAAGACATCTAAGCGCTCGCCTTCAGTATGACCAGATAAGTCAATGACTATATCTACTTCGAGTGCACGTAAAATTTTGGCAATTTCAATATTTGTCTTGGTTTGACAGTCCAAGTACTGATCAAACGCACAGCGATACCTTCTCCACAGATCGCTTTGGTCATTTATACCGATCGAGATTCCGATTAATTCAAATTCTGATTTGTTTGCTTTTTCAAGCATCGAAATAAACAGATACCCTACCGGATGAATTCTGAAGTCTGAGGACATGAAAGCAACGCGTTTTTTCGGGTGTTTATACTGCTCACCCCTCCAAAGTGGGGGATTGTTGAAGTTAAATTTTTCATTGACATACCCCTGCGTGGCTTTTCTCACCATATTGACGTCGCCAGACATTCCCATAAAAGTAAGGGGTGCGCAGATTCTCGATCCATCTTGAATGCCTTGTTCGATCCGAGCTTTAATCTGATCATAATCATCCCACTCGCAGTCGTGGGTTCTACAAAGCATTAGCTGAGAATTTGCTTTTTGGGAGTGTGGCTCGACCTCCAAAATACGCTGGAACATATTGGCAGCCAATTTAAATTCTTTAAATTGGGTGAGTAATATGCCTTGCCCCTCCAAAAGCATGACGTGATTTGGAATGATCTCAGAGGCTTCGTGCAGCGTAGTCAATGCCTCCTTGTGTCTATTTAGAAACTGCAATAAAGCAGCAATATTTATGTAAATACCAGGATGGGAAGGGTCTACTTTGGCGCCTTCTTGATAACAATCTAATGCTTCGTTGTATCTTCCTAGATCGGATAGTAATTTTCCTTTAGCGTGGTAGCCTTGAGCAATTTTGGGGTGAAATTCAATCGCCTTAGAAAAATAATCCACTGCAGCGTCATTTTGGTTCAAAGCAATACTAATTATGCCAAGGGTGTAAAGAGCAATAAAATTTTTGCTATCTAACCTTAAGGCGCTAAGCATTGCTTCTTGAGCCGCTTGATTGTCGCCGTTATTTTGAAGTGATATTCCCTTGGAGGTCAGAGCTGTAACCTCCGGAGTGGTCTCTGGGCCGTTTTGAAGTTGAGTTTTGAGGACTACTTCAACTGTTTCAAGGTGAGCTTTAGCCGCATCTAACTTGGGATCGATAGAAATCGCTTTTTTTGCCGAAATGACGGCCTCTTGGTATTTGCCAGTGTTGAACTCGATAATTGACATTGCCAGGTGACCGAGTGCAAATTTCGGACTCAAACCAAGTAATTTTTTAATGTAATCATATGCAGGCTTGAAATTTTTCTTTGCAGATTCGATGGCTCCCAAAGAGTACAAAACCGCTGAACTCTTAGGATCTGCCTTAAGTAACTCTTGGAATAATGTCTCAGCAGCATCGATTTGCCCAGAATTTTGTAAACCAATGGCTTGGGTTAACTTTTCCTGAAAAACCTTAGGGGATAGTTTGGTCTTCATAATGATCAGATCTGGGGGTGATTACAACGGTTAATGAGAATTTTTCTTCGAATCAGTACATTTCCAGGATGACACAGCGATTGGCACATAAGTTATATCCAGTATTGATCGACTTTAAGCAGGTAAAATTAACCTTTAAGCCCAAAAAGTACCGGATTAATCATGATTTTTTTAATGGTTTTACAAGCACTATTGGCTATTTTATATTTTTATACTGCCCCCTTTGTCCTAACCATGCCCATAGAGCTAACTTTATTGATAAATATCGGGGCTTTGTTCAAATTAGGCCAAATTTTCTGGAGTCATCCGGATTCTTTTTTTCAACGTATTAAGTTACTTCGGTCGATTTTTACTCTCACATTGGTGCTTCTTGAATTTCTAATATTTTTGACCCCAGACCCGGTTAGCTTGACCCCACTTCAAGGCTTTATTAATGACGTTGAGGTCTTTGTAACTGGCATACTGACAGGTGTCATTTGGCAGGATCAAATTTTGTTGATTCGGATGAATTTTCTCAGAAAAAAATAAATTCATTGCTCTACCAATGATTAACGCCGCTAAAACTATTTCAATAGCTTAATTCCCAGTGTATTGATGCGCCCACCTTTTCAAATTCAACAGCAAAAGCTGAGTAAGGGAATAATCTCGCAGTTGACTCAATTGCTTACTCAAGCTGTAGAGTATCAAAACAGTGGAGAAAATGAAAAAGCTAAGGCTTGTTATTTGCAGGTTGTGAAAATTCAACCCTTAAACTTTGATTGTTGGCATATATTAGGTATCTTTGAGTACCAAAATAAAAACCTTGAAGCAGCTTTGACTCTTTTTAAAAAAGTAATCGCTCTCAATCCTCGCTTTGCTGCGGCTCGCAGTAACTTGGGTCTGGTTTTGCAAGACTTAAAACGATACGATGAAGCGATCGATAGTTACGAAAAAGCCATAGATTTAGATCCAAATTTATATGCTGCTTATAACAACTGCGGTAATGCTTTTAAAGATCTAGGGAAATTTGAAAAAGCTTTTGAAAGCTATGCAAATGCTGTTGTGCTTTTGCCAGATTATGCTGAAGCTCTGTATAACTTGGCTGAAACCTGTAAGTTCCTTAAGCGTTGGGAAGAATCGCTCATCTATTATGAGCGAGCCATTTATTCTCGTCCAAATTACGCGGAAGCTCACAACAACCGTGGATTAATGTTGCAGTTCCTAAACCGTATTGATGAAGCTATTCTGAGCTTTGATAAAACCTTAGAGATTTGGCCTGAGTATGCTCCTGCCCATAGTAACAAATCTCTAGCTCTTCTTTTGAAAGGTAACTACAGGTTAGGTTGGGAGGAGCATGAGTGGCGTTGGAGGATGAAAGAATTTACCTCAGAACAGCGTAATTTCTCGCAACCTCAGTGGACTGGGCAATTCATCACTAATATGCATAGTGATTTGATAGGACGGGATTTTTGTGAATCTTTAAATTCAAGAACCATTTTTATTCACTGCGAACAGGGTATTGGTGATACTTTGCAATTTTGCCGCTACATACCCATCGTTTTGGCAACCGGTAATCGGGTGTTTTTTGAAGTTCAGGCCTCTGTTTACTCTTTAATGAAGCACATCATAGGCGCAAAGTTCTTGATTAGACAGGGCGAGACGCTTCCTGAATTTGACTTTCACTGTCCATTAATTAGTTTACCCTTTGCGCTTCGTAATGTATTGAATGAGATACCTGCCACTGAGAGCTACTTAAAAGCAGACCAAGCAAGAAAAGAGAAATGGATCTTCAAACTCGGTGAGAGAACCAGACCGCGAGTGGGCTGTGTTTGGAGCGGTAACGTATTTCATCACAACGATGCCTTCAGAAGTATTCCTCTTGCGACGTTACTTCCTTACCTCATGGAAATGAGCGATAAAGTTGATTGGGTATGTCTTCAAAAAGAATTTAGAGAAGGGGAGCGAGAGCTGTTGCGGCAAGTCCCGGGATTAATCGATAACTCTTTGGATATAGAAGATTTTGAGGACACCGCTGCTTTATGCGAATTAGTTGATTTAGTCGTTACAGTCGACACCAGCGTCGCTCATTTGTCAGGAGCGTTGGGCAGGCCCACCTGGCTTATGCTCCCCTATTCACCCGATTGGCGGTGGTTAATGGAGCGAACCGACTCACCGTGGTATCCAAGTATGAAGTTATATCGACAAAATCAAATATTGAATTGGGACAGTGTTTTAGAACCGATCACTAAAGATCTACAAAATCAATTTTCAATTTAATCATAACTTGAATCCCCATTGGTAAAGAAAATAATTCATCAATTATTCATAAAACTGAAATGACTGAAGCAAATCAAATTACCTCATTACCTGCACTAAAAACTACATTGAGTATTACTCATGCCTTTCTCATTTTGTGCGTAGTTGGTATTTGGGGTACTAATTTTGTTGTTATGAAAAACACAGTTAATGTCCTGCCACCACTGATGCTAGCCTGTCTTCGTTTTTTCTTTACCCTGATACCAGCAGTTTTTTTTCTACCAAGACCTCGTGTAAATTGGACTAACTTAATGGGCTACGGCCTAGGAATCGGAGTTGTTCAGTTTGGTTTTTTGTATATAGCTGTTAATGGTCACATCACACCAGGTTTAGCTTCTTTGGTTGTCCAAACTCAGGTTATTTTTACAATTGGACTATCTGTGTATTTCAACGGAGAGAGATTAAGATCCTTTCAATTAGTTGCTTTGCTTTTAGCAGTTCTTGGTTTACTAATCATTGGTATTCACGCAGACGCTCAGACGAGCTTGCTGGGGTTAGCGCTTACTGTTTTAGCCGCTATTGGTTGGTCTGCTGGAAATCTTTTCTCTAAGCGGGCAATTGGTGTAAATATGGTTAGTTACGTTGTTTGGTCAACCTTATTCTCTGTTCCAACACTATTTTGCTTATCGCTTTACTTTGAAGGAGTTGAGAGCTTTGGAGTACATTTGCAAGCCCTTAATTGGCAGACTTGGCTCGCAGTGCTATGGCAGGCCTGGGCAAATACAATATTTGGCTACGGTATTTGGGGTTGGTTGCTTGCTCGCTATACGGCTGTTTGTGTAACACCTTTTGCCTTACTGGTACCCGTCTTTGGAATGGGGGCTTCTGCCGTAGTTTTAGGTGAATCTTTGCCCGTGTGGAAGATTTTCGCAGCAGGACTCGTCATAACTGCTATGCTTTTAAATACCTTTGGCTCTAAGGTACTGGACCACTTCATTAAAATTACCAAATCATGAGAATTATTGATGGTGATTGATCCCTTAAATCAAAATGGTCACAGTGGATCTAATGGTGCGTTTAATGATAATGAATTAAATCATAATGAAGAGGCACTAGATAACAAGTTGCGTAGCGCAACTAAATCTCTGAATCAAGGTGATTTGCAAGGGGCGCAACTCCAATACCTAAGAGTATTGGAAACTTTTGGTGAAAGTTCTAAGATCCTCATGGCCCTTGGGTTAATTGAGGGTCAACTTGGTGATTTGAGAAGTGCTCGAGCTAGGTTTTTAAGGGTTACACAGATAAATGCAAAAGAGTTATATGCTTGGAGAGGTCTGGCTATGTGCCAGCAAAACCTCGGTGAAACTGGACCAGCTATTCATAGTTTTTTGCAACTCATAAACCTATTAACTTTAGAGAATAGATTTATTGATGACCCGGATCATAAAACTTTATTGATAGAAAGTTTAGAGCAAATAAATAAATTAGAGACTAAGTCAGAAAACTATGAAAGGGCGCTTGATTTTGCTAGAAAAAGTTACAGCATTGACGCAAACATTAGCTCTGGTATTTTGCTTGCTAAGGCACTAATACAATGCAATTATTTTAGTGATGCTATCGATTTTTTAAATGAAACGTCTTTAATTTATCCGGGTGATGATTCCTTGTTTGTACTTAAAGGCTTAGCCCTTGAGAAATTAAGAACAAGTGATTTAATGGGGGTCGAAGCATTACAAATCCTAGATTGTTATGACAAAGCAATACTGCTTAATCCGAAAAATCCTCAAGCTTATTATTTAAAGGCGAATATATTATCCTCGCTTGAAAAATGGAGTGATGCTTTAGAGTCTTATGAACTTGCCCTAGTGCACAAGCCGAATGATCTGTTAAGCTTGAATAACGTTTTGGTTGTCTATCAAGCTATGGGCAATTATGAGTTGGCAAACTCATGTGTTGAGCGGTTTATGAATCTCATAAGCCAAGATCCCTCCTTGTTAGATCAACTTAATCAAGGATTAGCCCCGTTTTACTTTAATGCTGGGGCGCTCTCAATCCTTCGATATGAATACACCTTGGCTAGAAAATATTTTGAGCTAGCACTAGCAGAGAATCCCTTGTATCCACAACTTCTGGGAGCCTATCTTCACTTGAGAATGCGTCTTTGTGATTGGCATTCATCGGTAACTATTAAAGAAAAAAATTCAACAGTTTCTATTGAATTTGAAAGCCTTAGGGAGCTTGCTCTAAACGCAGTGAAGGAAGCTCTTATTTTAGTACATCCATTTGCACTTCTTAGTCTAACCGATGATAAGCATTTACACCAACTAGCAAGTCGTGAGTGGTGCAAACTAATTGTTAAAAATAATAAAAATTTAATTCTTCAAAACAAATTTAACTTAATTCGATCTGGCAAATCACAAAAAATCAGGATAGGTTATTTTTCATGTGATTTCAAAGAACACGCAACAGCATATTTAATGGCATCATTTTTCGAATTACATGATAGGCATAATTTTGAGATTATTGCTTATTCATGGAGTTCGGACGATAAAAGTCAAATGAGAAATCGATTATTGAGATCCTTTGACAAATGGTTCGAGGTTGGGTCACTGACCGATTCACGGGCCATAGAGTTAGCCCGTTCGCATGAATTAGATATCGCTATTGATCTGAAGGGATATACAGATGGGGCCCGAACTGCTATTTTTGCTGCGCGTGTAGCCCCAGTTCAAATTGCTTACCTTGGATATCCAGGGACTATGGATGCACCATTTATGGACTTTTGTATCGCAGATCAAACTATAGTCAATGAAGAACTTGAATTAAACATGGGCGAAAAAGTTCTTTTTATGCCTTTTTCCTATCAGGTGAACGATTTACAAAGATCTATTAGTTCCAGTAATACAAAAAAATATCAGCACGGCCTGCCAGATAACGGTATTATTTTTTGCTCATTCAATAGTACATACAAAATAACAGAAGATATTTTTAGGAGATGGGTGCATATCTTGAAGGCAACTCCTAGTAGTGTTCTATGGTTACTAGAAGATAATACTGTTGCCAGGATTAATTTGTGCCAACAAGCCCTGACACTAGGTTTAAATACTGATAGGTTAATTTTTGCGCCTAGATTGCCGCACCCTGAACATTTAGAGCGTATCTCACATGCGGATCTGTTTTTAGACACATTCCCCTGTAACGCGCATACTACTGCAAGTGATGCTCTTTGGGCCGGTGTTCCAATTCTTACTTTAATGGGTAATTCTTTTGCGAGTAGAGTAGCCGCAAGTTTACTGACTCATGTCGGGTTAAAGAATCTGATTGCTCAAACACCCAATCAGTATGTTGAGTTGGCTTGTGAACTCGCGCAGAATCCCCATCAACTATCGAATATAAAAAATAGTCTCCTTAACGCTAAGCGCAATGGGCAACTAGCTCTGTTCGATACTGTTCAATTTACTAGAGATTTTGAAAAAATACTTCAATCTATTTGTAAATAAGTTTTACTACGAAGCATTTAGAAATGGGAAGATTTAAAATGAATAACCATCAAAAAGCTCCACAAACTTTAAGTGCTAGTCAATTAAACATACTATGCGAGCAAGCAAGTATTTTGTTGACCACGGGACAGGTTGAAACTGCTCGTAAACAATTTCTGGATATCTTAAAAATCGATCCAACTCATCTTGAGACTTTGATTAATTTTGCTGTACTTCTGGTAGATACCGGGTACAACAGTGCTGCAAAAACAGCTTATTCACAAGCCTTAGCCTGTCATCCCAATTCTCTTTTAGCCCATATAAATCTTGCTAATTTGTATTTTCAAGAAAGGCATTTTAAAGAAGCGAGTAATCATTATGAGAAAGTATTGGCAATTGCTAATTCAAAAAATAAAAATAATAAATCAGATTCTTTCACAATCTCGCAAGTTGCTCACGCACACCAAGGTTTAGCGCTTATTAACTTTGAGCAAGGGAACCAAGAGCGTGCAGATTTTCATCACTCTTCAGGATTCACTCTGGAGCCTATAAGATTTTTTGATCAGATAAACAAGCCAAAGAGCAAGTCGGCGCTTGTTCTAATTGGTGGACGCGGCGGGGATATTCCCTGGCCATCACTCATTGATCAAAGTCTTTTCTCTGTTCAGACATTAGCCGTTGAATTTTGGCAATTAGCCAAGGATTTACTGAAACCCCTTGATCAATACGATCTCATCTTAAATGCAATTGGCGATGCTGATTCATCCAAGATATCTTTGCTCGCCGCACAAGATTTTTTTGATAAACAAATCAATTCAATTCCATCGTTTACTAGTTTTTATTCCAATAATAAAATAATTAATTCTCCCGATAAAGTACTACTTAGCGGACGTACATTTAACGCAGAACGTTTTAAAAAGATTCATTTTGTTAAAACCGCAAACACCAGAACATTAAATCGCGAAGACCTCAAGACCACCGAAACCATTAAGGATGCTTTGACTCTGAAGGTAAAGTTTCCAGTTTTAGTTCGTAGTTTAGGATTCCAAACGGGAAAGCACTTTGAGTATGCATCAACTCCAGAGGACTTATCGAACATTGCAAGTAGTCTTCCTGGTGCTGAGTTACTTGTAATGGAATTTTTAGATACAAAGGATGAAAGAGGATATTTTAAGAAATACAGAGTTATGTTTATTGGTGGAAATATATATCCTCTACATCTTGCAATCTCAAAGCACTGGAAAGTCCACTATTTCAGTGCCGCGATGAAAGATTCTGCAGAGAACCGAGATCAAGAAAAAGCTTTTCTTGAGCGAATGGAGGAGACGATTGGGGCAAAAGCCTTAAAGGCTTTAGAGTCGATCCAACGTGAGTTAGCCCTTGATTACGCGGGTATTGACTTTGCAATTGACGCACAAGGTGAACTCGTGGTGTTTGAGGCTAATGCAACTATGATCATGGCGCTGCCTCCTGCTGATGAAATTTGGGATTATCGGCGAGGACACATACTAAAGGCTAAAGAAGCTGTTAGTCAAATGCTGCTTAGCAAAGCACATGCCTAGTCTACAGCCTCCACGAGCCTTATGTGTTTAGCGGTTTTTAATCTCCATTTAAGGGTTAATTTTTGTTTTTACAGAGCGTTTGAACAGACTTTCAAGGCTCAAATATGGCCGTTTTTATTTCTATCCTACGTTCTGGGATTTAGAATACAACGTAAGAGATTTTCTAAGTTACCAATTTACTCTAATTCTTAAAGATTATGTTTCTTCTAAATACCTGGTACGTTGCAGCCTCTAGCGCTGAGGTCCAAGATAAGCCTTTAGGCCGGAAAATATGTGGCCAAAGAATCGTCTTCTTTCGAAACACTAAAGGCGAGATCTCTGCATTAGAGGATTTCTGCCCTCACCGAGGTGCACCCCTCTCCCTTGGCTTTCAGCGGGGAGATCATATCGTTTGTGGCTATCACGGATTGGCCGTAGATTGCAAGGGGCACGCCGCGCACATGACAGGTCAAAATACCAGTCAATTTCCAAGAGTGAAAAACTTTCCTGCTGTTGAGCGTTATGGTTTCATCTGGCTTTGGCCAGGAGACACAGACAAAGCTGATGCCTCATTGATCCCAGTAATGAAGTGGTATGACAATCCAGAGTGGGCATATGGCGGGGGCATGTATCACATCAATTGCAATTATTTGCTGATGATTGATAACCTAATGGATTTGACTCATGAGACATACGTTCATGCAACGAGTATTGGTCAGTCGGAAATCGAAGAGGTTCCTGTTAAAACAACCTTTGATAGCCATACTGTGTGCACCAGTCGACATATGCAAAATGTTAAAGCACCACCATTTTGGCAGGCTGCTTTGATTGCTCAGGGCTTGCCTGCGGATGAATTAGTTGATCGCTGGCAAGTTTGTAAGTTCTCTCTTCCCACACACGTCATGATAGATGTTGGGGTGGCACGTGCTGGCAAAGGTGGCTATGAAGCGCCCGCTGCTGAAAAAGCGGGAAGCACTGTTGTCGACTTCATAACCCCAGAGGATGAACACTCTATGTGGTATTTCTGGGGAATGGCCAGGCAATTCAAAGCTGACGATGCTAAATTAACCGAGCAAATACGCCAAGGCCAAGGTGGTATTTTTAGTGAAGATCTACAAATGCTAGAGCGTCAACAAAGTAATTTGCTGCATTGGCCCGAGCGACGCTTGATGAAGCTAAATATTGATGCGGGTGGAGTTCACTCAAGAAGGATCATTGAGCGTGAAATCGCAACTGAGCAGCAGGCAAGATCAGAAAACGCTTAATTCTTTACTTATAAAGGCTCATATTTAGGGTAAAAACCTCATAGTACTCACTACTTCATAAAAATGTGATCTACAGGTTCACCTTTTAAAAACCTAGTCATCATGGTTTTGTAAGCGCTTTCAATTTGAAGGGCAAACTGTGCGGTGTTAAATAAAGAAGAACTTGCTATGTTTCTAGTAAGCGTTTGTTTAATTGCATCAAGCTCTTTCGGATTAAGGGCTAAGTACACAGCTTTTTGGATATATGCCTCAGCTGAGTCAGTGATTAAGTCAGTCAAACCGATTGCGCTGAGGAGGCTTGAGGCAACTCGAGCAGCAAAGCTGTGACCCTGGAGTGTTAAAACGGGCAAACCAGCCCAAAGCGCATCGCTAGCTGTGGTGTGCGCGTTGTAGGGGAGTGTGTCAAGAAATAAATCGGCATGAATATGTCTTCCTAAATGTTCCTCCAAGCTTAGCCGCTTAGCAAATACCAAACGGTCAGGGTCAACCTCTAGACGGTGAGCAGCTGATCTGAGGTTTTTAGTAATTATTTCACTATCCTCAAGCAACCATAGAACACTCCCCTGCACTTGACGAAGAATATTCATCCAATTCTCAAATGTGTTAGGTGTTATTTTGTAGGCATTGTTAAAACAACAAAATACAAATCCATTATTTGGTAACCCCATTTCGGATTTCGATGCTGTACATGGTTTTATGTGCCTTTTAGAGTCATTAACTTGGTATGCACCTGGCATAAATACAATTTTTTCGGTAAATAAATGTTCATCACCCTCAGGTACACAGATTGAGTCCGCTATGAAATAATCAATACACGTTGATCCACTTGTCCCCGGATAGCCAATGTATCCAACCTGAATTGGGGCACATCGATACATAAATATGTTGAAGCGACTTTGAAGCGTATAACCTTTTAAATCGATCGCAATATCGATTTCTAATTCTCTGCAAAGAGATGCGATTTGGGCGTCTGTTAAATGACTGAGTTGTAAAAAGTGATCAACACTTGACATTATCCTAGATTGCATTTCGTCTTTTGTCTCAGGTCCAAAAGAGATTGCGAAAATTTCAAAATCCTCTTTGTCATGCAACTCAAGCAGTTCGGCTATGAGGTAAGCAGTTGCATGATTATGAAAATCAGCTGAGAAGTAAGCTAAGCGAATACGCCTTCCTAAATCTGACCTTGAGAGCTTTTGATTTTGATTTTGCTCATTAGTCAAATCACTAAGTGGGGGAGAGTGTTTATCTAAGAACCAAATCTGAGATGCTTTCAAATTTAGCGCAGGATCGTCGTAAAGCGCTAACACAGGAAAAGGATGCGAGACTCTTTGGCCGTTACTAATTTGAGTAGATAACAAATGTTGATTTAGCTCAGTATTTTCTCGTTGCGATTGAACGTACTTACCCCAATCAGACCAGTCGGCAATGTGCATTTGAGTATGCAGTAAATTACCTATAGCGTATTCAAAATGGGGGTCTATTCGGAGCACCTCTTTAAAGTCGCTAATAGCTTGATCAAATTTTCTTAAATGTCTATGTGTAATTGCGCGAGCATTTAGTGCTCTTGTGTACAAAGGTTCGAGTTTTAATGACTTTGTGTAGCTATCGCAAGCCTCCGCATAAAGACCAAGTTCATGTTGAGCAACGCCTATGTTATAAAAAATTTCAAAGTTATGACTACCGCTAGTCAATATCAAAACTCTTTCATATGCCCTCAGAGCATCTGCGTATGAGCCTAATTCTTTAAAGGCGTTACCAATATTGTTCCAACTTGATTCTGAAACAGGATCAAGTTCCAGTGCCTTTGTCAAGTCTTTAATTGCCAATTCGTAATTTTTAACAAAGTACTCTGTAGTCCCTTTGTTGTAGTGAGTTACAGCAAGGGAAGGATTTAAGATGAGCGCTCTTTGAAAGCTTTTTATTGCTTCATTAAATATTTTTTTTGTTTTGAAGGCATTACCAATATTGTTATAGACAGCGGGATCAGCTGGATTTAATACGATGGATATCGCGTAAGTTTGTACGGCCAAATTAAGCGCGCCGTCAAAGTCCATTTCTTGTAAAGTACAACCCAAATTAAAATGTGCAGCGGCAAAGTAAGGATCTATCAAAACTGCTCTGGAGTAGGACTTGCGTGCACCCTCTAATTCACCTAATTTATGCAGCGCAATTCCTTGATTAACAATTGTCTTTGCATCTCCAGGTGCAAGAATTAATGCGAAATTAGTGTGTTTAAGTGCTAGTGAATGCCTTGCGAGTTTTAAAGCAGATGCGCCGGCGCTATAGTGCGTCAAGGAGTTTGAATTTATGAGTTTTAAGGCGAGTTCAAATGCATCCAGGGCTTTTTGATCGCACTCTAACTGTTGATAAGCCAGCCCTAAAAGGTTCAGTGCCTGAAAGTGACTCGGATCTTGTTTGATCACATCTGTGTAGATGTGAACTGCTTTTGCGAATTCTCCTTTTTCATGAAAACTTAAAGCAGTTTGTATCGCTTTAGCTAGTGTCATCATCTGATTTTGATGGTCTTATTCAGCCCAAATTGGCAGGATTTTTAAAGTTGCTTATTTTTCGATCAAAGGTGAAGATTACAATCTCTGAGAATAGTTAAAATTGAACTAGTCTGTTTATTGTGATTACATTGAGAGCTCAAATTTAGGTTTGAGTCCGAAGAGCCTCAGAACTAAGCTTGCTTGGTCAAGTTATTACTTCTTTTTGATCGGAGTTTCATGCGTTTTGCTTTCACAGCGTCGGATCGATATTTAGGAATCATAGAGGCTTTCGTAGATGCGGGATGGACTCCCGTAAAACTTTTCACATTGCCCTCCGATGATAGCCGAGTCTTTCCTGTTAGTGCTACGATTAATTTTGCTGTTCAGCGCGGTATACCAATTCAGATGTCGCCCATTAAATCTGAGGATCTGAAAGGTCTTAGCGTTTATAACTGCGATGCATTGGTTGTAGCTAGTTATAGTTTTAAGATCCCTGATTGGACGCCTTTCCTAAAATACGCTATAAATTTTCACCCCTCTCCTTTGCCGGTCGGTCGAGGACCCTATCCAATGATTCGCGCCATCAAAGAGAAATGGTCAAAATGGGGTGTAACTTGCCATAAATTAGCACCTGCATTCGACTCAGGCGACATATTAACTGTTGAAGAGTTTAGACTGGCGGATACAGATACACATGATATTTTGGATATTAAAATTCAAATGGCCAATAAACGATTGGCCGCAAAAGTAGCTCAAAACTTCTATCAACTTTGGGAAAACTCGGAGCCACAACCCCAGAGCGAATTTTGGCATTTGTGGAGCGAGAAAGATAAGACTTTAGACTTTAACTGCCAAGTTGATGAGCTCCTAAGAATTTTTAATGCATTTGGAGTTCATGAGGTCATTGCCAATGTGAATGGATACAGAGTAAAGGTCAGGCAGCTCCTTGGTTGGAGCGAGCCACATCAAAACAATCCTGGTCAGGTTGTTCACACCTTTAACAATATCTTAGTAGTTGCTGCAAGGGACGGCTATATTGCATTGACAGAATGGACCTCTGAAGGTCTTGTTACGAGTTCTTGATCCGTTCTAGTGCATTTTGTGGTGTATTTTTTGTTTTTTCTCGCAACTACTTGCGTTAAAACCTTTTTTTGTTGAATTTCAGTTCTATCTTAGTGATTTCACTTTGGCTGTTAAGTGTTTTTTCTCATAGAATCCCCAACAACTAATTTTCAACTTTTTGTTTTATTCCATTCTGAGGAGTTTTCTTATGGTCGAGTTGTTTACCAACCCTGAAACATGGTGGGCTCTATTTCAAATCTGCCTTATCAACGTTGTACTTAGCGGTGATAATGCGGTTGTGATAGCTTTAGCTTGCCGCTCTTTGCCAGCCAAACAAGCCAAGATTGCTTTTATGGTGGGAGCAATCGGTATTATTGTGCTGATGACCGGGCTTACCGCAGCAGCGTCTTATCTGCTTGATATTCCTTATGTAGCTCTGATTGGTAGCGTTCTTTTATTATGGATTGCTATAAAACTTCTCGCCGCTGAAGACGAGGAAGAAGATTTGGAAGGTGGATCCCATTTTTGGGAGGCAGTTAAGATCATCATCATTGCAGACATCGTTATGAGTTTAGATAACGTACTTGGTATGGCCGCTGTTGCAAAAGGACATACTTGGATGCTCTTCATTGGAATGGTTATAACGATCCCACTGATTTTGTTTGGTAGTGCAATGATCATGAGGCTAATGGAGCGTTTTCCAATTGTCATCACTCTTGGTGCTGCTTTACTAGGTTATGTATCAGGTGAAATGATGGTTGATGATCCTGCTGTTTCTGATTTTCTAGCGGCCAATATTCCTAATGCAGGTCTTATATTCCCAATAGTTGGTGCGCTTTTTGTTATCGGCACTGGCAAGTTCATTGCCTCAAGGCATAAACCAGCGGAATCCTCAGAACCGAATTGATCAACTTCAAGTTGTCAACTCTGGTTTATTAAGTTACTCCAGAGAATTATCTTGGTATTCCTTCTCCAGCTCTAGCCTTGGCTGAACTTTAAAACTTTTAGCTCCTGACCCGCCTAAACCCTAAAGGTTTTGGCGGGTTGTTACTTTGTGGCTTGTCTACTCAAGCTCTAAAAACTCCTTTTAGGTCGAACCATTTCATTTGAGGTTCAAACTGCATACAAATGGGTTATTGAGATTTGTCAAAGGGTTTGTGTTTAAGCTTGGTGGGGTGCAAAAACGTTGAGAATACGCTCGGCTATAATGAACTGCTTTTTAGCACCTTCTAAACATACGCCCACGCTCTAATTACAGACCAATCCCTCGAACAAACACACCCTCGAAGAGTTAGCTCTTGAATGGTGCGATGGGCGTCACCGAAATATATACGGAGAACCCATTGCTTTTGTCTCTTCAGGGGAAATCCCCTCCTGCCATCTTGGCGCTTGCAGACGGTACAGTCTTTGTGGGTCATTCCATTGGAGCTTCTGGTCAAACTATCGGAGAAGTTGTATTTAATACAGCTCTCACAGGCTATCAAGAAATTCTTACCGATCCAAGTTATTGTCAGCAAATCGTAACCCTCACTTACCCTCACATAGGTAACTACGGAATCAACCGTGAAGATGTTGAGTCTGAGAAGGTTCACGCAGCTGGATTAATCATTAAAGATTTGCCACTCGTTGCATCCAACTTTAGAAGCAACGAAGCGTTGAGCGATTATTTGACTCGACAAGGAACGGTGGCTATTGCCGGAATTGATACCCGAAGCCTGACCAAGCGACTTAGAACTTTCGGTGCTCAAAACGGAGCCATACTTGCATTGCCTCCAGGGCAGATCTTAGACTCAACCACACTTAAGTCTGCTACGGACAAAGCCTTGGCCGCTGCAAAGAGTGCCCCCTCAATGAGTGGGCTTGATTTGGCTCAAAAAGTCTCAGTTGCGAAGTCCTTTGAGTGGACTGAAGCAGAGTGGGTACTTGGTAAGGGATACGGAACTCCTAAGAATTTAAAACACCACGTAGTAGCCTACGACTTTGGAGTCAAGAGAAATATTCTTCGAATGCTCAGTGAGCGTGGCTGCCGGGTCACCGTAGTTCCTGCTAAGACCTCTGCTAAGGATGTGATGGCGCTCAGCCCAAACGGTGTTTTCCTATCCAACGGGCCCGGTGATCCTGAGCCTTGTGACTATGCTATTGATGCTGCTAGAGCGATTATTGATTCGGGCATACCAACTTTTGGGATTTGTCTGGGGCATCAAATAATGGCACTTGCAAGTGGAGCTAAAACTTTTAAGATGAAGTTTGGTCACCACGGAGCCAACCATCCAGTGCAAGAAATCTCTAGTAAACGCGTATCGATAACCAGTCAGAATCACGGTTTTGCTGTTAACGCGCAGACTCTTCCCCCTAATTTACAAGTAACACACGTATCTTTGTTTGATTCAACCATCCAAGGTCTAACGCGCACGGATCGACCGGCCTTTTGTTTTCAAGGCCACCCCGAGGCCTCACCAGGTCCACACGACATAGCTTATTTATTTGATCGCTTCACAGCGCTCATGGAGAAGAGATAAATGCCCAAGCGCACTGATATTAAAAGTATCCTAATTATTGGCGCAGGCCCCATCATTATTGGACAGGCTTGTGAGTTTGATTACTCTGGCGTTCAGGCTTGTAAGGCTTTGCGGGAGGAAGGATTTAAAGTCATCTTGATCAACAGCAACCCTGCAACGATCATGACTGACCCCTCCACAGCTGACGTGACTTACATTGAGCCCATTACTTGGCAAACCGTTGAAAAAATAATAGCTAAGGAACGACCCGACGCCATCTTGCCCACCATGGGCGGACAAACAGCGTTGAACTGTGCACTAGATTTATGGCATAACGGCATACTTAAAAAATATGATGTTGAGTTGATTGGCGCAAGTCCAGAGGCGATCGACAAGGCCGAGGACCGATTGAAGTTTAAAGATGCAATGACCAAAATTGGTCTGGGCTCAGCGCGCTCAGGAATTGCCCACAGCATGGACGAGGCTTGGGCTGTTCAGAAGTCTTTGGGCTTTCCCACAGTCATCAGACCCAGCTTTACCCTTGGTGGTACGGGGGGCGGAATAGCCTACAACTCAGAGGAGTTTGAGACCATTTGCAAGCGAGGTTTGGAGGCATCTCCCACAAATGAGCTTTTGATTGAGGAGTCTTTACTGGGATGGAAAGAGTTTGAGATGGAGGTTGTTAGGGACAAGGCGGACAACTGCATCATTGTTTGTTCAATTGAAAACTTAGATCCCATGGGTGTCCACACGGGTGACTCCATCACGGTCGCCCCAGCTCAGACGCTCACTGATAAAGAATACCAAATCATGCGCAATGCGTCCCTTGCGGTACTCCGAGAGATCGGAGTTGACACAGGCGGCTCCAATGTGCAGTTTGCTGTCAATCCGGTTGACGGTCGCATGATTGTGATTGAGATGAATCCACGTGTATCCAGGTCATCTGCATTGGCTTCTAAAGCGACTGGATTCCCGATAGCTAAAGTAGCTGCAAAACTAGCAGTTGGTTATACCTTAGATGAGCTTAAAAATGAGATCACAGGTGGGGCTACCCCCGCTAGTTTTGAGCCTAGTATTGATTACGTGGTAACAAAAATTCCTCGTTTCGCTTTTGAGAAATTTCCCCAAGCTGATTCAAGGCTTACTACACAGATGAAGTCTGTGGGTGAGGTAATGGCAATGGGTCGCACTTTCCAGGAGTCGTTTCAAAAGGCTCTAAGAGGGCTTGAGGTCGGTGTTGACGGGATGAATCAAAAGACCGAAGACCGAGAGGTTTTAGAAAAAGAACTTGGTGAGCCCGGACCAGAGAGAATTTGGTACGTTGGGGACGCTTTTGGGCAAGGCATGAGTGTCAATGAGGTTCACGCTTTAACCAAAATTGATCCTTGGTTCTTGGTTCAAATCGAAGAAATTATCAAGATTGAACTCGATATCGACCGATTAACAGAGGCCAAGGGGGCTCAGGCTTTAGATGCTATAGATGCGCTATCGCTTAGAAAATTAAAGCAAAAGGGATTTTCTGACAGAAGACTTGGCAAGTTACTGAAAACCACAGAGCATGAAGTGCGCGCAAGGCGTCACGCACTTGGCGTGCGACCTGTCTACAAGCGCGTTGATACATGCGCTGCTGAATTTGAGACACGAACCGCTTATATGTACTCTTGTTACGAAGAGGAGTGTGAAGCAGAGCCAACTGATAAAAAGAAGATCATGGTGCTTGGTGGTGGCCCCAACCGCATTGGACAAGGTATTGAATTTGACTATTGCTGTGTTCACGCTGCACTAGCCATGCGTGAAGACGGGTATGAAACCATTATGGTCAACTGCAATCCAGAGACTGTATCCACCGATTACGACACAAGTGATCGCCTCTATTTTGAGCCCCTGACTTTAGAGGACGTGCTTGAAATTGTTGATAAAGAAAAACCGCACGGCGTAATCGTTCAGTATGGTGGACAAACTCCGCTCAAGTTGGCTCTAGGCTTAGAAGCTGCTGGTGTCCCTATTATTGGAACTAGCCCAGACATGATTGATGCTGCAGAGGACCGAGAGCGATTCCAAAAGCTGCTTCATGATTTAAAACTTCTGCAACCACCCAACGCAACAGCTAGGACCGAGGCTGACGCACTGCTTAAAGCTCAGGACCTGGGCTACCCATTGGTTGTTCGTCCCAGTTACGTGTTGGGCGGGCGCGCAATGGAGATTGTGCATGAACAAAAAGACTTAGAGCGATATATGCGTGAAGCGGTCAAGGTCAGTCATGACTCACCCGTACTCTTGGACCGTTTCCTAAATGATGCAATTGAATGCGATGTAGACGCGCTTTGTGACGGTGTTGATGTGTTTATAGGTGGCGTCATGGAGCACATCGAACAAGCCGGAGTTCACAGCGGAGATTCAGCCTGCTCGTTACCACCTTACTCATTATCCGAACAAACCGTCAAAGAACTTAAGCTTCAGACCGCTGCGATGGCGAAAGGTTTGAACGTAGTTGGGCTGATGAACGTGCAGTTTGCAATTCAAAAGCAAAGTGGACGCGATGTGATCTATGTTTTAGAAGTAAATCCCAGAGCCAGTCGGACAGTGCCTTATGTGAGTAAAGCAACGGGTATCCAACTTGCCAAAGTGGCTGCTCGCTGCATGGTGGGGCAAACACTTGCTGCACAAGGTGTTACACGTGAGGTACATCCCCCTTATTTCAGCGTCAAAGAGGCGGTCTTTCCATTTGTTAAATTTCCTGGTGTAGACACCATACTTGGCCCTGAGATGAAGTCAACTGGTGAAGTGATGGGGGTTGGCAAAACCTTTGGTGAAGCTTTTGTGAAAAGCCAAATTGGTGCTGGCACACGCTTTCCTAGACCCACTGATGAAGTCAATAAAATTTTCTTGACTGTAAAAAACAATGATAAACCCAGAGCCATCGAGCTCGCGCGGAGTCTGCTAGAGATGGGTTTTGAATTGGTTGCGACCAAAGGGACTGCAGCTGCTATAAGCTCTGCAGGCTTAAAAGTAACTGCAGTAAATAAAGTGGCTGAGGGGCGCCCTCACGTTGTAGATATGATCAAAAACAACGAAATTGCAATGGTAATCAACACTGTTGAGGAGCGGCGTAATGCAATTGCTGACTCACGTCAAATTCGTACCTCCTCGCTCATGGCTCGTGTGACTACGATTACGACAATGGCGGGTGCGGAGGCGGCAGTTGAGGGAATGAAGCACATGGACTCGTTAGGTGTATATTCTGTGCAAGAAATGCACGCCCAGTTAATCTGACTGGGATCTTATCCAGACCTAACCAAGGTCTAGTTAGGATCTGGGTGAATGATCGGTGCGTTAACCCCGCATTTCATACTATCCAAATTTCTCATTAGGTCACTTTGTCCCTCAGGTTTTTGAAGGACGTGTTTTACCTAATTTATTTTTCCAGCGCAACGCGTCATAATGCATTCTTTATGGTGCGTATTTTGAGTTATTTGTAATTAAGAAATTAAATATGGCAACAATACCTATTACCAAACGCGGTGCTGAACTACTCAAAGATGAGCTTCACCGCCTTAAAACCGTAGACCGTCCCTGGGTCATCAATGCCATTTCAGAGGCTCGCGCTCAAGGAGACTTGTCTGAGAATGCTGAGTACGACGCAGCTAAGGACAGGCAAGGTTTTATTGAAGGACGAATTCAAGAGATAGAGAGTAAGTTATCTATTGCACAGGTTATTGATCCCAGTTCTTTGAACGCTGAGGGGCTTGTTGTTTTTGGTAGCACTGTCGAACTTGAGGACGAGAGTACGGGGGAGAAGGTCACATACCAAATTGTGGGTGAAGATGAAGCAGATTTGAAGTTAGGACTTATCAATGTAAGCAGCCCCATCGCCCGGGCGTTGATTGGCAAGGAAGAGGGCGATTCGGCTGTTGTCCAGGCACCTGGGGGACAAAAACGCTATGAAATTGTTGCGGTATCCTATGTTTAATGACATTGAATTAATCTGTGATTCATTCTTTAGTTTTGCTTAATTTTTATTCTTTTTAAAACCTAATTAACTCCTCAAATACAACATGGGCCGACTTAAACTTTTCTTGGCTGCCTTTTGGTGGGGTAGTTTGAGCGCTGTCGGCTTTATGGTGGTACCGCTCTTGTTTGCAAATATGGATACACCTGCTCAGGCAGGGCGTATTGCTGCTGTGCTGTTCAGTGCTCAGACATGGGTCTGCGTCATATGTGGCCTTGGCTTGATCGTTGCCGCAAAAAGGCAACAACTTGACGACACTTTATTTAGTCGTGAAACCATTAAAGCCCAGCCTTCGGGTTGGGTTATAACTGGGATGCTTTGTGCATTGCTCTTAGAGTTTGCTGTAGCACCTCGCATAATTGCGAGAGAGGATTTAGAGCTCTGGCACGCAGTTGGTAGTGCTTTGTATCTGGGGCAGTGGATATGTGCGACCGGTTATATGTGGCGAATTTACACTAAATTGAGCCGATCCAGGTAAGAACCTGTTTGCCGCTTTGTTCCGAATTAATTGTCTAAATTTCTTTTTTTGACTGACTTCAGCTTAGGCTTGGCTCGCTTTACTTGCCCCCCAGCGCTGAGACGTTGATTGCCTAGCACTTTCACAGTCCGTACTTCGGGGCGTTGACCGCCGCGTTTTGAGTACTTCAAAACTTTGAATTCACGTGGTCCGGGCTTACGATCTTCGTCTACAGACTTCTCTTTCTCAGCAGTAGGACGCCAAAGCACGAGTAGTTTGCCGATGTGTTGAATTGGGGCTGCACTGAGCTCTTCGGCAAGTGTTAAAAACATTTGCTCCCTCGCCGCTCGGTCGTCGCCGTGAACACGAATTTTGATCAAACCGTGAGCATTTAACGCGGCGTTGATTTCTTTGGTAACAGATGCACTCAAACCTTCTTGCCCTATCATGACGACAGGTGTAAGGTGATGAGCATTGGCGCGGTGAACTTTGCGCTGACTTGGGGTTAGGATTATTGCTGACATAGGTGTATTATCCTCCCTCACAACGGGATCTCTAGTGAAAGTTAAAACTCAAAGCAAAAAAGTCAATAAGGCGTGGCTAAATGACCATGTCAACGACCCATACGTCAAACTTGCCAAAAAAGATGGCTTTAGGGCGAGGGCAGCCTATAAGCTAAAAGAGATCGACGAAGAACTCAAGCTCATCAAGCCAGGACATGTCATCGTCGATCTGGGCTCCACTCCTGGGGCGTGGAGTCAATATGTTCGTAGAAAACTGGCGCCTGAGGGCGCGGCCAGCGGTGAGTTGCAAGGAGCCATCATTGCGGTTGACCTCTTGCCGATGGATCCCATAGAAGGTGTTGAGTTTATTTTGGGAGACTTTCGGGAGCCCGCTGTTTCCGAAGCGTTAAGTAAAGTACTTAATGGGCGAGTGGTTGATATCGTGGTGTCTGATATGGCACCCAATTTATCTGGCATTGAGTCTGCCGATGCTGCCCGAATTTCCCACTTGGTAGAGTTGGCCGTTGAGTTTGCGCAAACGCATATGAAAAAGGACGGCGCGCTTGTCGTCAAGGTATTTCATGGGAGTGGATACAGCCAACTGGTAAAACTCTTTAAAGATACCTTCAAAGTGGTCAAACCAATGAAGCCCAAGGCCAGCCGCTCTAATTCCTCTGAAAACTTTATAGTTGGCTTAGGCCTGAAAGTTGGCGGTCTTTAAGGCCTTTTTTTCAATATTTTGGGTATTTTGGGTTGCAAATTCAACAAAACCTTAGTCGCTTTGGGGGCGAATAAGTAAAAAGAGTGTCCTACTAGGCTTGAAAAGCTTAAAATGGGTCTTCATATGACCTCTTGACCCTCTGCGTTAAGGGTTTTATTTTTCTGGAGCTTGCATTGAATAATCAGTGGTTTTCTAAGGTGGCCGTATGGCTAGTTATTGCGTTGGTACTGTTTACGGTATTCAAGCAATTCGATTCGCACACTCAGGGCAGCTCTGGCTATCTTGCTTACTCCGACTTCTTGGATGAGGTTCACGGCAAGCGTATCAAATCGGCGGTGATCCAAGAGGGTCAGGGCGGATCAGAGATTTTGGCTGTTACTACCGATGACCGAAAGGTACGCACTAATGCGACGTATCTTGACCGGGGTTTGGTTGGTGACCTCATCGCTAATAATGTTAAGTTCGATGTTAAACCCAGAGAAGAAAGCTCACTTCTTATGACGCTTTTGGTGAGCTGGGGGCCAATGCTTTTACTCATCGGTGTTTGGGTTTACTTCATGCGCCAAATGCAAGGCGGGGGTAAGGGTGGTGCTTTCAGTTTCGGTAAAAGTCGAGCAAGAATGCTGGATGACTCGAACAACCAGGTCACTTTTGCAGACGTCGCTGGTTGCGACGAAGCAAAGGAAGAGGTCAAGGAAGTTGTTGAGTTTTTAAAGGATCCACAAAAGTTTCAAAAGCTTGGAGGTCGTATACCAAGGGGTTTGCTTTTAGTAGGACCCCCTGGAACCGGTAAGACACTTCTTGCTAAGGGAATTGCGGGCGAGGCTAAAGTGCCATTTTTCAGTATCTCCGGATCTGACTTTGTAGAGATGTTTGTTGGCGTCGGAGCGGCCCGTGTCAGAGACATGTTTGAGAACGCCAAGAAAAATGCGCCATGCATTATTTTTATTGACGAAATTGACGCAGTCGGTCGTCAGCGCGGCGCAGGTCTAGGAGGTGGTAACGACGAGCGCGAACAAACCCTTAATCAGATGTTGGTTGAGATGGATGGTTTTGAAACAAATCTGGGTGTGATCGTAGTTGCCGCAACAAACAGACCAGATATTTTGGACTCTGCTTTACTCCGTCCTGGTCGTTTTGACAGACAAGTTTATGTTCAGTTACCTGACATCAGAGGTCGCGAACAAATTCTTAACGTACACATGCGCAAAGTGCCAATTGGCCAAGATGTAAATGCATCAGTTATTGCTCGTGGTACACCCGGTATGAGTGGTGCAGACCTAGCCAACCTTTGCAATGAAGCTGCATTGATGGCTGCGCGTCGAAGTGCCCGTGTAGTGGAGATGCAAGATTTCGAAAAAGCCAAAGACAAAATCCTAATGGGCCCAGAACGTAAGAGTATGGTGATGCCCGAGGAGGAACGTACCAACACGGCTTACCACGAGTCTGGACATGCTTTGATTGGCAGGCTCTTGCCTAAGTGTGACCCAGTTCATAAAGTCACGATTATTCCTCGTGGTCGTGCGCTTGGTGTGACCATGAGTTTGCCGGAAAAAGATCGTTACAGCTATGACCGCGAGTACATGCTAAATCAAATCAGTATGCTCTTTGGTGGTCGTATTGCTGAGGAAGTATTCATGAACCAGATGACTACTGGAGCTTCTAACGACTTTGAGCGTGCAACACAAATTGCTCGCGATATGGTGATGCGTTACGGTATGTCTCAAGCGTTAGGTCCTATGGTTTATGCTGAAAACGAGGGAGAAGTTTTTCTCGGGCGTTCAGTTACCAAGACTACTCACATGAGTGAGTCAACAATGAAAAAAGTTGATGACGAAGTTCGCTCAATAATTGATACTCAGTACAACTTAGCAAGACGTCTTATAGAAGAAAACCAAGACAAAATGCATGCTATGGCTGGGGCGCTCTTGGAATGGGAAACGATTGATATTGAGCAACTCGATGATATTATGGCTGGGCGTGCGCCTCGCCCACCTAAGGACTGGTCACCACGTATCCCTCCATCCGGAGATGGTAGTGGTGGGAATGGTCAATCAGTACCCGTTAACCCATCCCCCACGGTGGCTTAAGGCTAGTAAATTAATTTAAGGCTTTTAGGATTTGGGCGGTTTTATTTAATCAAACCGCCCGACTTCTTTGTTTGCTTTTAGGCTATGTCTAAGCGTCTAGATTTAACTGGGCACACCGCTCAACACTCAGATTGGCACACCACGAGGTTTGTACTTGATCTAGGGAATCCTTTGATCATGGGTATTGTCAACGTCACTCCCGATTCTTTTTCTGATCCAGGTGTGTTTTATCAATCCCGCCTCGCTCTTGATCACGCAACTCAACTGCTAAAAGACGGTGCTCACATTTTGGATATTGGTGGTGAGTCAACTCGCCCAGGAGCTACCCCAATTGATGCGACTGAGGAGTGGCGAAGAATTGGTGAGGTGTTACGTGAAGCCGTGAAGTGGAATGTTCCAATCTCACTTGATTCGTACAGATTAGAAACACAATTAAGAGCCTTGGATCTAGGGGTAGATATCATTAACGATATTTGGGCCTTGCGCCAAGAGTATGCGCTCGAGAAGTTAAAGACTTATAAATGCGGTGTCTGTTTGATGCATATGAACGGTGAGCCTAGTACGATGCAGCGTACTCCCTTAGACGGTACCCCACGCGAGGCCTTTGCAAGCGTAAAGGACTTCCTAGCTGAAAGAATCAATGTGCTCGAGAGTGAGGGTTACTTTGCAAAGCGTATAGTCATCGATCCGGGTATTGGTTTTGGGAAAACGGTTGAGCAGAATTTATATTTGCTTAAAAATCAAGCTGAATTAAATGAATTGGGTTATCCCTTGTTGATCGGTTGGTCTCGCAAATCTACACTGGGACAGGTAACGGGATGTGCGGTGGGTGATCGACTCTCGCCCAGCCTTGCGGCCTTAGTGATGGCTCTTGACCGAGGTGCGAAAATTCTCAGGGTTCACGATGTTCGTGAGAGCCACCAAGCCTTAGAGATGTGGCAGGCAGTTATAAATAGCTAATTACGTTTGAAAATAAAAATGACTAGACAATATTTCGGAACTGACGGTATTCGTGGGACTGTAGGAAAAGATCCGATTACGCCTGATTTTGTATTAAAACTTGCGCACTCAGTTGGCCGAGTCCTAAGGCGTCATGAGTCTCGCCCTACTGTGTTGATTGGAAAAGATACCCGTATATCGGGCTACATGCTTGAGTCAGCTCTCGAATCAGGATTTAATTCTGCTGGTGTGGATGTTTTGTTACTCGGACCTTTGCCCACCCCTGGCGTTGCATATCTCACCCGTGCACAACGAGCATCCCTAGGGGTAGTGATTAGTGCAAGTCACAATCCGTTTGCAGATAACGGTATTAAATTTTTCAGTGCCACTGGGTCAAAGCTAGGTGACGCATGGGAGAACTCAGTGGAAGATGCGTTAAAAGAGCCACCGCAGTGGGTTGATTCACCAACACTTGGTCGATCCAAGCGATTAGATGATGCAGCAGGTAGGTACATTGAATTTTGCAAAAGTACCTTCGCAAACGATTTGACCTTAAAGGGCATCAAAATTGTTGTCGATGCAGCTAACGGCGCTGCTTACCAAATAGCGCCCAAAGTTTTCCATGAACTGGGTGCAGAAGTGGTCTCTATTGGTTGCTCGCCCGACGGCTTTAATATCAACAAGGACGTTGGTGCCACTCACCCAGAGGCTTTGGTTAAAGCGGTACTCGAACACAAAGCAGACTACGGAGTTGCCTTGGACGGAGATGCTGATCGTTTGCAGTTTGTTGACCGCTCGGGCAGGTTATTTAACGGAGATGAGATTTTGTATCTGATGGTGGACGAGCGACTCTCCAATGGCCAAAGGGTGGATGGTGTTGTTGGAACACTCATGACCAACATGGCAGTTGAGCTTGCCCTAAAGGAGCGCGGAGTTGAGATGGTGCGTGCAAAGGTGGGGGATCGCTATGTACTTGAGGAGTTGGAAAAGAAAGGGTGGACTCTAGGCGGCGAAGGCTCAGGTCATTTGCTGGCACTGGATAAGCACACAACTGGGGACGGTATTATTAGTGCCTTACAGGTCTTGCAGGCTTGTGTAAGAAATAAGAAAACCCCTGCTGATATCTTAAAGTCAGTGCCTCTATTTCCGCAAATCTTATTGAATGTTCCGCTCAAAGAGGGTATGGATTGGCAGGCCAATCACGAATTCAAGCGCCGTAGCGATCAAATCGCAGATCAATTAAAAGGGCAAGGTAGGTTGTTGATACGAGCTAGTGGCACTGAGCCCCTATTAAGGATCATGGTGGAGGCGAAAGCTGGTGTTGATGTCAAGCCCATGGCTCAGTATTTAGCTGAGGTTTTTGAGGGTTAAAGTATTAAACTTAAGTCCTAAGGTATTGGTGACTTATTGTTAATATTGCTATTTCTAAGAACTCTTGACGATTAAGCGTCAACCTAGTGGCTTTACAAGCGTTAATATAGGGTACATACTTTAGAAATAGAGAGTCACAACAATGAAGGATAGGTAGCTGAGCATATAAATTTACTGAAAAAATATGCTCAACACCGAATTGCCTTTGATTGTTATGGAGCTTTTAAAAGTTTAGAGATTATTACAATTTAAATTAATGAGACACACACTATGAATAAACAATGCAGTTTCATTCCTAAATTTATAGCCTTGGGAGTTTGTCTCTCATCAGCTTGCGTCGCACTTGCTCAAGAGCAAGCCCGCGTAGTCTCTAGCACCCCGGTGATAAAACAGTACAACACACCTCAACAAGTTTGTGGCACCTCTCAAGTCGCAGTAGTAGAACCCAAATCCGGTGCTGGGGCTTTGCTCGGAACAGTTGCTGGAGGTCTAATTGGTAATACAGTGGGCTCAGGCGCTGGACGGGCAGCCTCCACTGCTCTTGGCATGGTGGGTGGCGCAATAGTAGGGAATAATTTAGAAACTCCTCAGATCGATTCACAAAATGTCACCACGTGTTCTACACAAAATACAATTCAAAACATAACTGTTTATCAAGTTGTTTATGAATATGCGGGTAAGCAATACAGTGTTGAGATGCCGTCTGATCCTGGGAAATTCATCATGGTTCAGTTGAATCCTATTCCCCAGGGGCAGGTACCTCCTGTTGGTTCTGCCCCCCCTGCAGGCTCCGCTCCGACACAAGTAATTGGTGCCCCTACCATTGCGAGCACTCTTGTAGCACCGGCTCCAACTTATATCGCAGCCCCTTATCCCTATCCTTATGCATACCCTTATGGCTTCGTTCCACCCATTGGGATCGGGTTTGGTTTTTACGGCGGATGGGGACATCGCCATCGTTAATTATTTCAAAAAAATTAATTCGAAATAAAAAGTTATATGCCTTTGTAATTAATTAATTTCAAAGGCATTTTCTTTAGTTAATCAAAAATAAAATGCATCCACTCCATCATCACGTAATAAAAGCTAACCTTCAAGATATCAAACCAACCCAGGTATCAATTGGATACATAGAGGTATCAAAAAAAAGGGCAGAATGGAAAAAGCTTTCTAAAAAGCAAAGAAATGCACTGCTAGATGATCACTGGTTCCCAAGTATTTTGGGTCCAAAAAATGAGTATTACATCATTGACCATCACCACCTTGGGATGGCCCTTCACCTTGAACAACAAGTCGAGGTTAATCTAACGGTATTAAAAGATTTATCTTGGTTGGATAAAGATACATTTTGGCGAGTTATGGAGTTTCACCAGTGGGTGCATCCCTTTAACGAGCGAGGACAAAGGGTTGCCTTCTCCGATATACCTACCAGCGTTGCTAAGCTAAAAGATGACCCTTACAGAAGCTTAGCTGGGCTCGCGAGGGACGCAGGGGCATTTGCCAAAGATCTGACCCCGTTTAGTGAATTTTTATGGGCTGATTTTTTTAGATCAAAGATTTCTAAAAAATCTATCTCAGATTTAAATGAATCACTAACATTAGCTATTAAAGTTGCGAAAAATAAGGAGGCAAGTTATCTGCCAGGCTGGGCTGGCAAGTCTAATTAGAAGTGATAATTAGATCGGTTTGGATTTGGAAAGTCCCGCAAAATTCATTCAGTCAACAAAGCAATCATATTTTGGTGATGTGATTTGAATTGAGGGAAGTACTTTTGTATAACTTCGCAACATTCCTCCTGATTGTCTAAAATTTCTTTGTAATCCATCTCAAATTCTAGTAACTGCTCTCTTGAGTACTGATTTGTATCATTTGTAAAAGAGTAGAGATCATCAGGGCTTTGAGCGCCACTTAGTAGCGCCTCAACTTTCTCTAGGGAGCCTGGAATTTGATCGAGTTCAAAGTAAGATTGACCAATTCTCTCAAGTGCATCAATTAAATCAAGAGTTACATTTTGGTGATCTAAGGCGGTAAATGCTCTTAAATATTCAATGTAATGCTTTTCACCTTGTATTAGTGATGTGTTTGTTTTTGCATCGAATAAAAACAAAGAACTCCTTCTGCCAAGACCAGCGCATAATATTTGTTTTGTTTCTAGATTTATAAATAAAAAAGTCGGTTGATAAACATTGTCGATTAGTGCTCTTTTAAGTATTGGGTAAACATCTACAAAATCTTGAAATGTTTCGTAGTCTTGCTCAACGAGGTATACAACTAATAGGTGAGAGTCAAATTGTTGACCGTAGCGCTCTGCTAGCCAACTGTGGTCTTCAGCAGTAAATTCATATTGATTTTTAGCGCTCATCCACTTTTTAGAGTAGACATCGATAAGGTGTCCCTCGTTCTCGAGTCGTTCAATTAATTTCATAACCCTAAGTGTTCCATTGCTTGAAATCATTTTGCGCTCCAATCAGATTAGGTTAGGCGTCTGTAGTTTATTTTTTATTTATTTCAATAGTTTGAAAATTTATAACCTAATTTCGGTAAATTGAACATAGACCTTCTATGAAAATACACTAAGCTGCGTATTCCTCTTTTATTTGTCACACTAGCTTCATTTTTTGTATATTCGAGTTCAGTGTAGTGATGCAATAAAACAAAGTGAGTTCATTTAATTTAGATCTTTCATCACTTCAAAACAGGCTGAAGTTTGTTTGTAACTACCCTTGCCGCGCACCTTTGTCATCGGCTTAATTGGGACTAAATTCTCATAATGTGTGAGAATTTTCAGAGTATGGATTTATTCACAGTGTGCTTGGTTTTAATCAAAAAATGAGCATTTCGGGTCTTGCTTAAATTTGTCAGTCAGATTGTCTTGGAAGCTAGTGCTTAAATCACCCATATAATTTGTAAACAATTTGGTGCATACTGCCGAATAAGGTGTATAAATCAATGGCTATTTCACATAATTTCTCTCCAAACGCTGACCGAGCAGTCCAACTGATTGACCGAGATCTTAGTTTTCTGGCTTTTAATAGGCGCGTACTGGAGTTGTCCAAGCAAACTTCGGTTCCCTTGTTAGAGCGTCTTAGGTATTTATGCATTGTTTCCTCCAATTTGGACGAATTCTTTGAAGTTCGTGCCTCTTTGCATCTGAAGGCTGCTCAATCGGAGTTAACAACTGGTACATATTCGCTAGGGAGTTTTGAGCGTCTGAGCCAAGCAGCGCACGAATTAGTCAATGATCAGTACCAGATTTACAACCAAAATATCATTCCTGCCTTTGCAAAAAAAGGTATACATATTCTCTCTTTTAGTGAGAGAAATGAAGAACAGTCAGACTGGGTCAAGCGCTATTTCAACCAAGAAGTTAAACCTTTACTAATTCCTGTAGGGCTTGATCCTGCTCATCCGTTTCCTCAAGTAGCCAATAAGTCCTTAAACTTTATCGTTCGCCTCAGAGGAAAAGATGCGTTAGGTCGTTTTAACGAGATTGCGATTGTGAAAGTTCCACGGGTATTGCCCCGTATGATCAAGTTGCCGCCTAAGGTATCAAAAAATCAGACTCTACTGGTTTCTTTGTCAAGCGTCATACGTGCGCACTTGAAAGATTTGTTTGAAGGACGCGAAGTCGTTCACTTCTCCCAGTTTAGGGTTACTAGGAATTCGGATCTATCCGTTGATGAGGAAGATGTAAGGAATCTACGTACTGCTTTGCGCCAGGGTTTAGAGCACCGCCATTTCGGAGAAGCTGTGCGTTTGGAGGTATCCTCAGGTTGTACGGAATATTTGTCCGATTTATTGCTCAAACAATTTGATCTGCCGCCAGAGTCTTTATACCGAGTGCAAGGTCCAGTTAATTTGGTAAGGCTGAATCAATCTATTGACTTGGTCAACAACCCAAGCTTGCTTTTTAAGCCCTACGCCGCGTCCTTTCCTAAGCAGCTCAACACGGGTCTATCTATATTTGACCAAGTCTCAAAAGGCGATGTTTTATTCCATCAACCCTTTGAGAGCTTTGACGGCGTTTTATCGTTTCTAAGAGAAGCTGTAAATGATCCTTCTGTCTTAGCAATTAAACAAACTATTTACCGAACCGGTGCTAACTCTGAGTTAATGGACTTACTGCGTCAAGCGGTGATACGCGGCAAAGAAGTAACCGTTGTCGTGGAACTTAAGGCACGGTTTGATGAGGAAGCCAATATCAATTGGGCCGACCGGCTAGAGCAAATTGGGGCGCAGGTCGTATACGGCGTAGTTGGACTTAAAACTCATGCGAAGATGCTTTTAATTACTCGCAAAGAGGGTAAATATCTCAAACATTATGCTCACCTATCAACAGGTAATTACAACCCAGTCACTTCGCGTTTGTATACTGACATCAGTTATTTGACCAAAGACCCGGCTATAACTGGAGATGTTGAAAATATATTTATTCACCTGGCTAGTCAAAGTACGCTTCCCAAGCTAAAAACCATATGGTTAGCCCCCTTTGACTTGCAAAATAATTTACTCGCATCTATTGACCGAGTTGCTAAGGGCGTTCGGTTGGGCCGCCCGGGTAGGATTGTCTTAAAGATGAACTCTTTAACTGATGAGAGACTTGCATTAGCGCTCATTCAAGCGGGTAAGTGGGGCGTGGATATTGATCTTATAGTCAGGGGTGCTTGTATCTTACCCGCGCAAGTCGAGGGCGTGTCTGAGCGCATCAAGGTTAGATCGATAGTCGGACGCTTTTTAGAGCACTCTAGGGTATTTTATTTTCGCTCTGGCGAGGATGAGAAACTCTACTTGTCTAGCGCAGATTGGATGAACCGAAACATGCTTAGACGGATTGAGCTGGCATGGCCGGTTCAAGATGAGGTCCTCAAACGTCGGGTCATTGATGAATGTTTAGTTGCTTATTTGTTTGATACTAAGGACGCTTGGCAATTAGGTCCGAACGGAGAATATACCCAAGTCTTTAAACAACAAACTGCAATCCCACCCCTTAGCGCTCAACAAGCACTTATGACGCGACATGCTGTAAGGAACACTTAGTATGGATCTGATTTTTTGGAGACACGCTGAAGCCTTTGAGGCTGAGGGCGGAGAAGACGATATGACAAGGGCGCTAACGCCGCGCGGTGAGCGCCAGGCGACCCGTATGGCGCTTTGGTTAGACCGCCAACTCCCTGAGGGCGTTCGCATACTCTGCAGTCCTGCGAAAAGGGCTGAGCAAACCGTGATTGCACTTGGACGTAAATACAAAATCAGAGATGAGTTGTCCCCCCAAAGTCAACCTGATCAAGTGCTTGAGTTGGTTCAGTGGCCACACAATAAAAATTCAGTACTCATAGTAGGGCATCAACCGTTTTTAGGGCAAACTATAGCCAGACTTTTAGAACTTCCCTCGGGCGAGTGCTCTGTGCGCAAAGGGGCAGTTTGGTGGCTAAGGTCTCGACAAAAAGAAGAGGAGCAACAAACTGTACTTATCTCTGTCCAAGCAGCAGAGATGCTTTGAAAAATTTTCAAAGCTCAGCTAAATCAATCCACCCAGCTCAGATCAAAAGACCAAGTGGTTTTTTGCCAAGCGCTGATTTCTTCTTTAAGTAGATGCGAGGATTGAGGATATTTTTCTGCCCAGTCTTTGCTAAGGGTTAACTTAAATGTACGAGCTTGTTCACTCACTAAGTTGAGTTTCAGTGACTTGTATTCAGGGTCCCTCCTGGCATGACACAAAATAACGGCTAATCTCAGTGATAGTAATTGTTTGATAAAGCCTACGTTATCAAAGTCCACCTCTAACTTTCGAAGCTTACCCCTGTGGCCTAGCACCAAGAGCGAGAGTCTATGAAGCTCAGAGGCTGCAAATCCAGGTGCGTCCGTATTGTCTAATATATAGGCACCGTGTTTGTGATAATCGCTGTGGGAAATGATGGTGCCAATCTCATGTAACTTTGAGGCCCATTCGAGTTTTTGTTTGAGCTTGTTCGCGTCACCGGGTTTTGATTGATCAATTAACATATTCAGTAGATACTGACTCACTCGGTTAACCCGCTCTGCTTGGTCTTTATCAAGCCCCGAGGTATTGGAGAGTCGGCCAACTGTTGTTGTTCTCACATCGGTTGCATAAACAGCTCGATCAAGCATATCGTATAAGACACCGTGTCGTAGCGCGCCTTGTGCAACATGCAACTCATCTATCTCTAGGAGATCAAAGACGGCGCTGAGAACACTGATACCTCCTGCGAGCACGGCCTTGCGGTCTTCTTTGAGGCCTTCGAGTCTGATTTTGTCGCTGGATTGAGCCCTGATCAGGCAACGTTTGAGCCAACTCAAACTGTCTCTGTTGATGATAGTAGGCGGCCACCCTGCAAAACCCAAGATATCAGCCACTGCACCTACCGTCCCAGAGGATCCGTAGGCTACGTCCCAAGCATGGCGAGGGTAACTCGTTAACGCTTCGTCTAATATGGCTTTGGCAGCAACTTCTGCAGTTTTAAAAGCCGCAGCTGTGTACTCTCCATCGGGGAAGAAACGCATGCTCCAGGCCACACTGCCTACTCTGTAGGACTCCAATACATTCGCATCTAAACCGGTACCTATGATGAGCTCGGTTGATCTGCCGCCAATGTCGATGACTAGTCTTTTATCCTCATTATGGGGGAGTAGGTGAGCTACGCCGAGATAGATAAGTCGTGCCTCCTCCCGTCCTGATATGACTTCAATGGGGAACCCAAATACTTTTTGAGCTGTGCTGAGAAATTCTTCTCGGTTCCTGGCCTCCCTCAGGGTTTGTGTTGCAACTGCTCTGACTTGGGATTTTTTAAAGCCTGAGATCCGTTCCGCAAAGCGTCCCAAACAATCCCAACCTCGCTGCATTGCCTCTTTTGTGAGATTTCTATCCTCATCTAGACCATTTCCTTGGCGGACGGTTTCTTTAATGTACTCAGTGCGGTTGATTTGGCCATGATCAAAACGACCAATTTCTAGCCTAAAACTGTTGCTTCCGAGATCAATCCCGGCTAATAAGGTGCCATTTTGCATAAGAACGTTATCTTAAGTATCATTTATGACAAAACGACGACAATTTTCAGAATATTACAATTAAATGTCATTTTGTTGTCTGTCATTAAACTGTCATTTTACAGTCTTACATTATGAGTCTAGTCATAAATCAGGCAAACCTGCCGGATTTTTCAAGTACTAGGATCAAAAATTCAACATAGGAATTAATTTCATGATTAACAGAAACGCATTGAAACTGGTTGCCGCAGCGGCAATGAGCTTTTCCGTTTGTTCATTTGCTCAACAAGTGACCGGTGCAGGTGCCAGCTTCCCAGCTGATATCTATTTTAAGTGGGCCAGCGATTACAACAAAGAGACCGGCGTAAAGATTAACTATCAATCAATCGGCTCTGGAGCTGGTTTGAATCAAATTGATGCCAAGACAATTGATTTTGGTGCGTCAGATATGCCCCGCACAGATGATGACCTTGCCAAAAAAGGTCAAATTCAGTTCCCAACCGTAATTGGTGGTGTTGTTCCTGTTGTTAATATCGCAGGCATTGCTCCTGGATCACTTCGCTTAACTGGTGAAGTCCTAGCTAATATTTACCTAGGCAAAGTAGGCAAATGGAATGACCCAGCGATCAAGGCTCTAAACCCCGGACTAACTCTACCTGATGCAGAGATTACCTCTATCCGCCGCTCAGATGGTTCTGGTACTTCTTTCCTGTTCACTGATTATTTGAGTAAAGTTAGTGCGGAGTGGAAAGAGAAAGTTGGTGCAAACACTGCCGTTAACTGGCCTAACATTGCTAATGCTGCTGCTGGTAAAGGAAATGACGGCGTTGCCAAGTACGTGAACAGCCTTCCCAATTCAATTGGTTATGTAGAGTATGTTTACGTTAAAAAGAACAAAATGAACTACGTCAGCTTGAAAAATGCTGCTGGTAATTTTGTTGAGCCAAGTGAGAATACGTTCAAATCAGCTGCCTCTGGCGCGACTTGGGCTAAATCTTTTTATCAAATTTTGACTAACCAAACTGAGAAAGATGCTTGGCCAATTACAGGTGCTACTTTCATCATTATGTACAAGAACCAGGACAAGCCTGAAGTTGCTGCGCAAGTTTTGAAATTCTTTGACTGGGCTTACAAAACTGGCGACAAGAGTGCTGATGCGCTTGATTTTGTTGTGATGCCTAATGCTGTAAAAGAAGAAATCCATCAAGCATGGAATCAAATCAAAGACGCTTCTGGTAAGACTATCTCTTACAAGTAATGCGTTTAACGTGATCACAAACTTGAAATAAAGCCGCACAAGCTTTACTTATTTGAGTTTGATGATCACGTTCTCAGTTTTTCTGATTTTTCAAGGGAGATCACTTAGTGTCCATTTCATCCGCATCCCCTCAAAGATCTTCCCTTGATTCTGCATTTATGACTAATTACAAAGATCGCTCTATGTCCCCACCCCCCTCACCAAGGACGACTCGATACGGTACTTTATTTGACAAGGCTTTTGGTCTCATTGCCTTTTTAAGTGTCTGTGTCACTTTGACCGTTTTATTTGGTATTTTGCTCTCATTAGTAGTGGGAGCCTGGCCTGCTATCAGCCACTTCGGTCTTGGATTTTTAACCAGTATGGTCTGGGATCCTGTGAAAGGAGAGTTTGGTGGACTAGTTATGATTTACGGCACGATTGCTACGTCGCTGATCGCGCTTTTGGTAGCAGTTCCAGTTAGTTTTGGTATTGCAATATTTTTAACAGAATTGTCCCCAGCGTGGCTCAAACGGCCCCTTGGTACTGCGATTGAATTATTAGCAGCTATACCCTCGATTGTCTACGGCATGTGGGGATTATTGGTTTTTAGTCCAATTTTGGCAACATATGTTCAATTGCCTCTGCAAAAACTTCTAAGAGGTGTGCCCCTCCTAGATCAATTGGTTAGTGGTCCACCTGTTGGAATTGGTATTTTATCGGCTGGCATTATTTTGGCCATCATGATTATTCCCTTCATCTCATCTGTGATTAGGGATGTATTTGAAGTTACACCGCCGTTGCTTAAAGAGTCAGCGTATGGGCTCGGCGCAACGACCTGGGAGGTTGTAAGCAAAGTGGTGCTCCCCTACACCAAAGCAGGTGTTGTTGGTGGCGTCATGCTCGGTTTAGGTCGCGCTCTAGGTGAGACCATGGCTGTTACTTTTGTGATCGGAAATATTAATCAACTCTCCTCAATCAGCTTGTTCTCCGCTGCAAATAGTATCACCTCTGTGTTAGCGAGTGAATTTGCAGAGGCATCAGAGGGGTTACACAAAGCATCTCTCATTTATTTAGGCTTAGTGCTTTTCTTTATTACTTTTGTGGTGTTGTCAATGTCCAAGTTTATGTTGGCTCAGTTACGCAAAAGTGAGGGAACAAAATCATGACTCAAGAAGAATTACTCCAAGATCCTAAATATCAGAAATTTTTATCACGTAATAGGATCAACAAAGTTGCGTTGTTTTTATCCGTAGCTGCCATGATCTTTGGTTTGATATGGTTGGTTTGGATTTTGTATGAAACTTTAGTCTTGGGATTTGGAGGCTTAAGCTTTGCGACTCTCACTCAGGACACACCAAACCCTGGAGAGGAGGGCGGCGGTCTAGCGAATGCTATTTTTGGTTCTCTGTTGATGGTCACCTTAGCAACGTTGATTGGCACACCAATCGGTATCATGGCCGGTATCTACTTGGCTGAGTACAACCCAAAAGGTACGTTATCTGTTGTGACACGCTTTGTAAACGATATTTTGCTTTCAGCACCTTCCATCGTGATTGGTCTATTTGTTTACAACATGCTTTTATTTGCTCACTTCAAGGCTTTTTCTGGCTGGGCTGGATCTATCGCACTTGCGCTTATTGTGATTCCAGTTGTGATTAGAACGACTGAGAACATGCTCTCGCTAGTGCCCCCCGGACTTCGTGAAGCGGCCTATGCACTTGGTACTCCTAAATGGAAAGTAATTTTGAGTATTACGCTTCGCTCTGCCCAGGCGGGTGTAGTAACCGGGATATTGCTTGCAGTTGCTCGCATATCAGGTGAGACTGCTCCATTACTGCTGACAGCGCTAAGCAATCAGTTTTGGTCTACCGATCTGAGCTCTCCAATGGCTAGTTTGCCGGTGACTATTTTTAAGTTTGCAATGAGTCCTCATGAAAATTGGCAACAACTGGCTTGGGCCGGAGTTTTCTTGATAACTGTTGCAGTTTTAGGTTTGAATATATTGGCGCGTTCGATCACAAGCCAAAAGAGCTGACACTAACTAAGGAATAATGATATGGAAGTTGCAGTCGCAAACAAAGCAAAAATTACCGTTAAAGATTTAAATTTCTACTACGGTAAATTTCATGCACTCAAGAACATTAATCTTGAGATACCTGAGAATCAAGTAACCGCTTTTATTGGTCCCTCTGGATGCGGTAAGTCAACATTACTACGCACTTTTAACCGTATGTATGAACTCTACCCAGAGCAACGTGCTGAAGGTTTAATTGAGCTCGATGGTGAGAATCTTCTTACGTCCCAGATGGATGTCTCACTCATCCGTGCAAAAGTAGGCATGGTTTTCCAAAAGCCGACACCTTTTCCAATGTCAATATACGACAACATTGCTTTCGGTGTTCGTTTGTTTGAGGATTTAAATACCAACGACATGGATGACCGCGTGGAGTGGGCGCTTAAGAAAGCTGCCCTATGGACAGAGGTCAAAGACAAGCTAAACCAAAGCGGAAGCGGCCTCTCAGGTGGTCAGCAGCAAAGACTTTGTATTGCTCGCGGTATTGCGATCAAACCTGAAATTTTGTTGTTAGATGAACCCTGTTCAGCTTTGGATCCTATATCTACGGCAAAGGTTGAGGAACTCATCATTGAGCTCAAACAAGATTACACCGTAGTCATCGTAACCCACAACATGCAACAGGCTGCCCGTTGTAGCGACTTTACCGCTTATATGTATCTAGGTGATTTAGTTGAGTTCGGACCCACAGAACAACTCTTCTTTAAACCTCAGCGTAAAGAAACCGAAGACTACATTACAGGCCGCTTTGGGTAATAAATCCCCAAGAGCATTCCAGATAAGTTATTTAAAAGATATAAGGACGCAAAATGCCAGATAAACATCTATCTACCCAGTTTGACAGCGAGATCAACGACGTTTGCTCGCGCGTGATGGAGATGGGAGGCTTGGTTGAGTCGCAAATTAGACAATCTGTATATTCACTAACGCAGTTAAGCACTGATGTAACTGATCAAGTCTCAGAGGCAGAGGACCGTGTTAATGCTATGGAGGTTGAGATCGACCGAGAACTAGCATCAATCATTGGACGTCGTCAACCAACCGCCAGGGACTTACGTTTGTTGATGGCAATTTCAAAGATCACTGCTAATTTAGAGCGTACTGGGGATGAAGCTCAAAAAATTGCCAAAATGGTTCGCTCCATTATCGAGGGGGGAACACCCCGTAAACTGCCCTCCTCAGAATTGAGACTTGCAACTGAGATGGCTAGTAGTCAACTTCGCAAAGCTCTAGATGGATTCGCTCGCCTAGACACCCAATCAGCGGTGACTATTTTGAAAGAGGATGATTTAATTGACAAGGAGTTTGACGGATTTGTTCGTAAGCTGATTACTTACATGATGGAGGATCCAAGAACTATCTCCGCTAGTCTAGACCTGCTTTTTATCGCTAAAGCGATTGAGCGAATCGGTGATCATGCAAAAAATATTGCTGAATGCATTATTTACATCGTCAAAGGTGCAGATATTAGACATACATCTATCGAAGAGATTGAGTCTTCTGTCCTGTAAGGTGGCCTTTAAATTTCAAAGATTTTTGTTGAATAAGCTAATAGTAAAAATAGAATATGCGTTCACATTTGCCCAGAGTATTAATAGTTGAGGATGAGAAAGCGATTGCAGAGTTGATCTCAGTTAATCTGCGTCACAACGGATTCACTCCCATATGGTCCGAGGATGGAGACACTGCTCAGCGAGAGATTGATTCTGTCTTACCCGATGTCATTTTGTTGGATTGGATGTTGCCAGGGCAAAGTGGGGTGTCATTAGCCAAGAAGTGGCGCGCTGACCCAAGAATTAAATCCGTTCCAATTTTGATGCTAACGGCAAGAGGCGACGAGAGCGATAAAGTTATGGGCTTAGACGCAGGTGCTGATGATTACATTACCAAGCCCTTTTCTACGCAGGAGTTACTAGCCAGAATCCGCGCTGTTTTAAGACGACGTGCCCCTGAGCAAGTTGCTGAGAGTGTGACTGTTGGTGCGCTTAGTTTGGATGGTTCCTCTTACAGGGTGACGTTCGCGGGCCAAAGCCTTAAAATGGGGCCAACTGAGTTCAAACTTCTTAGCTTCTTTATGCACCACACCGAACGCGTTCACTCTCGCTCTCAACTTTTGGATAAAGTTTGGGGGGATCATGTCTTCATTGAGGAGAGAACCGTCGATGTTCACGTCAAGCGCTTACGAGAGGCTCTAGGCGAGGCTGGTTCAATGATTGAGACTGTCAGAGGTGCTGGTTACCGTTTAACGGTTAACGCGCACGCCTTGTAGAAATGTTCTGGCAAGTCATTAAATTTTTACTCCTTCTTCTACTTGGTGCAGTCTTAGGTTACTTACTTAGCGGTAGTTCCAGTTCTGGAGCTGGTTTAGGATTATTCTTAGTTGCTATCTCTTGGCTTATTTTTGAGCAGTATAAGCGAGCCAACCTATTGAGATGGTTGCAAAATCCCGATTTCAATGTTCGACCTACAAAGGTGGGTGATCTAGAAACTATCGTTGATAAAGTAATTCGACTTCAACGAGCTCAAGAAAAATTAAATGAACAAAGCGTTCAGCGCCTAAACGATTTTTTGTCAGCTATACAGGCATCCCCTAACGGAGTTATGTTGTTAGATGCTGAGCTACGGATAGAGTGGTGTAACCAAACTGCCGCTCAACACTTAGGTATTGATATGGAGCGTGACTTGCTTCAGTTGATTCCAAACTTAGTCAGAGATCCAGTGTTTAGCCAATACTTGCGAGAAGAGCGAGCAGGCGAGGAGATTGTGATTCAAGCTCGAACTAGTAGGCCAGAGAGTCCCCGAAAAATATCACTTCAATTATTTCGCTACGGCGAGGGCAGGCGGCTACTTCTCTCCCGAGATATTACTCAAATCGAACAAGCAGAGGTCATGCGTAGGGACTTTGTTGCTAACGTGTCTCATGAAATTAGAACGCCTTTGACCGTTTTAGCGGGGTTCATAGAGACGCTGTTGACTTTGCCTGTAACGAAAGAGGAAAGCCAAGGCTATTTAGAGTTGATGGCCCAACAATCTACCCGCATGCAAACGCTCGTTAACGATTTGTTGACGCTCTCCAAATTAGAGGGGTCACCTGTTCCGAGTAAGAGTGAATGGACCCCTATTATGGTCCTTTGGCAGCAGTGTGAGCAAGAAGCTAGATCACTCTCAAAGTTGTTGTACTCAGCACAACCTCAAACCCTAGTTTTCGAAATTGATGAGTCAGCCCATGAGTTTGAAATCGCTGGCTCTAGAAACGAGTTACTTAGCGCCATGACTAATTTGGTCACTAACGCTGTACGTTATACGCCTGAGGGGGGCTCTATTAATGTCAAGTTGATTCGGCAAGTTGAGGCGGGATTTGAGTTTAGTGTAGAAGATACGGGTCCAGGTATAGCCCCTGAGCATCTACCTCGGTTAACAGAGCGGTTTTACAGAGTGGACCGAAGCCGCTCAAGAGAGAGTGGTGGAACGGGACTCGGTCTTGCAATTGTGAAACACGTCGCACAAAGACATGATGCGCAGTTAAATATATCCAGTCAACTTGGTAAAGGATCCCGGTTCGCTTTAAGGATTCCTTTAGAACGATTGCGCAAAGTCCTTTAACCTTAAGACCTGGCTAACCGAGTGTTAGCCCTTTGTGCTTGTACAACCAAGGCAATCAGTAATAGGGCGCTTAAAACCAATGCAGTACTAGAAGCAATCCAAAAGGCTTTAGGACTCATTAGTGCGGGCGTAGAAGCTACCCCCTCGTACGCAAGGGTATAGCCACCAAAAAGTCCTACGCCCCAAAGCATCACGCTATAAATCAACAAGGGCTTTAAGGTGATTTTGTAGCAACGTAAGATGAAAAAACACAGTACCTGTAATGAGTCTCCAATATGGTAAAGACATAACCAAGCTAACATGTCGGACGCCAAGTTTGCTACCTCTGGGTTGGGTGAGTAAATCTCAGCGATCCAAGTCCTAAATATTGTCAATAAACTGATACTTACAGTGGCCATGAAGATGACGTTTTGAAAACCAATTTTGATGGCTTTATGTGAAGACTCTCTTTTGTTTGCACCAATCCAAAAACTCACCCTTGCGCTGGTTGCAATTGATAAGGAAAGAGGCACCATATACATAAGAGCTGCAAAATTGGCCACGATTTGGTGACTTGCTGAGGCTTGCGTTCCCATTCTTGCAATAAAGAAGGCCATCAGAGTAAATGAAGTCACCTCTACAGTCACGCTAAGGGCATTGGGGATGCCTAATTTGGCAAGCGCATACAGCTCTCCCCAGTTAACCCTTTCTAAGCGAGCCCAAACCCTATAGGGGTGATAAATGGACTGTGTTTTAAGGAGGATTAACGCCAGAATCATCATTAGATAATTAACAAGTAGTGTTGCCACTGCACACCCTACAACCCCTAAACCATCAATACCAAATGCGCCAAAGGTAAGTAATATTGATAAAGGAATCTTTACCAATAGGGCAGCTATTTGAACCCAAGTAACAAGCTGAGGTCTGCCAAGACTTTGGTTGAGCGTACTGAACATCCGAAAAAATAATGCTGGGGGCAGTGCAATTGCAAGGACTGCTAAATAGGACTGAGCCTCAATCCTTAATGTTGCAGGAACTTGTGTGCGTTCAAATATTAAGTGAGGTGATAAGAGTGCAATTACGCCCAAAGCACTTGTAATTAGACAAAGATACAAAGATTGTCTAAATGTTGCGCCTAAGGCGTGCGCTTTGCCTGCACCCCTTAGTTCAGCAAGTGCGGGTAATAGCGCTTGTAGTACGCCCATCAAAGCAACATAGACGGTAATATAAAACGCTGATCCGATTGAGAGAGTTGCTAGTGCGTGCTCACTAAAGCGGCCTGCAACAACAGTGTCTGTAATCCCAAAACTCATCACTGCTATTTGTCCTACCCAAACAGTTAGGGCGTGATTGAAGATGAGTTTACGCTCTGATTGAGGTTTAAAGCTTTCTCCGCTCTGATCTGTTTGTGAGTCGGATTGACTCACCTGCGGTGGATTTGTCATGAATCGGTCTTACTGTTTATGCCTAAAGATTACCAAATCCTCATCGGGATCGGATGGTTTTCTGAGCACTTTATGTATATCCCAATTTCCTGCTTGATGTTGATTGATGATTGTTTGTATCTCTTGCTTGTGCTCTCCGCTCACAAGCAACCATTCGCATTCGGGGGCTGTGCTCGCGCGGGTATTGTTCGGTATAACTTTGGAGGCATCATTCTTAATTGAATCGCTGCGTAATTGGTCTAATACTGCGTTTAGTAATTGATCACTCTTTTGGAAGTCAACTAAATTTAAATTAATGTGATATTTGAGTGCAGTTGTTTGAGGACGAGTTAGTCTCCAAACATAGGCGCAGGGGGGTGTACCGATGTTTTCTTGAACTCTACGAGTGAGGGCCACATAACTACGTCCATAGTCCACCGGTGGGAGCCACAAACTCATTACTAAAAACCAGCAAAGCGCAGCACCACCTGCAGGCAAGATCAGTGTTTTCCAAAGGGCAGTTGGATTGCGTCCTACTCTCCAGTGCACGATAAAGCCCCACGTAAATGTAGCCAAAAGCGCTAAGATAAAAGTTTCAACGTAAAAATGTGAAATAAAACCTGGTATCAGCCTTGCCACATTCTTTGCGGGTTGTTCAGGCCATCCCGTTTGATATGCAATCCAAATAACCCAAATTACAAATGCACATCCGCTAAACAAAAGCAGTGTGAACCAATCGATCAACGCTTTTACGCCACGAGTAAGCGTAGGAAGTGAAAAAGCAGCCAAAGCGGCCATTGCAGGAAGTGCCAAGAGCAATGTGCGTTCTTGTGAGTAAGTGAGCACTGCAGCAATACTAATCACAAAAAGGTGTAGTAACGGGATAATGAGATGACGACTCCAGTGCACACTTGCCCATTGGTTGCGCCAACGCCAAAGCGTCCAAAGCACCAAAGGCCATACAGGCCAACAAAACCAAATAAGTAGCCTTCCAAGACTTGGTAACTCTGTCCACGTTCTAGCTAGTGGAGCAAGTCTCCATTGCCACAAATGCAGCAAGTGACTAAGGACAGCGACTCCTAGGCACAGGATCAGCATCATAAAGCTGTGTTGTTTGCTACTGTTAGAGTCTTTGTCCAGCGCGCATACGCATGCTCCACCCAAACCTAAAATCACGCTGAGACTTGGCGCACCCATCAGGCTTAGACCAAAGAGTCCTGTTCCTAGTATCACTTGTGCTTTGAGAGGTTGAAACGCCATCATGGAGAATCCGAGCATCACCAAACTCACCATACCCAGTTGCGCAACTGTGGGTGTACTTTCATGGCCGAGTTGAGCTAAGCCCAGAGTTGCTATAAGCGCTAGGACACATGCATCGGCCAATGCAAGTGCATAGTCATTTGAATTGGCTTGCCCTCCAAAAGCAAATTGCACGGGTTTGGCTTGTGGGCTCAAGGCGAGGTAGTAAACACTATGCCACGTACAAAGAAGCGTTAGAGCTAAAAAAATGATGAAGGGTATGCAAGCTGAAGTGTCCGCGGCAAACCAGTGCAAGTGATTAGTAAAGAATTCAATGGACCAAGCACCTACAGCGTAACTAAGTGTGCTGTCTATCTCTGGAGTTAACCCGCCAAGGGAGGGCGTGATTGAAGGCCATGTCCAGGGACTGAGGCCCGAATGAGTCAACTCAAGCATGTAACCAAAGGCAGTGATATCAGCAGCTTTCCAAGGTGCGCGTCCAACAAAACCCGAAAGAACATAAAGAGCACTCAGTGCAAGTAAAGCCCATAGGGGCAGTCTTCGAACTGCGTACTGGGGAACAATGGCGGGAGTTGGGGTATTCACAAAGCTACTTTAACACTTTAGCCGAATTTCATGCTTGGATTACAAGGCAAGAATGACCATGAAAAAAGGCAGCAACGGTTGCCCGTGCTGCCCTGTAAATTAATACGCAGCTTACTTTGCAGCTGTTTTTCCGTATTTGTTGCGGAAGCGCTCAACACGTCCACCCATAGTATCTACAGATTTTTGTGTACCTGTGTAAAAAGGATGAGATTCGCTTGATGTATCTAGCTTGAACAAGGGAAGTTCACGTCCATCGTCCATTTTCACTGTTTCTTTCGCGCTCAGGCATGAGCGTGTAACGAATTTAAAACCATTGGAGAGGTCAACGAAACAAACTTCGCGGTATTCGGGGTGAATGCCTTCTTTCATAATAAATCCTTAAGTTTCAAGTGCGATAGCCACGGTAGACCACTTCTACCGAACTTTTCGCGTAACCCACTATTATGCCATAGATCTGACTTTTATTGTAGGCAAAAAGTGTTGGTTTAGCCTCCGCGGCGCATCAGATCAAAGAAATCAACGTTGGTTTTTGTTGACTTCATGTTTTTGAGCATCAGTTCCATGGATTCGATCTCATCCATGTTGTAAATGAGCTGCCTGAGGATACGAGTTTTCTGGAGAATTTCAGGTGCGAACAACAGTTCCTCGCGTCGCGTTCCACTTCGGTTAAGTTGTATTGCGGGGAACACACGTTTTTCGTAAAGTCTGCGGTCTAGGTGAATTTCACAATTACCTGTTCCTTTGAATTCTTCAAAGATCACCTCATCCATACGGCTTCCAGTCTCAACCAGTGCTGTGGCGATGATGGTTAGTGAGCCACCTTCTTCGACCTTTCGAGCCGCTCCAAAGAAACGCTTAGGTCTTTGAAGCGCATTAGCGTCAACACCACCGGTTAGAACTTTTCCGGAGCTAGGTACAACGTTGTTGTAAGCCCTAGCCAAACGTGTGATGGAGTCAAGCAAAATCACAACATCTTTTTTGAGCTCAACAAGCCTTTTAGCTCGTTCGATAACCATTTCAGCTACGTGAACGTGCCTTGCAGCAGCCTCATCAAAAGTGGAGGCGATTACCTCACCCTTAACGCTGCGTTGCATCTCAGTTACCTCTTCTGGGCGCTCATCCACAAGCAGCACCATCATGTGCGAATCTGGGTAGTTGGCGGTGATGGCGTGAGCGATGTGTTGCATCATCACAGTTTTTCCACTCTTTGGTGGTGCAACCAATAAAGCTCTTTGACCTTTACCAATAGGCGCAATAATGTCAATAATACGACCTGTGATATTTTCATCGCCCTTGATATCACGCTCTAAACGCATGTGTTCTTTTGGAAACAATGGCGTCAAGTTCTCAAACATTACCTTGTGTTTGTTGTTCTCGGGCAGATCGCCGTTGACTTTATCCAGCTTGGTGAGCGCAAAATAACGCTCACCTTCCTTTGGAATACGAACCTCGCCCTCGACCATATCGCCTGTGTGTAGGTTAAATCTGCGAACTTGGCTTGGGCTGATATAAATATCGTCCGTACTCGCGGTGTAACTAGTGTCAGGACTCCTTAGGAATCCAAAGCCGTCTGGAAGTATCTCCAAAACACCGTCTGCAAAGACTTGCTCGCCTGCGCGAGCTCTTTTTTTGATAATTGCAAACATCAGCTCTTGTTTGCGCATACGACCTGTATTTTCTATTTCAAGATCGTCTGCTTGTTTGAGGACTTCAGACACATGAAGTGCCTTGAGTTCGTTAAGATGCATGTAAAGACTCCAAGGGGGGAGTTCGAAATAAAGGAAGGGGGGGTAAGCGTTAGACTTGTGTGGGCATAGTGCCCAAATTCAATCACTTAAACCGATCTTTGTTAAAAAGATCTGGTGATCAACCGTATTATGACAGGAAATCAGCGTTTTTAACGAATTGTAGTTTTCCCTCTAAAAACCTTTGATCCGATGGATGTGTTCATTGGACCAAAGGGAATAAGAAAACAGTTATGGGTAGCAAGTGATACTTGTTAGCCCAGAAGTAAAAAATCAGAGCAGATTAAAAATCAACGAGTTAGGCAAATAACTTAGACTTTAACCCGAGCCATCAACTAAATGTTAGGCCAACTGTTGGTCGATAAATTCTGTTAACTGCGACTTGCTTAACGCGCCGACTTTGGTGGCAGCGAGTTGGCCATTCTTAAATAACATTAAGGTTGGAATACCGCGTATGCCAAATTTACCTGGAATTTCGCGGTTTTCGTCAACATTCATTTTTGCAATTTGCAACTTGCCTTGGTAATTTCCCGCAACTTCGTCCAGAATTGGAGCAATCATTTTGCAAGGGCCGCACCACTCTGCCCAGTAATCAACAAGGACAGGCTCGGTTGATTGGAGAACTTCTTTCTCAAAACTGTCGTCAGAAATATGCTTAATTAGCTCGCTTGCCATGATCTTTCCTTTTGGTTTTAATTTGGGAGAGGTTAATTTTTTAAGGCGATCAAGATACTAAAAGAGTATCTTGATCGTCGGGCTTGGTAGCTTTAGGGCCGAGCCCTAAATTGTGACATAAGTGCTATTGTGACAGAAACTAAAAAAAACACTTCTAGGAGGGTATTAAGGTGAACTACACTGGAGTTAGGCTAGACGATGTAAGAGGGGTTCAATTTTGACAAAAATTAAACTAGAGCTAGTTCAGAATAACAAATAATGGATTCGGAGTTTTTGAAAATGTCTCTAACTATAGATGTCATCTCTGATGTGGTTTGTCCTTGGTGCTATATCGGAAAGGTGAAACTAGAATCTGCTTTGAAGGAATTCAAAAGTGCCAATCCAGGGGCGCAGGAGCCAATCGTAAGGTGGCACCCTTTTCAACTAAACCCTACTTTAGACCCAGCAGGAATGGACCGTGCTTTGTATGTGAGCCAAAAGTTCGGGGACAGGGCCTCCAATGTTTACGACCGTGTAAAGGGAGTGGGCTTGGAGGTCGGAATTGAGTTTGCTTTCGACAAAATTCAAAGACAACCCAATACGCGCAAAGCACACAGCTTGATTGCTGCTTGTGAAGGTTCTGCACTCCAAGAGAAGATGGTTCAGACTCTTTTTGATGCCTACTTTATCCAAAGTAAGGACTTGACCAGCGATGCTGTGTTGGAGCAAATTGCTACAGATGTCGGGTTAGACGCACATAAAATTCAAGAGGCACTTTACTCTGCACAGGCTGTACAAAGAATTGAAGTTGCTGACACCCAAGCCCGTGAGATGGGTGTTCAGGGAGTACCTTTTTTTGTTTTTAACGGGCGATTGGCTGTGAGCGGAGCCCAGTCTCCACAAACACTTGTTGAGGCCATGCAAGAGTCAATAATCGAAAAGTAATCGTTTATATTTTTTAATTAAGTAGTAATTTAATAGTTTTACAGATATGTTTGTTCACCTGCGCTTGCATACCGAGTACTCCATTATTGACGGCTCTAACCGCATTGAGAATGTGGTTCAAGCCGCGCAGTCTGATCATCAGCCCGCATTAGCAATTACTGATCTGAATAATCTCTTTGGTGCAATCAAGTTTTATAAAGAATGTCGCACAAATGGCGTAAAGCCCCTAATCGGAGCTGATATTCACGTACAGCATGATCCAGCCAGATCCGATCTTAGTTCCAGACTTTTGCTATTGGTTCAAAATTCCCAGGGCTACTTGAACTTGTGCCAACTCTTGACAAAGGGATGGACTGAGAATGTTTGTAAAACACAAAGTCTAATTAAACTTGATTGGCTCAAAGCGCATTCGGGAGGACTCATTGCTTTGTCTGGCGCAAGCACTGGAGCCCTTGGGCAGGCATTAATTAACCAAGATAATTCAAAAGCCAGTCAAATTGCTATAGATTTAGCAGAAATTTTTCCTCACCGTTTTTATATTGAACTTCAACGTGCAGATAGAGTTGACGATGAGAAACTAGTTCAAGCAAGTGTGCTTCTCGCGTCTCAACTCAAGCTTCCCGTAGTCGCAACTCATCCCTTACAGTTTTTAAAACCAGAAGACTATGAGGCTCATGAAGCTCGCGTATGTATCGCCGAGGGCGAAATATTGGGCAACACGCGAAGGGTTAGAAAATTTACGCCTGATCAATACTTTAAGACCAGTGCACAAATGCAGGAGCTCTTTAAAGATGTTCCCTCTGCGCTCTCAAATAGTGTTGAAATTGCAAAGCGTTGTAATTTATCTTTGTCCTTGGGTAAGCCACAGTTACCCAATTATCCGACGCCCGAGATTGATGGTCGCCCCATGCCTATTGATGAATTCTTCAGGCAAGAGTCTCACAAAGGACTTCAAGAAAGATTGCTGCATTTGTTTCCCCAAGAGAGTGTTCGAGTTGAGAGGACTCCTACTTACGTAGATCGCCTAGATTTTGAAATCAACACCATCCTTAAGATGGGTTTTCCGGGCTATTTTTTAATCGTGAGTGACTTTATCAATTGGGCAAAAAATAACGGTTGTCCTGTGGGGCCTGGCCGGGGCTCGGGTGCTGGTTCACTGGTTGCTTATGCGCTCAAGATTACCGACTTGGATCCTTTGCAATACAACTTGCTTTTTGAGAGGTTCTTAAATCCTGAACGCGTCTCGATGCCGGACTTTGATATTGACTTTTGCCAAGCAAACAGAGACCGCGTTATTGAGTATGTGAAACAAAAGTACGGGCGAGACGCTGTTTCTCAAATCGTAACTTTTGGAACCATGGCCGCGCGTGCTGCTATTCGTGATGTGGGGCGTGTACTGGATTTAAATTATTCATTTTGCGATGGAATAGCCAAACTCATTCCCAATAAACCTGGCGTTCATATGACCCTAGAAAAGGCTGTTGAAGCGGAGCCTTTGCTCGCCGACCGCTTAGCGCACGAGGAGGAGACAAAAATACTTTTCTCACTTGCTCAAAACCTAGAAGGGTTGACTCGTAATGTAGGAATGCATGCGGGTGGGGTACTTATAGCGCCTGGTCAACTAACTGATTTTTGCCCACTCTATCAACAACCCGGCAGTGATTCCGCAGTAAGTCAGTTTGACAAGGATGACGTAGAGGCTGCGGGATTGGTGAAATTTGACTTCTTGGGATTGGCAACTCTAACTATATTGGAGAGGGCGAAAGAACTCATCAAATCCAGACATCCAGGGCAAGAGAGTTTTGCATTTGAGGATATTCCCCTTGACGACAAGCCAACGTATCAACTTTTTACGGACGGTAAAACAGAAGCGGTTTTCCAGTTTGAGAGCCGTGGCATGCAAGGCATGCTCAGGGACGCTAAACCAACTCGACTTGAGGATTTAATTGCATTAAATGCTTTGTATCGACCTGGCCCTATGGATTTGATTCCAAGTTTCGTTGCCAGAAAGCATGGGCGTGAGGAGGTTCTTTATCCCCACCCATTGGTTGAGGGCGTGCTATCCGAGACCTACGGCATCATGGTTTATCAAGAGCAGGTGATGCAAACAGCTCAGGTGTTAGGTGGCTACACACTAGGCGGCGCAGATTTACTTCGGCGTGCGATGGGTAAGAAAAAAGCTGAAGAGATGGCATTGCACCGTCAGATATTCAGAGACGGTGCAGTTAAAAATAACATTAATATTGAAACGGCTGACGAGATTTTTGACTTAATGGAGCGTTTCGCTGGTTACGGATTCAATAAATCTCACGCTGCAGCTTACTCACTTCTTGCATATCATACCGCTTGGGTGAAGGTGCACTTTACTGCGGAATTTTTCTGCGCAAATATGACCGTTGAGATGGATAACACGGACAAATTGCGCGTACTTTTTGAAGATGCAAAGAGATTTGGCGTTGAGTTTGAGTCGCCCAATGTAAATCGAGGTCAATATTTCTTTTGGCCGGTCTCCAACTCTATGGTTTGTTATGGACTTGGCGCTGTAAAGGGGACTGGGCAACAAGCTGTAGAGGCCATCGTTCGGGAACGCGAGGAGAATGGTCCTTTCACGAGTCTCTTTGATTTTTGCAAACGTATTGACAGATCAAAGGTAAATAAACGATCTGTAGAGGCTTTGATCAAGGCTGGAGCATTTGACTGTGTCAGTAGAGATAGGGCTACTTTGGTCGCAACTTTAGATAAGGCTTTTGAATATGCCCTCGCTGTAGAGGCTAGTGCTAATCAAGGTGGGCTGTTTGATGCCCACGACGACGGTGTGGGCTCAATGCAAGAGGAGCCTGATTATGTAGTACAAAAACCTTGGGGTGTTCGCGAGCAATTAGCCAACGAGAAAGCTGCATTAGGCTTTTATTTATCTGGCCATTTATTTGATGAAGTTCAAGTTGAGGTAAGGCGATTTGCTAAACGTTCTTTAAAAGACGTTATGGAATCAAAGGAGCCCCAACTCTTAGCGGGTATGGTTAGTGAGTTTAGGGTCATCACAGGACAAAGAGGCAAACTTGCTTTATTCAAATTAGATGATAAAACTGCATGCTTAGATGCATCTGTTGATGAGAGGTTAATGAACGCTCATAAAAATATCCTAAAAGAAGATGAGTTGATCGTTGTTATGGCTCGAGTGCAAGCAGACCGCTTCTCTGGCTCGGGCGCATTGAGAGTGAATGTTCAACAAATCTGGGATTTGGCTGGTGCGCGCTGTAGATTTGGAAAATATCTTAAACTCCTCGTGAACGGCTCTAGTCCGGACGTTGCTCGTTTAATAAAGGAGTTTCCCCCTAGACATGAATTGACAGAGCACGGGGAACTCGTACGAGGCCTAGGAGTCCGGATGCAGCTTTTAAGAGGCGATATTCAGGCTGAAATTGAACTCGGCCAAGTTGCCCGTTTTTATCCAACCGATGCAGCAATCGCTGGCTGGACCCACCAAGCATATTTGGGGCAAGCCCAAGTCATTTATGATTGAATGAAATGTTCTACACAATACCTACGCTTTTGACTTGGACCAGAATTGTTGCTATCCCATTGTTGGCAGTTGTTTTTTATTTGCCCTTTGAGAAAGAAACTCAAAATACCCTTGCTACAGCAATGTTTGTTGTATTTGCTTTAACGGATTGGCTAGATGGCTATTTGGCCAGGAAATTAAATCAAACCTCAGCTTTTGGAGCATTCTTAGATCCAGTTGCAGATAAGTTTCTCGTTTGCGCTAGTTTGTTGGTTCTGGTTCACCTAGGGCGTGCAGATGTCTTTGTTGCTCTGATCATCATCGGACGGGAAATTGCTATCTCTGCGCTGAGAGAGTGGATGGCCCAAATTGGCGCTTTAAAAAGCGTCGCTGTCCATATGATTGGTAAAGTTAAAACTAGTGCGCAAATGATAGCTATTCCTTTTTTACTTTACGACGGAAAATTATGGGGTGACTGGGATACTGGATTTATAGGTCAGATATTAATTTGGATTGCAGCTGTGCTTACTGTCTGGTCAATGATTTATTATTTACAAAAAGCGCTACCGTATATCCGGGCATCAGCTGAATGATGCGACTGTCTTTAACTGTTCCGTGGGTGAGACTAACCCCACCGCTATTTATTTTCCTGTGGAGCACTGGGTTTATTGTTGCTCGCTACGGAATGCCTTTATCTCCCCCTTTTAAGTTCTTGGAGTTAAGGTTCTTGTTTACGATTGTTGTATTCCTTCCATGGATTTTTATTGCGAAAATTCAGTGGCCCAAGGAGCGTAAACAGTGGTTCCATCTAAGCGTTACTGGACTCTTCATACAGGCTGGCTATTTAGGTGGGGTCTGGGTCGGTGTGAAGTCAGGAATTGGATCGGGATTAACTGCTTTAATTGTGGGTTTGCAACCTGTACTTACCGCGATTTGGCTGGCGTCCAGGAAACATCAAATCACAACTCGTCAATGGGGTGGGTTATGGCTAGGTTTTGGCGGGGTGATACTCGTATTGTTTAATAAATTGAGTGATGGTATTTCCCTAACTGGTTGGGGTCTAGGGGCTGAGGTTTGCGCGCTCTTGAGTATTACCATTGGAACCCTTTATCAGAAAGCTTTTGTAAAGCCTTGTGATGTTAGGACTGCCAATACGCTTCAAGTATTTGCCGCATTAATTATTACCCTTCCATTCGCACTTTTGGAGACAGAGGCAATACAGTGGAACAATCAATTCGTATATTCACTGGCCTGGTCAGTTTTTGGCTTAACCGTTGGTGCGAGCTCATTGTTTTACATGTTGATTCAAAAGGGCGCTGCCTCGGCTGTTACTAGTTTGTTTTACCTTGTACCCCCTACAACGGCCCTTTTAGCCTGGTTTCTTTTTGACGAACCTATTACACTTACTACCCTACTTGGTGTTGCGTTGACCGCTTTTGGGGTGAGTTTGGTCGTTAGGGAAACTCAGACCGGTTAATTAACTTACTGAATTAATGAAAGAGGAAGAAAAGAATGTCTAAGAAAAGAATTGCAGTTATAGCTGGAGACGGTATTGGAAAAGAGGTAATGCCAGAGGGAATTAGAGTCTTAGAGGTTGCTGCAGAAAAATTTGGAATAGACCTTCATTTTGATCACTTTGATTTCTCAAGTTGGGATTATTTTGAAAAACACGGGAAAATGATGCCCGATAACTGGCGCGATCTTGTGGGCTCTCATGACGCTATTTACTTTGGTGCAGTAGGATGGCCAGAAAAAATTGCCGATCATTTATCGCTTTGGGGATCGTTGCTCTTATTTAGACGTGAATTTGATCAATATGTGAATTTACGACCTGCGCGCTTAATGCCGGGAATTATTGCGCCCGTTGTCAGGCGCGACGGTACCCCAAGAGTTCCCGGTGAAATTGATATGTATATTGTTCGAGAAAATACCGAGGGAGAGTATTCCAGTATTGGTGGACGAATGTACCCAGGAACCGAGAGAGAAATTGTGATGCAAGAGACCGTTATGTCTCGGGTCGGTGTAGATCGAGTTTTGAAATTTGCGTTCGAGTTAGCTCAATCACGGCCTAAAAAACATTTGACAAGTGCAACTAAATCTAATGGGATTGCTATAACGATGCCTTACTGGGATGAACGTGTGGCTGAAATGGCCAGGTCTTATCCTGAGGTCAAAGTAGATAAATTTCATATTGATATTTTGACCGCGCACTTTGTTCAGCGGCCTGATTTTTTTGATGTAGTAGTTGCAAGCAATTTATTTGGTGATATTTTGAGCGACCTTGGCCCAGCTTGTACCGGCACGATTGGTATTGCTCCCAGTGCAAATTTGAATCCTTCTCGTCAGTTTCCTTCGCTATTTGAGCCCGTCCACGGATCAGCCCCGGATATTGCCGGAAAAGGAATTGCTAATCCTATTGGACAAATATGGTGTGGAGCAATGATGTTGGAGTTCCTTGGTTACAAAGATGCGCATGATGCGGTCTTAAAAGCAATTGAAAAAGCACTTGACCCAGCTCACGGATTACCCCGCACCCCTGACATCGGGGGCAAAGCAACAACGAGTGATTTAGGCAAATCAATCGCAGAAATACTCCATAAAGGTTAAATTTCATTCATTTTTTCAAAATCTTTTTGCTTTTATCTTGAATTTTGACTTTCAAAGAATGGAATAAATCAATAAATAAGATTAGAATTTAGTCTTCGCAAGCCTGAACATATTTCAATTGATATTTATTCCTTGAACAGTTCTGGTCTAAGTGACAAAAATTTAAAGCCCTTGGCTACGTTTAAAGTAGAACTTTAAATAAGCTAGGGGTTTATTGACTCTAGATACTAATTCAAGCCTTTAATTAGGGGAAAATTTCGTGAACAAGACTGAATTGATTGAACATATTTCTAAACATGCAGATATCTCTAAGGCAGCGGCTGGTCGTGCGCTAGATGCCACTTTAGGTGCTGTAAAAACAACTCTTAAAAAGGGTGGTTCGGTTACTTTGGTTGGTTTTGGTACATTTGCAGTCACAAAAAGAGCTGCTCGAACAGGTCGTAACCCACGTCCCCCACATAATGCGATTAAAATAAAGGCTGCAAAGGTTCCCAAGTTTCGTCCAGGTAAGGCTTTAAAAGAAGCCCTTAATTAATTTACAGATTCGGTGGGGTGCTTAGCTCAGTTGGTAGAGCGGCGCCCTTACAAGGCGTAGGTCGGCGGTTCGAGACCGTCAGCACCCACCATTTCTTTTAGGCGAACCCGGGTTCGCCTTTTTTCTTTTATAACTAGAGCTTTAGCGCATGTTTGATTTCGTAAGACGACATAACAAGATCATGCAATTTTTGCTGGTCTTACTCGTATTTCCCTCATTTGTACTTTTTGGCATCGATGGTTACAACCGCTTCAGAGAAAAAGGAGAGGCAGTTGCTGTAGTTGATGGTCAAGATATTTCTCAGTCAGAATGGGACAATGCTTTAAGAGCGGAAACTCAAAAACTGCGTGAGTCAATGCCTAACATTGACGCAAAATGGCTTGATTCTCCAGAGGTTAAGTACGAAATTCTTGAGCGTATGGTCAGGGATCGTTTGTTGTCCACTGCCTCATCCAAGCTTTATTTGAGTGTGAGTGATCAACGCTTAGCACAGGAGCTTCAAAAAAATCCAACGATTGCCTCACTTCGCAAGCCTGATGGCTCCTTGGATATCGATCGTTACAAGCAATTATTAGCAACTCAAGGTATGTCAGCAGAGTCCTTTGAAGGCCGTATGCGTGCTGATTTAGCAGTTCAACAAGTAATAACTGGTGTTGCTAATGGTAGTTTTATGCCAGACACGTTAAAAAATGTTGCTACGTCAGCTTTCAACGAGCAACGGGAAATTCAAGTTCAAATATTTAAGGCTGAAGACTTCCTTAAAGATGTTAAACCGACAGAAGAACAACTAAACGCTTTTTATAAAGCTCACTCAGAAGAGTTTAAATCTAGTGAGTCTGCTGATGTTGAGTATTTACTACTTGATATGCCCTCTATTGAAAAGACTGTTTCGGTTAATGAATCTGATCTAAAAACTTATTTTGAACAAAATAACGCTAAGTTAGCAGGGCAAGAGGAGCGAAGAGCTAGTCATATTTTGATAGGGGCTGCGAAGGATGCTCCAGCAGATGTTCGTGCTAAAGCTAAAGCTAAAGCGCAGGAGTTACTAACTGCAATTCGAAAAGATCCGCAAAGTTTTGCTGAACTTGCTAGAAAGAACTCTCAGGATCCTGTCTCAGCCGCAAAGGGCGGTGATTTGGACTTCTTTACGCGTGGATCTATGGTCAAGCCCTTTGAAGATTCCGCCTTCTCATTGCAAAAAGGACAGGTTAGTGATGTAGTTGAAAGTGATTTTGGATTTCACATCATCAAGTTAACAGATATTAAAGCTTTGCATACACCGAGCTTTGAGGAGATGAGGCCAACTCTGGAGGCGCAGGTCAGACGTCAGGGTGCTCAAAAGAAATTTGCTGAATCCGCGGAGCTGTTCACTAACATGGTCTACGAGCAGTCTGATAGCTTAAAGCCAACAGCTGATAAATTGAAATTAGAGATACATACTCTTGCCGGGGTCTCACCTGCAACCAACCCTGTGCAACTTGGCGCCCTGAAAAATCCTAAGATACTGACCGCGTTATTCTCTAAAGACTCTGTTGATAAAAAGAGAAATACTGAGGCCATAGAATTAGCGCCTAACCTCTTAGCCTCAGCGCGTATCGTTAAATACACTCCAGCAAGAGTTTTGTCCTACGACGAGGTTAAGGATAAGGTTCGAGTTGCTTACGAGCGTGAGAATGCTCTTTTGATAGCTAAGAAAACAGCTATAGAGAGACAAGCGACCTGGAGAGAACATCCAGAGTCAGCTCATTTAGGTGCTTCAGTGATTGTGTCGCGACAATCTGCTCAAAAGCTAGCTCAAACTGTTGTAGATGCAGCGCTAAGAGTGCCGGCTACTTCCTTGCCAGCTTGGACGGGTGTTGATCTAGATGCCCAGGGCTACGCAGTAGTAGAAGTCTTAAAAGTGATTCCTTACTCTGCCGATGTTGTTGCTAAAAACGCATCTGAGCAATCAACAACGATCGCACAAGCGGCTTCTGCTGCAGAAAATTTAGCGTACTACAATTTCCTAAAGACTACATTTAAAGTCAAAATTAATGCCCCATCCCCAAAGTTGCTACCTAAAGTAGATTAGGGCAGATCAAAAGCGCATTAAATAATTAAGCAATGTATAATTGAGAATACGGTGGCTGTAGCTCAGCTGGTAGAGTCCAGGATTGTGATTCCTGTTGTCGTGGGTTCGAGCCCCATCAGCCACCCCACATACTCCTGCAAAAAGCTCACTCTTTAGTGAGCTTTTTGCTTTGTTCAATGGCTCGGCTCTCCACCATTAACGGGGGTAGGCATCATCTCCATCAAGGACAAACATACTAGCTTCAATACGTACTTAATTTGAAAGTTCGTAACCATAGGATTTAATAATTTCTTTAACTCTTGGGCTTTTTAAGTAAGAAAAAAAAGTTAATGCAACAGGGTTTTTTACGCCTTGGCTTAATAAAACGGCGTCTTGTTTAATGGGGGTGTGCATGGATTCGGGAACAACCCAGGCTGAACCCTCTTTGATATGACCATCTGCGTAAACCTGGGACAAAGCAACAAAACCCAACTCTGCAGATTTGGAGTCAACGAACAAAAAAGTTTGCCCTATGTTTTCACCCCAAACAACTTTGCTGGTGATTTGATGATCTATCCCTAATTTAGCAAGCGTCTGAACCGCAGCTAATCCATAAGGAGCTAATTTAGGGTCAGCAACTGAGATGTGCATAAAATTCCCACTTTTCAATACATCTCCCTTTTCGTCAACAAAACCCGGTTGCTTGCTCCATAAAACTAACTTGCCTACGGCATAAGTAAATTTAGAGCCTACCTGAGCGAAACCCTCTTTTTCTAGTTTTTCTGGAGTCTCATTATCAGCAGCTAGGAGAATTTGATATGGGGCGCCATTTTTAATTTGAGTATAAAACTTTCCCGTAGATCCAATTGAGATGTTTACTTTGTTTCCCGTATCTTTTTCAAATGCAGCGGTAATCCTTTGAATGGGGGCTGAGAAATTAGCTGCAACGGCGACAAGCACTTCACCCGACCAGCCTAGGACGGAATAGGTGAGGCATAAAAGGAGAATAATATTTTTTGAAAATAGTTGCATATACATGTAGGTCAGTATATTTGTATGAGAGTTTAGATGGGTTGTTTATTAAAAAAACCAAGTCAAAATAGTAATATGCGGAGAATTTAAGGACGAAGTGCAACGTTGACTAAAAGTCAATAAACTGGGATTGATTTAGTATTCACAGCTTCTTGACCTGGACAGTTAAGTTGCCATGACCTATAAACACCTTAGCCAGACTGAACGATATCAGATTTTTGCCTCATGAAAGAAGGATTGAACTGCTCCTCAATTGCCAATAACCTTGGCAGGATTAAGTCCATCATTTCTGTAGAAATTTGAAGGAACAAAGGGGGCCGCAGGTACCGACCAAAGCAAGCCGATCGACTTGCCCAGGAGCGGCCCATAGGTTGTTGTAATGTAAGTCGCATTGAGCCTGATGTGCTTAAAGCCGCCATTCAGCGCATCTCTGAGCAACTTAGCCCCGAGCAGGTTGCTGCAGAGTTGCCGATTAGCCATGAAACGCTTTATCAGCATATCTATGCGGGTAAAGCTGGTGGAGGGGCTCTTTGGAAGAATCTGAGATGTCAGAAGAAGAGAAAAAAGAGATATGCCAGAGGGTTTAGAGAAGAGGTCTAATTGTCAATAAACCTTCTGCTACTAGGACAGCATAAGAACTATTACGGAGAACTCAAACCAGTGGTGACGTCATCAAGAAGATACGTCCCTTGCATGCCAAGGTAAATACAATCACTTTTGGCAACGGAAAGGAGTTTGTAGAGCACGCACGCATCGACGAGGCGTTATGCAGCACGACATACTTTGCAGATCCCCTTAGCAACTCGCAAAGTGAAAGCAACGAGAACTTCAATGGATTGTTTAGGAAGTACATACCGAAAAAGAGACATTTATCCATAGCAGCGGATAAGGAGCTTAAAATGATCGAACGCTGGCAAAACAACCGCCTTAGAAAGAGACGAGGATTCAAGACACCGAACGAGGTGTTTCATGAATCTCTAAACCGTGTTGTACTTCGTCCTTGAATCCATCTGCAGTGATACGTTACAAAAAAGATATTAGTGCGTCATCCCATAGTGTAAAAAATCAAATGGAAGGGCTTTATTAGAATGACTAAATTTGAAGTATTAAAAAACTCCAATTTGTATTTAACTATATTTTTGTTATCACTAACACTTGGGTTAGTTGATTGTACAAATAATAGATCAGCCCAGACTTGGTTTGGTTACACAGTGGGTGACTTTATCTACGTTGCCTCGCCCTTTGGAGGTAGACTGGAAAAACTTACTGTTTTGCCTGGAGAAAAAGTTTCAGTTGGAACGCCACTATTTGATCTGGACTCAGAGAGCGAGTCAGCAATCAGGTCTGAAAACTTAGCTAAATTTGAAAATGCGATTTCAACAACTAACAATTTAGGTAAGGGCAAGCGTGCTGATGAGATACGGGTGATAGAGGCTCAACTAGCCCAAGCAGAGGCTGCTCAGACTTACGCCGGTGCGACTCTGAAAAGAGATCGACAAACTTTCGAGTTTGGAGGCTTATCTAAGGCAGAACTTGAAATAGCAATTACCAATGAGGAGCAGGCCAGCAAAAAAGTCGAAGAATTAAGAGCTTCACTAAGCGTTGCAAGATTACCCTCTAGGACAGATGAAATTTTGGCCTCGCAGGCGAATGCTGCTGCAGCTAAGAATGCTCTCAAACAAAGTGATTGGCAACTCTCTCAGAAACACCAAACCTCTAAAGTTGACGGATTGGTATATGAATTATTCTTTCGTGTTGGAGAATATGTCTCTCCCGCTCAACCAGTGCTATCCATTTTGCCTCCCACGAATATCAAAGTCCGGTTTTTTGTACCGGAATCTGATTTGGCAAGTGTTCAACTTGGACAAATTATTAAAATAAATTGCGACGGTTGCGATAAGAATATACCTGCAAGGGTAAGTAGGATTGGAACTCAAGCTGAATATACGCCACCCGTAATTTATTCTAATTCTGAGAGAAGTAAATTAATGTTCTTAATTGAGGCTTATCCCTCGCCAGAGGATGCGAGCCATTTAAGACCAGGTCAGCCTATAGAGGTTATCAGAGTTGATCAAAAAAATTCAGGAAAAACCAATTGAGTGAATGGGCCATCGATGTCAAAGGACTAACAAAAATTTACGACGGAAAGAGGGTCGTAGATTCAGTTGATCTTCGTGTAAAAAAGGGTAGCATATGCGGCTTCTTAGGGCCAAACGGAAGCGGAAAAACAACCACAATTCGTATGTTGTGTGGATTGCTAAGTGCGGACTCAGGTGCTGGAACTTGTCTTGGATTAGATCTTAAAACGCAGGGACACAATATAAAGAGAAAAGTTGGGTATATGACCCAAAAATTCGGACTGTACGAGGATTTATCAATTCGCCAAAATCTAGATTTTGTCGCAAGATTATTTGAAATCAAGAATCGTCGTGAAACTGTTGATGAAGCACTTTTTAATTTAGGTCTTGAGTCTAGACAAAATCAACTCGCAGGTTCGTTATCGGGGGGGTGGAAACAAAGACTCTCATTAGCAGCTTGTTTGATACATGATCCAGAGTTGCTACTCTTAGATGAACCAACGGCTGGGGTTGACCCTAAGGCTAGGCGAGATTTTTGGGATCAAATACACACGCTTGCAGCAAAAGGTATAACTGTACTTGTGTCGACCCATTACATGGATGAGGCAGAAAGATGCCACGAACTCATATACATTGCATACGGGAAAATTTTAACAAGGGGGACTGAACAACAAATTATTAAAGAGGCTGATCTTCAGGTCAGATCAATTCAAGGCGATTCGTTAATAGAGATATCAAATGATCTAAAAAAATGCGAAGGTATTCTCAGCGTTGCTGCATTTGGTAACTCTATTCATGTGGCAGCACGGGAGTCTAAAACTTTAGATAAAGCTATTGAATCAATTAGGCACGCGGAGGGCTTGCTTATTGCGCCAGTCCAAGCTAATTTAGAAGATATATTTATTAGCCTCATTGCAACAGCAAAAGATAATTACCCTCAAGAGAAGATATGAGCAATTTTTCTTGGAACCGTACCGTTGCAATTTTTCTGAAAGAATTTCAACAAATGTTGAGGGATCGACTTACATTTGCTATGGTCATTGGCGTACCAATCATTCAGCTCATCCTATTTGGTTATGCTATCAATACGGACCCTAAGAATTTACCCACCGCAGTTGTTAGCGCAGAGAGTAGCGTATTCTCACAAAGTTTCGTTACTGCACTGGAGCACACTCGTTACTTCAAGGTAGTAGCAGTTGGGATTAGTGAGCAAGAAGCTGAAATACTCGAGCGAAAGGGAGAGGTTCAGTTTATTGTGCTGATTCCTCCAGACTTTACAAAGAAATTAATTAGAGGGGAATATCCTTCAATTTTATTGAGTGCAGATGCAACTGACCCAAGCGCCGCTGGGAACGCAATTGCAGCACTAAATGCGGTCATACCGCAATCCCTGAGTCACGATTTGGTTGGGCCACTTCATTATTTAAATCAGTCTCAGGCTCCTTTTGAAGTTAGGATTCATAAACGCTATAACCCAGAAGGGTTGTCTAAGTACAATATTGTCCCTGGCTTAATTGGCACAATTTTGACCATGACTATGGTTATGCTTACATCCCTTGCCATGACGAGAGAGCGGGAGAGAGGGACAATGGAGAATTTACTGGCTACCCCAGTCAAACCGCTTGAGGTCATGTGCGGGAAAATACTTCCATACGTAGTAATTGGTTACATACAGTTGTTAGTCGTTCTTGGGGCGGCTAAGTTTTTATTTGATGTACCTATGCATGGGAGTTTTATTTTGCTACTGCTCATGATTGGATTGTTTATGGTTGCCAATTTAGGAGTTGGTTTTACATTCTCGACTTTAGCGAAAAATCAATTGCAGGCTATGCAAATGACTTTCTTTTTCTTTTTGCCCTCTATGCTGCTATCAGGATTTATGTTTCCCTTCAGAGCTATGCCCTTGTGGGCTCAAACGCTAGGTGAGCTACTACCGTTAACTCATTTTCTGCGAATTGTGAGAGGAATTATGTTAAAAGGGGTGTCAATTGAGTATGTGATTGCTGATCTTTGGCCGATGCTAGCCTTTTTAATAGCTGTTAGCTTAATTGCCCTCAAACGGTATAAGCAAACACTTGATTAGTTCCACTACTGATTGGTAAGCCGTTATGAATCTATCTAAGATATGTGTATAGTCGCTTGGAACTGGCAACCCCTAAGTGCTTGCCCCTTGCATTTAATTGGTAACAGGGATGAGTTTTACGCGCGTCCAACAAAATCTCTACATTGGTGGAATGAGGAGATATTGGGCGGCAAAGACATGCAAGACGGGGGAACTTGGATGGGCGTAGCGAGGGGCGGCAAATTAGCAGTGCTGACCAACTACAGGGACCCAAGTCAACACCGTGCGAATGTACCCTCTAGGGGTCAGTTGGTGGCTGATTTTTTAACTAAAAATCATAGTCTTGATATCTATTTGAATCATTTGAGCTCAGTTGCGCATGCTTACAATCCTTTCAATTTATTGTTATTTGATGGGACGAATTTAAAAGGCTTTGAGAGTAGACACGCCCGCGTTCTAGAGATTCGCCCTGGTTTGGGCGGTGTCTCAAATGGCGATTTCTTTGCGCCTTGGCCCAAACTTAGAAACTTAACAAATCAGTTTCAATTGAGTTTAAAAAACGGTATTACGGAGGATAGGCATTTTTTAAGTTTGCTTCAAAACGATATAAGAGCAAAGGATGCTGATCTACCTCAAACTGGAGTTGATATAGATCGTGAGCGTGAACTGTCAGCGTGTTTTATACGAACACCTGCATACGGCACTCGCGCTTCTAGTATTGTTCGTATTTTTGATCAAACATTATTCTTTACAGAACAGTGTTTTGATAGCCAGGGTGCAACAACCCTAACGCAGCAAAGCTTTTCACTTTAAATGTAGAATTAAAACAGGTAGTTATTAAATCTTTTATGAACTGAAGAAGTTATGGACAAGAGTTGCTATGAACAACTTGAATTTTTAGCTAAATTTCAATTACTTTAACCCCGCCCCAAATCTTTTAAAAACATCAATTGTTCCCATCAGGACTTTTGAGTAAGAGAACGTACATGACAAACGAAATTGAATATACCCCACCTAAAGTTTGGACCTGGGAGAAACCCAATGGAGGAGATTTTGCTGGTATCAATCGCCCAACTGCAGGGGCAAGGGTTGATAAGGAGCTCCCTGTTGGTCGTCATCCGTTGCAACTTTACTCAATGGGTACTCCCAACGGCGTTAAAGTCACAATTATGTTGGAGGAGTTGTTGGAACTTGGACACTCTGGTGCCGAGTACGATGCTTGGCTAGTGCGAATTGGGGATGGAGGGCAATTTAACTCAGGATTTGTTGCGCTTAATCCAAACTCAAAAATTCCTGTCCTTCAAGACCGAAGCACACCTAATCCAATTAGAGTGTTTGAATCAGGATCGATCCTACTTTACTTAGCAGAAAAATTTAATACTTTTTTGCCTCATGATCTAGTGACTCGCACTGAGACGATGAACTGGCTGTTCTGGCAAATGTCGAGTGCCCCATATTTAGGCGGTGGATTTGGTCATTTCTATGCGTACGCTCCTAAAAAGTTTGAATACGCCATCGATAGATTTTCAATGGAAGTTAAGCGTCAACTAGACGTCCTTGATCAGCACCTCGCTAATAATGAGTTTATGTCTGGACATGATTACACAATCGCTGATATTTCAATATTCCCTTGGTATGGGGGATTGGTTTTGGGTTGGCTATATGAGGCGGGAGAGTTTCTGAGCGTGCACCAGTATAAAAATGTTCGTCGCTGGGCGGATACTGTTTACGCAAGGCCTGCCGTTAAAAGAGGGCGGATGGTTAATCAAGTTAGAGGCGATTTATCTCAGCAGTTGCACGAACGCCATGAGGCGAGTGACTTTGATACGAAAACACAAGATAAGTTGGTTAAATGAGTGATATGCCTTGCCTGCCCAACTGTTAACTCCTGAGCTGTAGTAATAAAGTATCCGTCAATCAGGTTTTGGTATGCATTACAGCAATAGCTCCACACTGTGGAACTGGCCTTGAGCTTAAACTCCTTTTGGGATACTCCATAGGTTGTACTCGCTAATCCGGGCTACAGTACTGCGTTCGGATTATTTACATCCTTCAAATCGTTAATAAAATAAATGCTTTATTTATCAACGGCTTGGGTGGTGCTATGCAAGTTATTTCAAAGCAAATAGACAATAAAGAAAAGCTACACGATATTTGTTTATGGATACGTGCAAACGTTGATAAGCAGATTGGTTGGGAAGAATTAACCAAGCATAGTAATCTTTCACATAATTATTTAATTCAACTCTTTAAATCCATCAATACAACACCAATGAGTTATGTACGAAAAGTAAAAGATGAAGAAAAAAAGATTGAGATTGAAACCGCAGAGATTAAGTTAAGTAAAAATATACAAAATAAAATTCCAGTCAATTTGTTGAAACAATTCAATTAGTACATGACTTTTAAATTACGATGATTTATACTAGATCATCAAAACAACTTAGTTATTATCTAATTTAATCAGTACGTTTTTATGGGTTATATCGTTTCATTTCTATTAGGCGTTTATGTTGCTACTTTCGGCCTAACCAGTACTGCGGTTGTGATTGACAACGCAGTTAAAAAGGCACAAATTTATATGGCTGATGCGTCAAGGACTAGCCCTAAGCACTAGACGCTAGATGGCAAGTTAGTTTGATTAATCTGAAGCGCACAACAAGTTCAAGATTTTTCAAAAGAACATACTTAAATTGTTTTTCAACGCTAATCTGAATTAACAATCTACTGTCAAATACGTGTTTAAGTTTATTGCTCAAGTTGCTAATGGATAATCTTTTATTCCTAAAGCGTTTGAATTGTTTGTGTAAATATTACCCAAGCTCTAGAAATTTATTAGGCATCCTGTTTGTATAAAATTCTGTTCTTAATTGAGTTGAATTTCGGGAAAACCCGGGATAAGTATTTAGTTGATTAGAGCTACATTATGCGGTCTTGTCACAAAAGATACACATTTGTAAGAATCAACTTAGGAGACGTATGAATAAATTAAAAACCATTTCAATTGCTGCTGCACTTGCTGTTGCAGGAATAACCTCAGCAACTGCGCAATCAGCCAAAACGAATCCCTGGGAAGGTGCTTATGGGCAGTTGGCGATTGGATATGGTGTATTTACACCTTCATTAGGAAATGGAGTAGTTGCAGCAATAGGAGGAACATCTACTGCTACAAATGTTAATAGTGTGAAAACAGGTCTTGGAAATGTTGTTGGTGGGTACAACTTCAGTATCGATCAAAATTATTTGATTGGCGTAGGGGCATCATACTACCCAGGAGCTAGCTCAACTGCAAACGGAACTTTGAATGTGATTACTGCTGGAGGTGTAACTGCCTCTACTACTGTAGCTTCATACAATATTCACAATTTATACAATGTCTTCTTGAGTCCTGGGTATGCATTAGATAAAGACCGTTTGGCTTACGCAAAATTAGGCTACACGGGCTCTACCATTGGCATTTCAAGTCCAACAATTCCATATTCGACGATCAACTTGACAGGTGCAACAGTAGGTTTTGGCTACAAGCAAATGATATCTCCAACACTGTATGCAATCGGAGAAGTGAATTATGCGTCCTATAGCACCACTACTGCATCAGTTACTACCACCTCGGGTGCGGTAATTTCTAGTGTGCCTGCAAAGGGAACAGGAACGGATTTTTTAATTGGAATAGGCTACCGATTTTAATTAGTCGCTTAAGTTAATTAAAGCCCTCTCAGAGGGCTTTAATTTTTTGATCACTTGATAAAGTTTAAACATAAATTTTACTAATGAATTCTGATTTCAAAGTGAAAAACCTTAAGACGATTCGTTGGATGGGTTGTCTTTTATTTTATGTATTCTTATTTGCTAACGTAACGTTGTGTGCATCCGCAATACTTCTCTCAATCCCGTTTACCAGTGCTAGTTCGCGGTATTCAATTGGTCGGTTTTGGAGTAAGACTACTCTTATTGCTTTATCTAAATTGTGTGGAGTGAGATTTCAGGTTATTGGTTTGGAGAATATTCCAAAAGATCCCAACGTCTCACTAATCGTATTAGGTAAACACCAATCCGCTTGGGAAACCATTGCATATCCTTCAATTTTTCCGAGGCAATTGTGTTTTGTGTTTAAAAGAGAGTTATTGCTGTTACCGTTTTTTGGTTGGGCGTTAGCTGCAACTAACATGATTCACATAAACAGAGGGGACCGCGAGAAAGCGCGGGCTATCGTTGCAAGTCAAGGAAAGAAGCAATTGTCTGAAGGGAAATGGATTGCTATTTTTCCAGAAGGAACGAGAACAGCGTTTGGCACTTTTAAACCCTATAGAAGAGGCGGTGTGCGTCTAGCGGTAGCCACTCAGACAAATATTTTGCCAGTAGCCCAAAATTCAGGCAGATTTTGGCCAAGAAATTCTTTTCTTAAAGAACCGGGCTTAATCACCGTATCCGTACTTCCAGTTATCAGTGTCGATTCTAAATCTGAAGACGAACTACAATCGACACTAGAACTCTCAATTGAGAGTGAAATGTGTAGATTAGAAAACGTTACTTAATCCTTTTACAAATTCGGCCGCTTACAAAGCGGGCCTGGATCAAAAACTAAACGCTTTTCAAATTGACAGTTCAATTTGTGCGAGCTTGAATGTTATCAATAAGTAGTATATTTTTTGAGTTAAAGTTAATTCGATTTGTCGAATTGAATTAAAAAAGAGCTAGAAGCTAAGTGTTTGTTCATTGTGGTTGATTGAATCATTAAAATTGGGAAATGTCCTATAAATGTCCTATTGACAGGACAATAGAACCTCTGCAACATATAGGTCAATGAACTCCAATCTCCCTTTACCCAAGTATCACCAAATTTATTTGGTGTTGCGCGAGCAATTGATTGATGGCGCCTACAGAGATGGATTGCCTGGAGATTTCTCATTAATGCATCAATTTGGAGTTGCACGAATAACTGTACGAAAGGCGCTTTCTCAACTTGTGGATGAGGGCTTAATTATTAGGGAGCCGGGAAAGGGAACAAGAGCAGTAGTTCAAGAACGTCTAAACCACAAACATACCGCACTACACAGCGAGCTCAAGCAAGCAAAACTAAGTGGACTGCTAGAAAATTTAGTTAGTATGGGGCTGAATACTCAGGTAGAGGTTTTATCTGTTCAGATGCTGAACCCGCCGGAAGATGTTCGAGAGGGCTTACAGATTTCATCTCATCAGTTTGTACAAAAGGCTGTACGAGTGCGTTCCACTGAGGATGGACCACTTTCATACATAACAACATGGGTACCCGCTGAGATTGCAAAAAACTTTGGTAAGCGTGAACTTCAAAGAAAACCTATCCTTTTATTGCTAGAGGAAGCGGGGGTTAAAGTTGCAAGAGCTGAGCAGGCAATAACTGCAAAGTTGGCTGACTCAGTTGTGGCCAAACACCTTGATGTTCAGGTGGGATCAGCACTGCTCGCTGTTAGACGCCTTATTTACGATCAAAATGACCGTCCTCTTCAGTGGTTGAACGGCTTATACCGCCCGGATCGGTATGAATATCAAATGCAGTTATCTCGTGTTGGTAGCATTAAAGCAAAGGTTTGGGTAAGTAAAGAGTTATCGGCAAGATTTCATTGAGGTGTGTGCAGATGTGTGTACCTGTTTCGTGTTAGATTTATTTGTTTTTCAAAAGAATTTTCATTTTTCCAACCTGGAGGATATTTATGCGTTCATCTAATAAGGATATAAAGTCAGGGTTAAATACACTGGCTAATCAAGACGATACAGATTTCACATTTGGGAGCAATTTAAGTATTGAAACTCCTAAATCAAGACGCAAGTTCTTGCTCAACTCCGCAAGCGGTGCTCTCGGAGTGTCTGCAATGTCCTTTCCTATGATTGGTGGAGCGCAGGCACAGTCCGTGAAGGTAGGAGTTTTGCATCCAGTAACTGGTGCTAATGCTTACTCTGGACAACAGTGTCGATTAGGTGCCGAGATGGCCATAGAGGATATCAACAAGCGAGGAGGCATCAAGTCTCTCGGCGGAGCCAAAATTGAAGCTTTAATGGGTGACGCTCAGTCAAATCCGCAGGCGGGCTCTGCAGAGGTTGAGAAAATGAATGAGGCCGGCGTTAGCGCCATTGTGGGTGCTTATGCTTCTGCTATTTGTTTGGCAACTACACAAACTGCTGCTAAATACAATCTCCCGCACGTGGTTGACGTAGGTGTTGCAGATCAAATCGTGGAACGAGGTTTAAAAAACACATTTAGATTTGGTCCTGGTTATAAAAAATGTGCGCAAATTGCTGTTGCAAATCTTCATGTTCTAAATACCGCAGCTGGCAAGCCCGCAAAAACTGTCATGATCATTCATGAAGAGTCATTATTTGGAACGGGCACTGCAAATTTACTGTCCTCCGAGCTCCCAGGCTACGGTTATGAAATCAAGGAAGTAATCAAGCACGCTAATCCAACACGTGACTTCAATAATATCGTGCTTCGAATGAAGCAGGTCAATCCCGATATTGTGATACCAGCTAACTATTACAACGAGTACGCTTTACTCGTTAGAACTATGCAACAACAAAAGGTTACACCTAAGGCTATCTACTCTGTTTTAGGGGGTGCTGCGTCGAGCTACAAATTTTTAAAGGAGTTCCCAGAGGCTGCTAATGGCATTATCGACTGTAATCACTGGTTTAACCCGAAAGATAAACGATCTGCTGAGTTAAAGAAACGTGTCGAAGCCAAGGGACAGTTCTTTAGCTACGAAGTATTTATGACTTATACAGCAATGCAACTTTTGGCAGATGCAATTGAGCGAGCAAAATCGAGTGATCGAGCCGCAATTATTGATGCGCTCTCTAAGAGCACATTCGCAGATCACATCATGCCTTACGGCGCAACACAGTTTGTTAATGGACAAAATATGGGCGCCCAGCCTCTCATGACTCAAGTGGTTAAAGGAGACATTAAAGTTATAGTTCCCCGCGAGTTCAGAGAAGTAGAACCCATATTTCCTATGAAGGCTTGAAGAATTAATTCATTCATTGAATTGGAAAAAGTGTGTTTGACTCCTCAATATTTCTATCATCATTGATTAACGGGATAACAATGGGTGCTGTATACGCACTCATTGCCCTAGGACTGACCTTAGTTTACGGGGTCTTGCATATCATTAATTTTGCGCACGGTGCCTGTTTGATGATTGCTTTATACGGGGTCTACGGGCTGTGGGCTGCGCTAGGAGTAGATCCTTATGCTGCTTTACCCATTATGATTGCCTTGATGTTCATGCTCGGATACATATTACAGCGCTACGTGATTAACCGCGCTGGACACACCAGGGATGAGCGAGTGCTTTTATTAACCCTTGGGTTATCTATTATTTTCGAAAATCTGGCACTTATCCTATTTCACTCTGATACGAGAACTATTGAGACTACTTATAGTCTTCAAACGATTCAGCTCGGCTCAGTGATGCTTTCATTGCCAAAGTTCTATGCTTTTTGGGGTGCACTGGGTGTGAGTGCAGTGATGTTGGCGATTATGAAGTGGACAGATTTGGGGCGTGCAATTAGGGCAGTTGCCAAAGAAAGAGTCGGCGCAAAATTAATGGGTATTGATGTGGAGCAGGTATATGCTATGAGTTTCGGTATTGGCCTGGCCTGCCTGGGCGCTGCAGCTTGCTTTTTATTACCCGCTTACTACGTTAACCCAAGCGTAGGTAACGGATTTATTTTTGTATCCTTTACGATCGTAGTGCTTGGAGGTATGGGAAGTTTTCTGGGCGCTTTACTCGGCGGATTATTAATAGGAGTTATTGAATCTTTAGGTGGGCTTTATCTAGGGGAGTCCTTAGGGCAGGTGGGAATATTTGTTGTATTCGTTTTCTTCCTCATCTTTAGGCCACAAGGAATGTTTGGGAGCAAATCATGAAAGATATTAAATTCATTGCTCTTTTTACTTTAGTGCTTGCTACGTTGCCATTTTTAACGAATTCTGGTGTGGTTTTAAATTTTGTTGTGATGGCTCTTTACGCAAGTTTACTTGCCCAGTCTTGGAACATATTGGGGGGGTATTCTGGTCAGTTCTCTTTTGGAAATGCTGTTTTTTTTGGTACAGGTGCTTATGTTCAAGTCATCGCTCAGATGCACTTTGGTCTTAATGCCTGGGACGCTTTGTTTTTCGCTCTTTCTTTAAGTGCAATTGTTGGAGTGTTTATTGGTTCTGTTTCGTTTCGTTACGGTTTAAAGGGCTCTTACTTTGCCCTAGTTACTTTAGCGATGGCAGAAATCTTTCGAATTCTCTCGCTGAGCGTTGGATTTACAGGTGGTGGTGTAGGGTTGATGTTGCCTTTAAACAATACGTTTTTAGGTATGCAATTTATTAACAAGTCTGGTTATTTATGGCTTATTCTGGCTCTAGTTTGTTCCACATTACTCATCACCACTTACATCAAACACTCCAAGTTAGGTGCTTACATGCAGGCTGTGAGAGATAACGAAGACGCAGCAAAAGCTTTGGGCATAAATCCTTTTAACGTTAAGTTATTTTCCATCTCGATTTCCTCTGTAGTAATGGGAGCAGGTGGAGCAATTTATGTTCAACTTTTTCAGTATATAGACCCCGGAATTGCCTACGGACCCCAGTCCTCGGTGGAGGCGTTAGTTGCTGCCATAGTTGGTGGGGTGGGAACGCTATGGGGACCCATCATTGGCGCAACAGCCCTGTTATTGATGTCCGAGCTTACCCGAAATTTGTTTGGTCAAATTCCTGGAATCAATATGGTTATCTATGGATTGGTGTTGGTGTTAATCGTGTTATTTGCTCCTTCTGGACTTTCAGGTCTTGGCTTATCAGTAAGGGCTTTATTTTCAAGATCTTTCAGCTCTTCTAGATCTAAATTAATTGAAGACTCTCCAACTCACGGTGGCAAAGGATGAAAGCCTCTTTATTAACGAGTGAAAATATACTTAGTCTCAATTCAGTGAGCAAGTCTTTTGCTGGACTAAAAGCTGTAAGTGAAGTAAGCATTGATGTTCATAAATACTCATTAACAGCTTTGATTGGGCCTAACGGAGCAGGCAAGACAACTTTATTTGCTCTTATATCTGGATTCTTAAAGCCAGATACGGGAAGGATCGTATACAACTCTAACGATATTACTGGATTAGCACCGTTTGTAAACGCCAAAGAGGGTTTGACCCGCACTTTCCAAATCGTACAACCCTTTGCTGGTCAGACAGTTCTTGAGAATGTAGCTATTGGGGCGCATCTGCATTACTCTAGCAGGTCCCAAGCACTTGAATACGCGTCACACGTAATCGAGAAAATGGGTCTTCATACTTACGCAAATAAATTATCTAGTGATCTAACGATTGCGTTTAGAAAACGTTTGGAGCTTGCAAAGGCACTAGCCACTCAGCCTAAACTCATTTTATTAGATGAAGTTCTAGCAGGTCTTAACCCGAGAGAGATACAGGAGATGATTCCTATTGTAAAAAACTTGGTGAATGAAGGCGTCACTGTTCTCATGATTGAACACGTGATGCAGGCAGTGATGAATTTAGCTGATAAAGTATTCGTGCTCGATCACGGCGCATTGATCGCTGAGGGAACTCCAAGTGAAGTCACTCAAAATGAACTTGTCATCGAAGCTTATCTCGGCAAAGGTACCGCAGAGCGTTTAAACCGTAAGCATTTAGTAACCTCCCAGAAGGAGGGTACTTAATGGGAATACTCCTAAGTGTAGATAAATTGAGTGCGGGCTATCCTAGCGGAGCAAACGCACTGAGTGGTGCGAACGGAACTGCTGACAATTCGGGCACGCTTGAGATCCTTAGGGAGGTGAGTCTGGAGATCAATCAAGGAGAAATGGTTGCATTATTGGGAAGCAACGGTGCGGGTAAAACGACACTATGTTCGGTATTGAGTGGTCTTATCAAGCCGTCACGTGGAGATATTTACTTTGACTCCATTAATTTAACAGCACTTGCTTATCCTGAGGTGGTTGCTTGTGGGCTTATACAAGTACCAGAGGGTAGGAAAATATTTCCTAATTTAAATGTCAAGGACAATTTGTTGTTAGGTGCATTTAAGAGGGCTCAGAGCAGGCGCCATGAGAATTTAGAAAAAGTCTTCAACACCTTTCCAAGACTAAGGGAGAGAGCTCACCAACTAGCAGGTTCTATGAGCGGAGGAGAGCAGCAAATGCTTGCTATCGGAAGAGGCATGATGGCTGAGCCTAAGTTGCTGGTGTTAGATGAGCCCTCGCTGGGACTATCTCCTCTTTTAGTGGAGGAGATGTTTGAACTTATCTTAAAGCTTAAGCAGACAAACTTATCTATCTTGTTAGTTGAACAAAACGTAGGTCAATCGCTAGAGTGTGCGGACCGAGCCTATGTTTTAGAGAACGGAAGTATCCGCTTCTCCGGGACCCCTGATGATCTCCTTGCTAGTGACGAACTCAGAGTTGCTTATCTAGGCATATGAAATACGGTTATTTACTTTTAAATTTTTTGCAAAGCTTACTTAATTCCCTTACTTTTTATAGTTTGAGGATATTAATATGCGTGGCTTTTAATGTCTCGTTGTGCGCCCAGGCGCAGTTGATACATAGCGCTCCAATCAAAATTATGGTGGGTGCCCCTGCCGGAGGAACCACGGATACTACGGCGAGAATCCTAGCGCACGCTTTGAGTCAACAGTTATCAAGAAATGTTGTAGTTGAAAACCATCCTGGTGCTGGGGGGAACTTGGCTGCGGAGTTGGTTGCTCAAGCGCCAGCTGACGGCAACACACTCTTAATGTGCTTTACCTCTCACGCGATTAATGCGAGTCTTTACCCTGCTCTTAGTTTTAATCCAATTAAAGACTTTACTCCGCTAACTTTAGTGGCAAGCTCGCCTTCGGTGTTGGTAGCCTCACCCTCTGTTCGGTCCTACGGGATCCAAAACGTCAACGACTTACTCTCCTACGCTAGAGCGCACCCGGGAAAGCTTAACTTTGCGATTGGTGCGCTTGGTTCCTCACTTCATATGGCAGGGGAGGAATTCAAAATGCGAGGCGGAGTCTATATTGTCAACATACCCTATAGAGGGACTGCCCCTGCTGTCCAAGACCTCCTCGCCGGGCAAGTCGAATTGATGTTCGCTGCAGTTGGAAATGTTCAGCAACACATTAAAAGTGGCAAATTGATTGCACTGGGTGTGACCAGTATGAAGCCAATTGACTCGTTACCCAGCGTTGCTCCTATTGCCCAGTCATTACCCGGGTTTGAGTCTAGCGCTTGGTTTGGATTATTAGGTCCTGGGGGAATGAGCCCGCAGCTTCAACGAGACCTTAGTCAAGCAGCACGCCAATCCTTAAGTCTTCCCGAGACTAGGTCCAAAATTGAAATGGAAGGGGCAACTGTAGTCGCAAGTTCAAGCTCAGAGTTCACCCGGTTTTTGAGTACGGAGGTGGTTCGCTGGAAAAAAGTTGTAGCTTATTCAGGAGCCAAACCAGAATGAAAAACATTAATCATTCAAGTTCTATGTCAAGGCCTCAAACTTTGGCGCAAAAATTGATAGCAAAAAGTGCTGGCGTTGAAGCAGTTAGTAGTGGAGATATTCTTACCTGCAAAGTCGATTTAGCAATGTTTCATGACTCCTCAGGCCCGAGGCGACTTAAACCAATGTTAGAGAGTCTTGGGGCTAGGATTTGGGACACTTCAAAAGTTGTTTTAGTATTGGATCATTACGTTCCGGCTACTGACGCGCAGTCGACCCAGATTGTTCAAATCACAAGAGATGTTGCAAAAGAGTGGAGACTGCCTAACGTAATTGATACACAGGGTATTTGCCACGTTGTTCTTCCTGAACGTGGGCATCTAAAACCCGGTATGTTTTGTGTAGGAGGTGACTCGCATTCACCCACAGGCGGTGCCTTTGGTACATATATGTTTGGTATTGGCGCAACTGAAATGTTAGGGGTTGTGGTAACGGGTGAGATATGGGTTCAAGTGCCGAGAACACTCTTTATGAATTGGCGGGGAAAATTGCGAGACGGTGTTTGTGCTAAAGATATGATGCTGCATATGATCGCGCGCCTTGGTATGAACGGTGGTGCTTATCAGGCGGTTGAATTCACCGGAGACGCAGTTCGTCACCTCAACATGCACGAGCGAATGACGCTCTCCAATATGAGTGCTGAGTTGGGATCTCAAGTTGGACTTGTTGCACCGGATCAGATCACTATAGATTATTTAAAAAACACCAGAAACGACTTAAACGAGGAATGGTGTCGTCATGCACTGCAGCACTGGTACTCTGACGAAGGCAGCGAAGGTGAACACTTTGATTTTGACGCCAATGAACTAAGTCCCCAAGTAGCTGCACCCCACAGTCCTGCGAAATCTGCATCAATTCAGAGCTACGGGCGTGAGCGCTTTAACGTAGCTTACATAGGTGCGTGCACAGGTGCAAAATTAGAGGATTTACGTGCAGCAGCAAGAATTTTAAAAGGCCGCAAAGTTGCAAGCACGTTAAAACTCTTAGTTGCTCCAGCGAGCGCTCAAGAACAGCGTATTGCTGCATCCGAGGGTGTTATGAAGTGTTTGGAGGACGCTGGGGCTACTGTGCTTGCCAATACTTGTGGCGCTTGCGCAGGCTACGGCTTTAATTTTCAAGAAAACGACCGCGTTATATCTAGCACGGCAAGAAATTTTAAAGGCCGCATGGGCCCGGCTAGTGTGGACGTTTTTCTCGCCTCACCGTACACGGTTGCTGCGAGTGCTTTGAGGGGTGAGCTTTGCGACCCCAGGGAGTATCTCTCATGAGTAGCGAGTTCAGTAAAGTATGGCGCTTACCTGGTGACATAGATACAGATAACCTAGCCCCAGGCGCGTATATGAAACTACCGGTAGCGCAAATTGCAAAGCACACACTGGAGTCAATTAGAGCTGAATTTGCATCGTCTGTGAAAGTGGGAGATGTAATCGTAGCTGGTCCTAATTTTGGAATTGGTTCCTCCAGAGAGCAAGCAGCAGGCGTCTTGGTCGAGCTCGGAATTCGAGCGGTGATTGCGCCCTCGTTTAGTGGATTGTTTTTCAGAAATGCCTTTAATCTGGGGCTATTACTGCTTACCTGTGAACAAGCAGAATTAATTGGCGAGAGTGAACTGATTCAGTTGAAACAAGAAACGCGACAAGACGCATTACTAGGTATTCAGCATACATTTTGGGTTATCTCAGAAAAGCGAGAGAAACTTAAATGCTCTGATATTCCAGATTTTTTGATGCAGATGATCGATCACGGTGGACTCATAAATGTTTTGAAATTCAAAATGAATCATGCACACAACATAAAAGCGGAATAATTTCTTTAAATAAAGCTATGCAAACTAATCTAAAAAATTCTGAAATTGATGCTGTCACACTCGCAGTGCTTAAAGGACGCTTAGAACAAATCGCAGATGAGATGGATGCAACCTTATACAGAAGTGCTTTCAACCCTATTATTGCAGAGGCGCATGACGCTTGTCACGGCATTTACGACGCACTGAGCGGGGATACTCTCATTCAGGGTAAAACGGGGCTTCCAATATTTGTTGGAGCAATGTCGTTTGCAGTGAGATTGGCACAACGAGTTGCTAGTGAACGCGGTGGAATGCAAAACGGCGATACCTGGCTTTTTAACGATCCTTATGAAGGCGGCACACACGCCAATGACTTTAAATTGGTAAGACCATTTTTTAGAGGTAATAAATTATTTTGTTTTCTCGCCTCTGCTGCGCATTGGCATGATGTGGGCGGCGCAGTTCCCGGAAACTATAACCCAGGTGCTACGGAGTGTTGGCAAGAGGCGGTCCAAATTCCTCCTGTGAGAATCATTAAGGATAGAGTGTTAGACCAAGACGTTTTATCAATATTAA
>CAIRBP010000033.1 GCA_903876885.1 uncultured Burkholderiales bacterium | reverse complement strand
GTCAATCATAGTCAATCATAATCAATCATTTAATCAACCGTGCGGATCAGTTAGCCGGAATATTCCGCTTACCGCCCAATACTGATCAATTAGATCGAATGTTGTGAGTTCACCCAATCCATTACAATGAGCACTCTAACAACAGCCCTTGGGTATAAGCCATGCAACGCTGCAAATCAACAACGGTATCTCCATCATGAGCAGAAAAGTTTTTATTAAAACATTTGGCTGCCAGATGAACGAATACGACTCGGACAAGATGGTAGATGTCTTGGCTCTTGACGGCGGCTACGAGAAAACCGATGACGTCAATGAAGCCGATCTGGTGTTATTCAATACGTGTTCAATTCGTGAGAAAGCTCAGGAAAAAGTTTTCTCCGACCTAGGGCGCGTCAAACATCTCAAGAAAAAAGGCGTTCAAATCGCTGTGGGTGGATGTGTTGCGAGCCAAGAGGGCGCAAGCATCATCCAACGCGCGCCTTACGTAGACGTTGTCTTTGGACCCCAAACGCTGCACAGACTCCCCGATCTACTCAAAGCGCGTGCGCAATCCAATAAACCCCAAGTCGATATCAGTTTTCCTGAGATTGAGAAATTTGATCACCTACCGCCTGCTCAAACCAAAGGAGCGTCCGCCTTTGTGAGCATCATGGAGGGATGTTCCAAATACTGTAGTTACTGTGTCGTGCCTTATACAAGAGGGGAGGAAATCAATCGCCCCTTAGATGACGTTCTAACTGAAGTAGCAGGACTTGTTGCGCAGGGTGTTAAAGAGATTAATTTCCTTGGGCAAAATGTCAACGCATACCGCGGGACGATGGGTAATACTGCTGAAATTGCGGACTTTGCCTTGTTACTAGACTACGTTGCTGCCATACCTGGGGTTGAGCGTTTAAGGTATACAACCAGTCATCCCAACGAATTCACGCCCCGCTTAATTCAGGCCTACGCAAGCATTCCTCAATTGGTCAACCACCTTCACTTACCTGTTCAACACGGAAGTGACAAGATTTTGATGGCAATGAAGCGAGGCTATACGGCAATTGAGTACAAAAGCACAATTCGTAAACTCAGAGCCATTAGACCCAACCTAGCGCTTAGCTCAGACTTTATTGTGGGCTTTCCTGGTGAGACCGACCAAGACTTTGATCAATTGATGAAATTAATTCATGACACTGGTTTTGATGCCTCCTTCTCTTTCATCTTTAGCCCAAGACCTGGCACGCCCGCAGCTAACTTAGAGGACACAACGCCTCACGAAGTAAAGCTCAAAAGGCTCCAACACCTACAAGCTACTATAGAAGAAAATGTTGCCCGCATCAGTACAAGTATGCATGGCACTCAGCAGCGTATTTTGGTTGAAGGACCATCCCGAAAGGATGCGTCAGATCTAATGGGTAGAACTGAGTGCAACCGGATTGTTAACTTTGCAGGTGGGCCAAGGGCTGCCCAGTTAACAGGTCAATTGGTAGATGTAAAAATTACTGAGACACTCACCTACTCACTGCGTGGCGAATTGGTTTTAAAAGAAGAATTTGCACCTGCAGTTTAAAATTTAACGCGGCATCCCGGGGAAACCTCCTCCCATGCCGCCCATACCGCCCATTCCCTTCATACCACCCAGGCGCTTCATCATCTTCATGAGGCCGCCACCCTTCATCTGCTTCATCATTTGTTGCATTTGCTCAAACTCTTTTAGCATTCGGTTCACATCTTGTACCTGAACGCCCGCTCCGCTAGCAATTCGGCGTTTACGGGTTGCTTTAATCACCTCAGGTTTACTCCGCTCTTTAGGGGTCATGCTGTGGATGATGCCTTGCTTTCTAAGCATATCGCGCTCGACCTTTGAAAGATCTGCACCACTTGCTTTAGCAGCGATTTGTGAGGGCATTTTCTCCATAAGACTTGCAAGCCCACCCATTTGGTTCATTTGCTGTATCTGGGCTAGGAAATCGTTTAAATCAAATTCATTTCCGCTCTTTAACTTTTGCGCCAACTTCTCAGCAGCCTCGATATTAACGTTGGCTGTGACTTGTTCGACAAGAGCAACAATATCTCCCATCCCCAAAATACGTCCCGCATGGCGCTCAGCATCAAAAACCTCTAAGCCATCAATTTTTTCGCTGATACCTGCGAACTTAAGAGGTGCACCAGTGATTTGTCTGACTGACAAAGCGGCACCGCCTCTAGAGTCACCATCCATTTTGGTAAGCACAATACCTGTCAGGGGCAATGCGTCATTAAACGCTTTTGCTGTGTTGGCTGCATCTTGACCTAACATTGCGTCAACCACGAAAAGAGTTTCTACGGGGTTCACAGCGGCGTGCAACTCTTTGATCTCTTTCATGAGCGCTTCGTCTATACCCAGGCGACCTGCCGTATCTATTAAAAGTACATCGAAATAGTGTCGTTTTGCGTGGTCTAGGGCCGAGAGTACGATGTCAATAGGACGCTGAGAGGCGTTACTCTCAAACCACTCAGCACCGGCTTGAGCGGTAACTGTTTTGAGCTGCTCGATGGCAGCGGGCCGGTATACGTCAGCAGAAACGGTAAGTACTTTTTTGCCGCGTTTTGTTATCAAGTGCTTAGCAAGCTTGGCTGTGGTGGTGGTCTTACCTGCACCTTGCAAACCGGCCATCAAGATGACGGCTGGGGGCTGCGCTGCCAAGTTGATATCGGAGACGCCTTCTCCCATAGTTCGAGCAAGCTCTTTTTGAACAATGCTGACCAATACCTGGCCAGGTTTGAGGGAGCTGATGACCTCTTGTCCAAGGGCTTTTTCTTTAACGCGCGTGATAAAGTCCTTAATCACTGGTAAGGCAACATCTGCTTCAATTAAAGCGATACGCACTTCGCGCAACATGTCAGCCACATTGGACTCGGTAATACGGGCTTGCCCGCTGATATGCTTAACCAGGCCCGATAGTTTGTCAGAGAGTAAAGTCGCCATCTATTTGTGTGCCGATCTAGATAAAAAAGGGGGATATTAGAGAGCTATGAGCTTTAACTATGACCAGAACTCTCTAATTGAGAAATTTTTAGCTTGTGAGCTATTACTCCTATTTTAGCGGTTGGCATAGGCTTCAAAAAAAGTAATTCCTTTAAACCACAAACGAAAGAGTCTAAGCCTAAGGCTCGGTTTTAGGCAACTAGCTTGAGTGCGCTATCCAGTAGCGAAAGTGAGCACAATCAAGTAAGATAAGCGAAATGAAGAGCAATAAACCTTGAATTCAAGTTCGTCCACAACTCGCAATTTACTAAATTTCTCCGGGGGACCTGGCGCTTTAGCCGAATCTGTTTTGCAACAGGTTAAGGCCTCCATTGAGTCCGTGCCCGGGATAGGCTTATCAATCCTTGGCATCAGTCACCGCTCAAAATGGTTTACGGACCTGGTGCTGGATACAGAGGAGCGAATACGCTCATTACTGAGCTTATCAAAAGATTACCACGTACTGTTTCTTCAAGGCGGCGCAACACAGCAGTTTTCAACTGTTGCGATGGCGTTTAGCCACCTGAGTAAGCATCCCGCTGAGTACTTAGACACTGGGTACTGGAGCTCTAAGTCAATTGAGGGAGCAAACCAAGGTCTCGCTCAAAGTGAGCTTCAACGATCAAACCTTGATCTGAAGGTTACATGGAGCGGTCGGGAGACTGGCTACTCAAAATTACCTAGCAACTCAGAGCTAGAACTGAGCGCTCACGCCCCTTACTTTCACTACGTTTCTAATGAAACAGTTGAGGGACTTCAGTTTAAGGAGATTGTGGGTTTAGACTCGGTCCCGCGCATTTGCGACATGTCTTCTGATTTTTTATCAGCTCCCATAGACGCAAATCGTTTTTCACTCATTTACGCTCATGCCCAGAAAAATTTGGGCCCAGCAGGGGTCACAGTTGTAGTGATCAAAGATGAACTGCTCAAACTCGTTAGACCTGGTATTCCAGCTTTTTTAGACTACCGCACCCACGCACAGGCTCACTCCAACTTTAATACGCCACCTGTTTTCGCTATTTATGTCGTTAATTTAATCACAAAATGGTTGATGCAAGAGGTGGGAGGATTGGCTGAGATGCAAGAGATCAATCTGGAAAAAGCCCAATGCCTATACGACTTAATTGACCATAGCGAAAATTTCTACAAAAGCACCGTCAGTAAAGCCAATCGTTCAACGATGAATGTCACGTTCAGACTGCCAAGTCCCGAGTTGGAGCAGGCTTTCATCATTAAATCTGAGTCTATGGGCTTTTCAGGGCTGGGAGGTCATAGGTCTGTGGGTGGGATTAGGGCCTCTCTTTATAACGGCGTTACCCTTAACGCAGTTCGTGAGTTGACACAGTTTATGAGCGACTTTAGGGCGAATATTTAAGCTCCCTCGGTGATACTGAGCTCGTTTACGCTTGAGTGACTCTTGCCCTCACATATCCAGCACTATATGACTTTTACAAACTAAACTTATATGTTCAGCAAATGTGTTTTCGGTATGTATTTCCTATTGCTTGTAAACTTGAGGACTTATGAGTCTTGACCATCTCTCCATCCTTTGCCTGATTTCTAGCATTTTGGCCGCCTTAACCTATATGGTCGGGGCGTTTTGGGTTGGCCGCCTAAAAGAGAAGTCCGGTTTATGGGTGCTCATTATTGGCGTTCTCCTGCACGGTGTCTCCATCGTGAGTAGCATGATCAGCGAAGACGGCTCCCCGCAATTTGGCTTTGCACCTGCGCTGTCTGCAACCACGTGGTTGGTGCTGATCATCTACACCGTAGAGCATTGGAATATTCCACAACTTCGGGTACACGGAAGTCTTGCAGCCCTTGGTGCTTTAAGCGTTATTTTGAGCATAGTATTCTCTGGTCACCCATTGCACATCCAAGCCTCTCCTTGGCTGCCACTGCACTGGATGCTTGGCATGGCTTCTTATGGCCTTTTTGCTGTGGCCGTAGTTCACGCTGTACTGATGCAAAGAGCTGAGAAAAAAATGCGCATGGCCCAGGACAACCCCACAGGACTCCCACTCTTGACGCTAGAGCGTTTGACCTTTCGCTTTGTCACAGCAGGTTTTGTACTTTTAACCGCAACCCTAATTGCTGGAGTGTGGTTTGCAGATGTTTTATATGGCCCCACCCACGCTATAAAGTTCGACCACAAAACCGTGTTTGCTGTTCTTTCATGGTTAACAACGGGCGCACTACTATTAGGTCGCTGGCGCCTGGGATGGCGAAGTACGCTTGCGTCCAGAATGCTTTACGTAAGCGCCTGTCTACTTTTGTTGTCATACGTGGGTTCACGTTTTGTTTTGGAAGTCATCTTAGGTCGAACGCTTTGAAATATCTGGTTCTAATTGTTGTTGTTTATTTTTTATACAGATATATACGCCGGGCGCGTTTTATGGATCAAGCCGATCACATGTCGCAACCCTCAGGCTCTACCCAAGTCATGATTACTTGCAGCGCTTGCGGAGTCCACTTTCCACAGAACGATGCCCTGATAGGTAGAGTTGGGCGTTATTGTTGCGAATCGCATTTACTAAGCAAAGAGCCACGCTGAATCTCTCCCATTTGACCCCCCTCACTCAAATGCAAACTCAACATCATCCGTCTGAATTTTTGCAAGCCGGCGCCTCAAAGCAACCTTGCGAACCTGCCTTCGTCCAGGGTTGGTACCGGTTTGCACACCATTTTGCTTCTCCAAACTTTGGGCCACGCCCTGTCAAGGGTAGTGAGGACATAAGTCTGGTCGTTGTGCACTCGATAAGCTTGCCCCCAGATGAGTTCGGTGGTGAGTTTATTGAGCAGTTCTTTTGCAATGCTTTAGACCACAATGCTCATCCTTACTTTAAGGGAATTGAGGGCGTTAAAGTTTCCTCTCATTTTTTAATTAAGAGAAACGGCAAACTCCTTCAGTTTGTGAGTTGCCTAGACCGTGCCTGGCATGCAGGCGTCTCTAATTTCAAAGGTAGAGATAACTGCAACGATTACTCAATAGGAATTGAGCTTGAAGGGGCTGAATACGGGGGTACTTTTGAGGATATCCAATACGAAACATTAACGAGTCTTTGCTCCAATTTATTTAATGAATATCCAATCAAAAATTTTATCGGTCATGAGCATATTGCGCCAGGGCGTAAAAAAGATCCAGGAGTTGGATTTAAATGGAATTTATTTCAAAAGAGTTTAGGACTAGAAAGCAAATACTTCCCCTAAAAAATGATTCAATTTAGTTGCGAGTTTTTGTAAAATTTTTCTTCAAAATTCGCAAATAATCTTAATTTCATACCTAATTATTAATTTTTAAGCTTTTTCTTTGAGGGCTTTTAAAAGTCTGATCAAAATAAGAAGATCAAATGTATGAATTTAATAATTGATATTTTTTATGATGTGATACATCGCCCTATGCATGTCAAAAAGTACAAATTAGAGATTAACTGGCTTTGCAAACCAAAATCCTTTGAAAAACCGCATTTTTAGAGCGTTTTAATTTCGGAATCTCGCATTTATGCCCCTTTCAAAGCAACTTACATTTATGGTTTCTTTTTGGTGCGTAAGTCAATGAAAACCCTAGAAAAATTTATTTTTACTTTTTTTTAACAATTCTGTAAAACACTACCCCTAGTGTCTTGTAAACTCTCGTGACCCCAGATATAGTGTAGGGTGTACAAATTTCATTCTCCGAACCGTATAGACATTTGAAATGCAAATGTCTGTTTAGTGACGGACCATAAAAAACAAAAAAAGGTGTTTTACAAAAATGCAAATCGCTTCTACCTTGGTTGGCTCAACACAAAGCAACCTACTCTCTGATGTTGATCTAACTTCTATCAATCTATCCACACCAAGCAATGGTTTGGCGCAGTACCAAATCATCCGTCGCAACGGTGCAGTGGTGCCTTTTGAGCCAAGTAAGATTGCGGTTGCAATGATGAAGGCCTTTCTTGCCGTTCACGGCACCCAAGGCGCGGCTTCTGCAAGCGTTCGTGAAACCGTAGAGGCTTTAACTCAAACCGTGATGCGCGCTTTGATGCGTTCACGCCCAGGTGGTGGCACATTCCACATAGAGGATGTGCAAGATCACGTAGAACTTGGACTGATGCGCGGTGGTCACCACGAGATTGCTCGTGCCTACGTTCTTTATAGAGAGCGCAGAACCCAAGAGCGCGCAGTACAAAAAGAAGCGCCCAAATCCACACACCCAACCTTGCACGTATTAGACGGAGGCAAACGCGTTGAACTCGACATGGAGCGACTCAAAGCGCTGATGGTATCTTCTTGTGAAGGGCTGAATTCAGACGTCAGCGCTGAGCCCATTTTGGCGGAAACACTGCGTAACCTCTACGACGGCGTTCCCATGGAAGAGGTGTACAAAGCGTCCATTCTCGCCTCAAGAACACTGATTGAAAAAGATCCTGATTACACCTACGCAACTGCTCGCCTACTTATGCACACCATTGCAAAAGAAGTGTTTGGGATGGAAGTGCCGCCTGAGGACAGGGCCGCTAAGTACGTTGATTATTTTCCTAAATTTATTCAAAAAGGTGTTGAGAACGATCTGCTTGACGAGCGACTTCTTCATTTTGACTTACCCCGACTCGCAAAGGCTTTAAAGTCTGAGCGTGATTTCCAGTTTGATTACTTGGGTCTTCAAACACTTTATGACCGCTACTTCCTGCACGTTCGCAAGCAGCGCATCGAGCTCCCTCAGTCCTTTTTCATGAGAGTTGCTATGGGACTGGCATTAGATGAGATCGACAGAGAAGCAAGAGCTATAGAGTTCTACGAAGTACTTTCCTCTTTTGACTTTATGTCCAGCACACCGACCCTCTTTAATAGTGGTTCTTTGCGCTCACAGCTCTCAAGCTGTTATTTAACAACTGTTCCTGACGATTTGGACGGAATTTACGAGTCCATCAAAGAAAATGCACTTCTATCTAAATTTGCAGGTGGCCTAGGCAATGACTGGACACGCGTTCGCGCTCTAGGTTCACACATCAAAGGTACAAACGGGGAATCACAAGGTGTTGTTCCTTTCTTAAAGGTTGTTAACGACACTGCTGTTGCGGTTAACCAAGGCGGCAAGCGCAAGGGAGCTGTTTGTACATACCTCGAGTCTTGGCACCTTGATATTGAAGAGTTCTTAGAGCTGCGTAAAAATACTGGTGATGATCGTCGCCGCACGCACGACATGAACACTGCCAACTGGATCCCTGACTTGTTCATGCGCCGTGTCATGGAGAAAGGCGACTGGACGCTTTTCTCACCATCAGATGTCCCTGATTTGCATGACAAATTCGGAATTGCTTTCGAAGAGGCTTACACAAAATACGAAGCAAAAGCACGTTCAGGCGAGCTCAAGCCCAGCAAAACGGTTGCTGCTAGTGATTTGTGGAGAAAAATGCTCTCCATGCTGTTTGAAACAGGTCATCCATGGATTACTTTCAAAGATCCTTGTAATCTACGCTCACCCCAACAACACGCAGGCGTGGTTCACTCCTCCAACTTGTGTACAGAAATTACTTTGAACACCAGCGACACTGAGACAGCAGTGTGTAACCTGGGATCTGTTAATTTGCTGCACCACTTAAAAGACGGTGCCAACGGCAAAGAAATCGATCATGCTAAATTACAGAAGACCATCACGATTGCGATGCGTATGCTGGATAACGTGATCGATATTAATTACTACGCGGTCAAAAAAGCGCGTGACTCCAACGTTCGTCACCGCCCTGTTGGCCTTGGTGTAATGGCCTTCCAAGACGCACTCTATGAGATGCGTATTCCTTATGCCTCTGAGGCGGCGGTTGAATTTGCAGACAAGTCAATGGAGGCAATTTGCTACCATGCTTATTGGGCATCAACTGAGCTTGCAAAAGAGCGCGGAGCCTACTCCTCTTACAAGGGCTCTTTGTGGGATCAAGGCATTTTGCCACTAGACACTCTAGATATATTAGAGCGTGAACGCCGTGGCTACGTTGAGATTGACCGCTCACAAACTATGGACTGGAATGCACTGCGTCAGAAAATCGCCAAAGACGGCATGCGCAACTCCAACTGCGTTGCTATTGCTCCGACAGCGACCATCTCTAATATCATCGGGGTTGACGCATCGATTGAACCTTGCTTTGGCAATCTATCTGTCAAATCGAATTTGTCAGGTGAATTCACAATCATCAACTCCTACCTTGTTCGCGATCTAAAACGTTTAGGTCTTTGGGATGACGTGATGGTTATGGATTTGAAACATTTTGATGGTTCACTACGCCCAATTGATAGGGTGCCTGAGAACATCAAGTCGCTCTATGCAACTGCTTTCGAAGTTGAAACCAAATGGTTAGTTGAGGCTGCAGCGCGCCGTCAAAAATGGATCGATCAGGCTCAATCTTTGAACATCTATATGGCTGGCGCGTCTGGTAAGAAATTGGACGAGACCTACAAACTCGCGTGGTTGAGGGGTCTGAAGACAACTTATTACCTTCGCACCATGAGTGCAACGCACGCAGAGAAATCAACTGTGCACGGCAACAAGCTCAACTCGGTCTCCTCTGGCGGCACGGGGGGTAACGCTCCTAGTGGACTTGATGCGGTCGCAGCAGCTGCGCGCGCTCAAATGGAGCAAACCACAGCGGCGACAGACATCAAGTTTTGCGGAGTTGACGATCCCACTTGTGAGGCCTGTCAATAGGTAAGAAATGGGTGCTGTACTGAGCTCGGCTAAAAGGCCCGAACTCAGTACAGGATTGTGTGGCGTGACAAAATACAGCGTCACGCAAAGATGCTTACCTGAGCCTGAATTTAGGTTTGAAGTTTCGAGTATTGAAGAGGTCTTTTGTATATGTTGCCTAGCAATTCACGCATGGCTTCGTGTGCGATGTGATTTGACAACACTCATCGGTAGCAAGCAGTCATAAGTCTTTGAATTTAAGGTGCTTGCGTTCATAATTAGAATGATGGAAAAAATAATATGTTGACCTGGGAAGAAGAATCTACACCGGCATCCGCCTCCTTATCAATGGCCAACGCTGCAGCGCTTAGTGGTTTAAACGCTGGCGTTGGTGCCAGTGCCACTGCGTCCATCAATGCGTCTGCACCAGTTAAAACTCTGAACGACGGCGCGCCAGTGCCCCCCGTTGCAGTAGCGGCTTCTGCGGACCAGAGTGCCCCCAAAGCGACTAGTACACACAGGCGCGTAAACGCAGCCGACAAAAGAATCATTAACGGTCAAACTGACGTCAATCAACTTGTCCCGTTCAAATACAAATGGGCATGGGAGAAGTATTTAGCAACTTGTGCCAACCACTGGATGCCACAAGAAGTCAATATGACGCGTGACATCGCGCTTTGGAAAGATCCAAATGGATTGACAGAAGATGAGCGCAGAATCGTCAAACGCAATCTGGGTTTCTTCGTGACTGCAGACTCATTGGCTGCAAATAATATTGTTTTGGGCACCTATCGTCACATTACAGCTCCTGAGTGCCGTCAATTCTTACTTCGTCAAGCCTTTGAAGAGGCGATTCATACGCACGCCTACCAGTACATTGTTGAGTCCTTGGGCTTGGATGAGGGTGAGATATTTAGCGCTTACAACGAGGTTAAATCCATACGTGATAAAGATGAGTTTTTAATCCCGTTCATTGATGTCATCATGAACCCGCATTTCAATACGGGTACACCAGAGAACGACCAAATACTGCTTAAATCTTTGATCGTTTTTGCGTGTCTGATGGAAGGTTTGTTTTTCTACGTCGGTTTCACACAGATTTTGGCCCTCGGTCGTCAAAATAAAATGATGGGTGCTGCAGAGCAGTATCAATATATTTTGCGTGATGAGTCCATGCACTGTAACTTTGGTATTGATTTGATTAACCAGATCAAACTTGAAAACCCACACCTTTGGACCAACGAATTCAAAGAAGAAATCAAAGGTCTTTTCTCACAAGCTGTTGAGCTCGAATACCGCTACGCTGAGGACACAATGCCAAGAGGAGTGCTAGGCATGAACGCTTCTATGTTTAAGGGCTATCTACGCTACATAGCTAACCGACGTGCTACTCAAATCGGTTTAGAGTCACTATTCCCCAATGAAGAGAACCCGTTCCCCTGGATGAGCGAGATGATTGATCTCAAAAAGGAACGCAACTTCTTTGAAACTCGCGTGATTGAATACCAATCAGGCGGTGCATTGTCTTGGGATTAATTCATCAAGACCCGAATCTGCGACTTGCTTGTTTGCAAGTTGCTTACAAATTGCCCGAACTTAACGAGCGGCGCCACTGAAAACCTCCTTGTTTTTAGTACGCTGTCCCTTGAGTGCGGGCAAACCCCGTTCATGGTGTTGGACCCGGGTCCAGCACCATGAATCGCACGTTACTCAATCCTAAGTAACGAGCGCTTGAGCCAACGATCTGTAAACTTGATCTAGGAGTTAGTTATGGCAACTGCAAAAAAACCGGCCAAGAAAAAGGTCGCAGCAAAAAAACCAGCGGCTAAGAAAAAGCCAGCGGTAAAAAAGACAGTAGCAAAGAAAGTTACTGCAAAAAAAGTAGCGGTTAAGAAAAAGCCAGTGGCAAAGAAAAAGCCCGTCGCTAAGAAAGCTGCTAAGAAAGTCGTAGCCAAAAAGCCAGTCGCGAAGAAAAAAGTTGCTGCTAAAAAGCCAGCGGCTAAAAAAGTAGTTGCAAAGAAAAAGGTTGCAGCGAAAAAGCCGGTCGCTAAAAAAGTAGTCGCGAAGAAAAAAGTTGCTGCTAAAAAGCCTGCTGCTAAAAAAGCGTCAGTCAAAAAAGCAGTAGCTAAAAAACCGGCTGTAAAAAAAGCTGCACCAAAGAAAGTGATCGCTAAAAAGCCTGTAGCCAAGAAAAAAGCTGTAGTCAAAAAAGCGACGCCTGCCCATAAGCCGGCAAGTAAGCCAGTGCATCACGCCGCTGAGCACCACGCTAAGGAGCACCACGCTGCAGAGCATCACACTCCCGTGCACCATGAGTCAGCTCATCATGCACATGCTCACCACACGTCGACCCACCAGGTCACATCTCACGTGAGTCATCACCCGAGTGCGCAAACAACGCTTAATCCACAAGCGGCTTGGCCGTTCCCTGTAGCTAGCAAGCCCTAAACAGGCTCTTCGCTAGCATCACAACCCGACTGCTGTGAAGCGTCGGGTTTTTTGCTTTTTGATGCTTGAGATTACAGTTTGTAGTTTTGAGGACCTTTACTTGCAATCTTAATAGAGCCCACTTTATTGCCAAGCTCTGCGCATTTCTCAAGCGACCAACCCTGCTCTAAACCAAACAATAGCGCACCGCGCCAAGCGTCCCCACATCCGGTTGGATCTACGATCTGTTCTGCCTTAACGGGTGGTACCCAAGTTTTCTTACCCGCTTGCCAGACCTCACAACCCTCGCCGCCAAGGGTAACGATCAGGCCTTGAACCTGCTTGGAGATTTCTGCAAAATCCCATCCCGTACGCTCACTGAGCATTTTGCCCTCGTAATCGTTAACAGTCACCCATGTTGACTGGCCAATCATCTTTGATAGCTCAACGCCGTCAAACATGGGTAACCCCTGTCCTGGATCGAAAACGAAAGGGATATCTGCATGTGCGAGTTGCTCTGCGTGCTCTAGCATTGCATCACGTCCATCGGGGGAGACAATGGCGAGTTTGATATCCGAGCGTTTCTCAACCTTTGTGTTGTGAGCAAAACTCATTGCTCCAGGGTGGAACGCGGTAATTTGGTTGTTGTCCCGATCGGTCATGATCATGGCCTGTGCGGTCATCGAGTTGTCAACGGTTTTCACGAACTCGAGTGATATACCCAAAGCCTTTAAACGAGCAAGATAATCACCTGCATCTGTACCAAGAGTTGCCATTGGGAGAGGTGTTCCACCAAGAATTTTTAGCGCGTAAGCTATGTTTCCTGCGCAACCACCGAAATCTCTTCTTAACTGTGGCACTAGGAAGGAGACATTCAATATATGGAGTTGATCGGGGAGGATTTGTTCAGCAAATCGGCCTTCAAAACTCATAATGGTGTCAAAGGCTAAGGAGCCACAAATAAGTGCTGACATGTTAATTTATTCCTGTGGTTGATAAAGAGGGTTTGATAATTTCAGAATGAGTATTATCTCAGGTTGAACTTGCTAAGAAAGCTTTTAGAAAAGCAACAAAAAATAACTCATCTTTTAATTAAAGCGAGGGTGAATGTTCGGTTTACTCAGGGATAGAAGAAATCTAAGTGATAGCCAACCACAAGTGGCGCTATTTGCGGATCTAAAGTTATATTAAAGGGGATCACAAGATCTTTATCTGGCGCAATTGCTTCTTGAATTTCAAGAGATCGAGATGAGAAAACCTTTCTCACCAAAACGTGTTCATCTGCAGCGAGTAAAGTCAACTCAATCCAGGGCGTTTTTACGGCGTAATCTTGGCGGTTTTTAAGTCTGAGTTTGACTTTGTAGTTCGTATCCTCAATCAACTTAAAAGAGCTGGACTCAATTCTTAAACTCTGTGGCTCGATCGGCCACCCTAAATCAACCCCCATAACACTACAAATACTTTGTACAAAAAGATGCGTCTGAGCACTGAAGGCACCTAAAACCTCTTTTTTATACCAAAGGGTTTGACCAATAGACAGAAGAATTAAAACAGTTATAAGAAAGACCTTGAGTCTAGAAAATACTTTACTGCTTAACAGTCCTGTATTGGAGTTCGGCAATTCTTGAAGTTGTATTTCACCGTCTACAGGTACTTGTACTTCTTTGTGCTGAAAACTCTCAACAGGTTGAACTCCGCTGAAGTTTTGAATCTCCAAACTAAGCGATTTCATCTTCTCTAGACCGGGACTTAAATCCAGTGAATACCCAAGCGGCAGATCACCAGGCTCTATAGATTCGTTACCCTCGTCTATGAACGGCGCGGGATCTATACGCTCTTGTGGACTAGTTCCCAATATACCCTTTAATGCTTTTAAATCCGATTTCAACTCACCAAGCTTGGTGGTGTTGGTCGGACTCGGCTCACCGCTTGAGCCGATCAATGAATCATCGCCGCGAGGTTCCTGTGCATTTTCTCCTTTGATGCCAGCTCCACGCTCAAACAAATATTTATCTGCCTCAAAAAGACTTGAACATTGCCCACACCTCACCCAGCCCTGAGCAAGTCGAAGCTGAGAGGACTCAAAAGCAAAGGCAGTTTCACACTGAGGACATCGGGTGATCAGTTGCATCATGAAGGAAATAATGAGGACTGCAAAGAAGTGTGAAAAACAATCATATTTAAATACATCAACACGTTTATGTGTATCAAGGAGTGACGAGGAGGTTAACTGGTGAAGTTGACTACATGCGCTAATCCAGCGCTCAGCTATTCCTTCACCTTAACTAGTCTTAATGAGTATGAAGTAAGGACTAAATTTTAGTAGGGCGTTCGGCGCTCATCAGTATCCACCCATCCAATGAGTCTACAACGCTCAATTTGCAGTAAGGAGCGTAGGCCTGGGTCAGCTCCTGGGCTTGTCGCTCCAAAATACCCGCTAAAACTAGCGCCCCACCGGGCTTTAAGTGACCAACTAACAAAGGAGCTAAAACCTTCAGTGGTGAAGCCAAAATATTAGCCAACACCGTGTCATATTCCCCACTCGCCGCGTCAGGTAAACCGGCCCGGATAAGCGCTTCTAGTTGATTAGCACGCGCGTTATCCAGAGTTGAGCTCACAGCCGCAGTATCAATATCAACGGCGTCTACAACTTTCGCACCGTAAAGCGCAGCGCCCATCGCAAGTATTCCTGATCCGCACCCATAGTCCAAAACGCGCTGATCAGCGGGGGGGTGTTTTGCAATCCACCTTAGACACATTTTGGTTGTTGGGTGTGTCCCCGTACCAAAAGCCAATCCAGGATCAAGTCGTAGTGCGTGCACAGCCCCTTCGGGCAATTCGTGCCAAGTAGGCACAATCCAAAACTCTGGCGTAATCTCTACAGGGTCGAACTGAGACTGGGTTAAACGAACCCAATCTTGATCAGGTACAGGTCGAACTGAGGATGCGCTGATGTGTGCAACCCAATCGGCTTGCTCGCGCAACCATTCACCCACCTCTCGAGCGCTTTCCTCATCCGAGAATAAGGCAATCAAAACAGAGCGAGCCCAGCCCAATTGGGCGGGCGGGGGCATTCCGGGTTCACCGTACTGCGCACGCTCTTGATCGGTCAATGCATCAGCATCTTCAACACTTACGCTTAAAGCGCCTATCTCCATGAGTGAATCACTCAGTAGTTCCACGACTTCTTGGTCCACTTCAAGGCAGAGCTCAAACATCTTTTAACGCTTATGGTTGGAGAGCCACTCTTCTAGATAATGAATGTTGGTGCCGCCGGTGATAAATTTGGCGTCATTCATGATTTCGCGGTGTAGTGCAATATTAGTTTGAATTCCCTCAACGACAGACTCAGAGAGAGCCGTTCGCATGCGTGCGAGGGCTTGATCTCTTGTGTCTCCATAAACGATCAATTTACCAATCATTGAATCGTAATTGGGCGGAACAAAGTAATTGGTATAGGCGTGAGAATCAACTCTTACGCCTGGCCCACCAGCGGCGTGCCACATAGTGATGCGACCAGGTGAAGGAGTAAATTTAAACGGATCCTCAGCATTTATTCTGCACTCTATGGCGTGACCCTTGAAGAGAATTTGTTTTTGCGTAAAAGGCAACTTCTCGCCCGCTGCCACTTGAATCTGTGTTTTGACAATATCAATACCGGTGATGAATTCAGTAACTGGGTGCTCAACCTGCACGCGTGTATTCATCTCAATAAAGTAAAACTCGCCGTTTTCGTATAAAAACTCAAACGTACCGGCCCCTCTATATCCGATTCTTTTACAAGCGGCGACACAACGTTCGCCCACTTTCTCAATAAGTTTTCTAGAAATCCCGGGAGCCGGAGCCTCCTCAATAACCTTTTGATGGCGCCTTTGCATTGAGCAATCACGCTCACCCAAATACACAGCATTTTTAAACTGATCAGCCAAAATTTGGATTTCAACGTGACGCGGATTTTGTAGAAACTTCTCCATGTACACGGCAGGATTTCCAAACGCTGCTCCGGCCTCAGCCTTTGTCGTTTGAACGGCGTGAATCAACGCCGCCTCAGTATTGACAACGCGCATGCCTCGACCGCCGCCGCCGCCTGCGGCCTTGATGATGACTGGATAGCCAATACTCTTAGCAATCCGCTTCATCTCCGCTGGGTTATCAGGCAACTCACCGTCCGAGCCGGGTACGCAGGGCACACCCGCTTTGATCATTGCTTGTTTGGCGGAGACCTTATCCCCCATCATACGAATGGATTCAGGCGTAGGTCCAATAAATTTAAATCCGCTTTTCTCAACCCGCTCAGCGAAATCTGCGTTCTCACTGAGAAATCCGTATCCGGGATGAATGGCCTCTGCGTCTGTCACCTCAGCTGCGGAGATGATGGCGGGCATATTTAAATAACTAAGCGCAGAAGGAGCAGGCCCAATACAAACCGCTTCCTCCGCTAGTTTTACATATTTAGCCTCTCGGTCGGCCTCAGAGTAAACAATCACTCCTCTTACGCCAAGCTCCTTGCAAGCTCTTTGAATGCGAAGCGCAATTTCACCGCGATTAGCGATCAGAATTTTTTTAAACATAGAACGCTTGGTACTTGTATTTACTCGATCACAAAAATGGACTGCCCGTACTCGACAGCTTGACCGTCTTTAACGAGTATTTGAGTCACTGTACCTGAGTGGTCTGCCTCAATTTCATTGAGTATTTTCATAGCCTCAATAATGCAAATCGTCTCACCTTGCTTGACTACCGAGCCTACCTCTACAAATGGTTTACCACCAGGTGTAGAGGATCTGTAGAAGGTACCGACCATAGGGGATTTGGCAATATGACCAGCACTCGACGCATCATTTACCCCTGCGTTGACTGCAGGAGAGCTTACTGCACCTGCATCGTTGGAGTTTGAGCTCTCGTGGCTTTGTCCAACGCCGGTCTCAATCATTTGTGCGGTTTGAGGCACGTCGTAGGCAGTATTTTGAAAGGAAGTGTTTGCACGCTGAGGCTGGGCTGTATAAACAACACCTGCACTGGGGCCCTCGCTTTTAACGATTCGTACCTTACCCTCTGCCTCGGTAATTTCAAGTTCTGATATATTTGACTCGGACACCAAGTCAATCAGTGTCTTAAGCTTTCTTAAATCCATAACAATTGGCTTATTTCGTGGAAGAGGTAGTATTTTCTACTATTTTTCAGTCGAATACCACCTTTGGCTCAATTTTCAGCTTTTTAGACTAACGAACTTAGCTCTTCTGCCTTTAATTTACCTATTTTTTTAAGTAACACACGCTCATTAGCGCTCAAAATGAGGGTAAATGGTAAAGCGCCAGACTGGTTACCGAGAGCTTGGCTAAGCTCTGTTCCACCTAAACCCGCTAAAACTATAGGGTAACTAATTTGGTTTTGAGCGAGAAAGCTTTTAACCCGACTGGGCTGATCAACAGCTAAACCAACAACTTGCCAACCTTTAGCGTTATTTTCTTTATAAAAGCGATCAATTAACGGCATTTCCTCTACACACGGCGTGCACCATGTTGCCCAAAAATTAATGATGAGTGGTTTTCCTTGGAATCTACTCCAATCCACATCATCCCCATTAGGATGCTGATAAGTGCTACTCCATAATTTTTGGAGTTGCTGCAAGTTGGATGCAGATGGGGTGTTTTTAAGCCAAGAAACGAGCCCCCCGGCGATTAAGCCACCTGTCGCTACTCCACCGATAACCAATCGCCGGGTTAAATTTGAGCTAATTTCTGGCACTGGATTTTCGGGTGTTGGGTTTGTTGACGTCATATAGAGATTGTATGGAACAGCAAAAATAAAGCATTTCTCATTTCAAATACCACTCAATATCTGGCGGCTTTGCTCGACCAAATCAGTTAACGCCTTCAAAGAGCCGATGGGGGCCTTCGGGAACTGAACGCTCTGCGCCGAGACGGCAAATAAACTCTCGGGGTTTGAGACTTGAGCAGGCTCTAATGTTTGCACCAAGCGACCTTGTGCTTTTCCGGACTTGGCGCCAGTTGACAAAGCGCCTCTTAGATCATCGTGATCATAAACGATGAGGTGAAGTCCTACCTCTTCTTTTAATCCTTCGCAGTAAGTGCTTATGCTAAGCGCATCCACTTCCTCACCCCT
>CAIRBP010000032.1 GCA_903876885.1 uncultured Burkholderiales bacterium | reverse complement strand
TTAAAAAAATACCCACTGGTCAGGTGGGTATTAAACAGTAAATGGTTGTTTACCGTGGAGATGTCACAGTAATGCAATAAATAGACCAGGTTTTTTGCCTCCAATGTCCCTTAAAACTATCAAATAGAGTGCTTTTTGCACCTATTTGGGGTTTTTGTTGAGGATTTCCTAATGGGCTCCCTATGAGGTGTTGTTTTTTATCTTTAATACGCACTATTTGGGTGATTTAGGGTCGTTATCATCAAGACTGTTTAAGAGCAATTCATTTTCTTTCAAGAACGAACATAACTACTAAATTACCACTTTGTAAAGCCCACATCCCAAGACCCTCTTTCGCTTAGATAATTAAGCATTCCTACTTTTTGTCAACCCTGATAACTGTGCCCGCCTACAGCGAGAGGCGAGTAATCCATTTTTATGCTCAATTCTGAAATCAACAGCAGCGCACTCGTCCTCTTCTCTGGCGGGCAGGACTCTACGACTTGCTTGGCATGGGCTTTAACCCATTTTGATAAAGTAGAAACGATTGGGTTTAACTATGGCCAACGCCACCAAGTTGAGATGACGTGTCGCAAAGAGGTATTGAAATCAATCAGGAAATCTTTTCCCAACTGGGGGGAGAAACTCGGTGATGATCACGTACTTGATTTAGACATTCTCGGAAAAATTAGTGACACATCACTGACTCAAGATAAAGCAATATCGTTTGCCAAGTCCGGATTACCCAATACATTTGTGCCTGGTAGAAACTTGCTCTTCTTTACATTCGCTGCAACTATTGCGTACAGGCGTTCTTTAAAACTTTTGGTCGGCGGTATGTGTGAAACTGATTACTCGGGGTATCCCGATTGCCGAGACAATACGCTCAAATCTCTTCAGGTCTCCCTCTCCCTTGGGATGGACGTGCCGGTTGTGATTGACACACCTCTCATGTGGCTTGATAAGCGCGCAACTTGGGAGCTAGCAAAAGAGTTGGGAGGGGAGGCGCTTTTATCTATTATTGTGAAAGACACTCACACCTGCTATTTGGGCGATAGGACTACGCTGCACTCATGGGGTTACGGCTGTAATCAATGTCCAGCCTGTGAGTTGCGCAGCTCTGGTTTTTTAAAATTTATGCAAAAAAGTGATTAACACATACTCGATTGTTCGAACTTTTAATGACTACAGAATTCGATGCACAGTATGTGTTTCAGCTGATTAGTATTTTTTTTAAAAAATTAGAAATATCTGAAATCTCATTGGGATGAACTGAATGTTGCATTGGGTAGGTATGCCACTCAACCTTGTAGCCAAGTGAGCTCAGTAGATCTCTGGAATCTTCACCTCGCTTGATAACGACTACGGGATCTGCTGTGCCGTGTGCCATGTAAATTGGGGTGGATTGATTTGCAGAATGTGCTGTCGATTTGAAGGTATCGGCTAAAGGTAAGTAGCCAGACAAGGCGACAATTCCTGCTAATTTGTGCTGAAAGCTAAGGCCAGTGTGTAGGGCCATTGCACAGCCTTGAGAAAATCCCGCCAGAACAATGTTTTCGTATTTAATGCCGCTTTTAAATTGATCATCGATCAATTCGCCTATCGAAACTGCAGACTTCGCAATCCCTTGGGAATCTTGTTTGCTAACCAAATCACTGCCTGATATATCGTACCAGGCAGGCATAACGTACCCAGAATTCCAAGTGATGGGCATGCTAGGAGCACTAGGAAAGATAAAGCGGATTGGTGGGCAGCCGGTTAAATCGAGTTCGGATGCGATCGGGACAAAGTCGTTCCCGTCGGCTCCCAATCCATGCAGCCAAATCACAGCTACGCTTGGGTTGGGGGAGGTTTCAAGTTTTATGGTTGGTAAGTGCGCCATAGTTTTGTCCTGAACTAGAGGTAAGTTTTAAGAATTCTTTAAAGTGTAGTGATGATATTACGGTTTGTCATGCAGTCTGTCAGGGCAAGGCGAGCAGACCCCAAAACTCCACTCTTTTTGGATGTTTTTTTTGTAACAAAACTTACTACCCATTTAACTGGGCTCTTTGAAGGCGTTATAGAATCAAACTAATCCCTTTTTTTCATGACTTTCTAGGGTTTTTATTTTCTCTATTATTACTCTTTAAATCTAGCAAATGACTACCAAAATAACTATTAAGGTGAATGGCCAAGCACAAACTCACGACGTTGAGCCAAGAATGCTATTGGTTGATTTTTTAAGAGAATTGTGCGGCTTAACTGGAACTCATATGGGCTGTGATACCAGTCAATGTGGGTGTTGCACAGTGTTACTCAACAATAACGCTATTAAGTCATGTACTCATTTGGCTGTTCAAGCCCAAGATCAGGAGGTCACAACAATAGAAGGTTTGGCCTCTAATGTTTTGCACCCTGTACAAAAAGCCTTCACCGAGTGCCACGCCCTGCAGTGCGGATTTTGCACATCTGGAATGATTATGTCTAGTGTGGACTTACTCGCAAAAAACAGTAACCCTACGGATGCTGAAATTGCAGAGGGTTTGTCAGGCAATATTTGCCGCTGCACAGGCTATTTAAATATTGTTCAAGCAGTTAGAGTTGCTGCTAACGAAATTAACGGGGTATCAAAATGATGAATAGTTCCGCCTACCAGGGTGTCAAATTTTCAAGACAAGAGGATCTTGAGTTAATCACTGGTGCGGGTAAGTACACCGCTGACTATCATTACCCAGGTACGCTTTACATGCATGTGATCAGATCAGTTCATGCGCTTGCAAAGATCACCAAACTTGATCTAACACTGGTGAGCAAAGCACCAGGCGTTAAATGGGTTATGACGGCCAAAGACATTGACGAGCACGGGGGTAAAGATCTACCCAACGCTCTTGCCGTAAAGAGCCGATCAGGAGAACCTCAATTAGTTGTCAAAATGCCCGTGCTTGCTAGGGACTGGGTTCATTTTGTTGGACAACCTATCGCTTTTGTGATCGCTGAGAGTGCTCTCTTGGCCCAAGATGCGGCTGAGTTGGCGGAAATTGAATTTGAAACTCACTCTGCAGTTGCAGATATGACTTCAGCGTTAAAACCCGGAGCAACGCAGATTCACCCAACTGTCCCAGGTAATTTATCTGCAGAGTTTGAGGCTGGGGACGCTAGCGCTGTCGAGGCGGCCTTTGCTAAGGCTACTTTTGTGAGCCAACTCAAGATTAAAAGCCAACGCTTAGTTGGGCACCCTATGGAGCCGAGGGCCGTGGTTGCCAAATACGACAAAACAAACGACCGCTATGTAATCCATACCCCGACCCAGGGAATTTTGGGCATGCAAAATTACTTAACGCAAACAACCGGTTTGAGAGCAGATCAGTTGGATGTAGACATTAAAAACGTTGGCGGGTCATTTGGCCTTAGGACCGGCGCCTACAGCGAACACGTTGGCGTATTGATTGCCGCAAAGGTACTCTCCAAGCCTATCAAATGGGTAGGTTCACGGTCAGAGGTTTTTTTAAGCGACTGGCAGGGAAGAGCGCTTACGCTTGATGGCTCCATCGCTTTAGATCAGCAAGGAAAAATTTTAGCTATAAAGTTTCACGATCAAGTTGATTTAGGCGCTTACAACGCCTACATGAGTACCTTTATCGGTACGCGTAATTTATCGATAACGATGGGCGGTGTTTACGATGTCCCTGCGTTGTACATGCGGAGTGAGTTAGTCTTCACAAACACCGTACCTACTTCATCATATAGAGGTGCTGGAAGGCCTGATATCGCATATGCAATTGAGCGTTTGGTTGATTTCGCTGCGCGGGAACACCGATTGGATCCAATTGAGCTCAGGCGTAAAAATTTTATAAAACCTGAACAATTTCCCTACAAAACAGCGATCGGCACCAACTACGATTTTTGCGATTTTGAGAAAGTGCTTGCTCAGGCGTTAAAGACAAGTGAATACGATAGTTTTGCCAAGCGCAAAGAGGTATCAAAATCACGAGGTTTGTTAAGAGGTATTGGATTGTCTACCTACCTTGAAGCCTCGGGTGCCGGGACTGCACAGAAGGACCAAGTTGAAGGACGTTTTGATCAACGCGGCGTACTCACTATCTACGGTGTAACTGGAGCATCTGGGCAGGGACACGCTACGTCTTTTGCTCAGATCGTTCAAAATGAGCTGGGACTGCCTGCGACTTGCGTTGATTACTTAGCTAGTATTCCTGGCAAAGTTCTTATCGGCAATGGCACCGGTGGCTCTAGAACGCTTTACGGTGCTGGTAGCGCGATCAAAGATCTCTGTGCAAAGCTCAGAGAACTCATCAAAGCTCATGTTGCAAAGCATACAAAGATCGACATATCCTCTATTGAGTTCTTAGACGGGGTTTGGACCTTGCCTAATCTTGAGGTTTCTGGGCAGAACTCCAAAAGAACAGCGACAACACTTGAGCTTTTAAAGCTTTTTGACCCATCGGAGTTGAATGCATTGGCTGGCATTGGCGAAGCAAGCTCTGGCGCCACTTTCCCCAACGGATGTCACATCGCTGAGGTAGAGATCAACCCACATACTGGCGAGACCACAGTAGTTCGGTATTTAGCAGTTGATGAGTTGGGGCGCATCATCTCTCCTCATTTGGTCAGAGGCCAAGTGCACGGAGGTGTGGTTCAAGGACTAGGCCAGGCATTCTTGGAGGAGGTGGTCTATGATGAACAAGCGCAGCTCATCACTGGCTCATTCATGGACTATGCAATGCCTAGGGCAGACTCGTTAATGCACTTAACGAATGAGACAGTTGAGTTAGGTACTTCGCTCAACTTATTAGGATCAAAAGGTGTTGGCGAGTCCGGGTGTACGGGCTCATTGCCCGCTTTGGCTAATGCGGTAATGGACGCTTTGAGTGAATACGGCATCCATCAAATGGATATGCCTTTCACGCCGGTAAAGGTTTGGACTGCAATACACGAAGCGTCCTTTGCCCGCTGAAACTAACTACGATAAGGCGATTGTTTGAAAACGCTTTCTCGCCACCAATGCGTTCCTAGTTAAGTATGTCGAAAGAATACAAAAACGTTGTCCTGTACACATTTAGGAGGTGTCCATACGCAATGAGGGCTCGGCTGGCTTTGCATGCCAGTCAAATTAAATACGAACACAGGGAGGTGGAATTAAAGAGTAAGCCCACTCACATGCTGAGCCTTTCTCCAAAGGGCACTGTTCCAGTACTTTGGTTGCCAGGCGAAGACGCCCAACAAAAGGGCGTAGTTATTGACGAGAGTTTAGAGATTATGGACTGGGCACTGAGAAGCAATGACCCGCTAGGCTGGCTGCCCGGTGATTTACAAGATACGACTCAAGCAAAGTTATTACTTCAAAACAATGATGAGCTCTTCAAGTCCCAATTAGATCGATACAAATATCCGGTAAGGTTTGGATTAGATCAAGCAAATGCTATAAAACAAAGAGATCTTGCGCTAAATACTCTGCTTAGATTAGAGCAGCTGCTTAGTCAGAGAAGCTTCTTGAGTGGCGATCGTTTTGGAATGGTGGACGCTGCAATTGCACCCTTTATTCGTCAGTTTGCACGTGTAGATGTTGAGTGGTTCACCAATCAATCCTTTAAAAAACTAATAAGTTGGTTGAACGATTTTGAGCACTCTCAACTCTTCTTAGATGTTATGAAGAAAGTTTCCCCTCGGCTTGAATAAATTAACTCGCCTTCGATTGAATTGAGGGGGCTATTATTTTGAAGTTATGGTCGGTACTGTCTCAGTAGACATAATGCCCTCAATGCCTTCCGAGTCTTCAGGTTCGCTGAGACTTTCCTTTTGTTTTTGGTAGCTCTTTACGGGGACCACGGACTCTGCTATGGCGATGCCAACATCAGTAGGCATTTCGGCGGTGTTGTCTTGGCTCAGCGGTGTAGAGGGTGGTGTAACCTCCATCTCTAGTACTAAGCCAAATAGTGCTTTTTCCTTGGCGATAGATTCTTTAAATATTTGGCTCGTTACTTCCAGAGTTGCGTGAGAGCTCTCTAGGTTAACAATTGACTCTTTAAGTGAATTGACAGCTTCAATTCTATTTTGCCTTGTGAACTCATCAAGCATAGTTTGAATCTCAAGTTAGTGCACTTCGAATACCATCTCAATCATGAAAATAATTGAGATGAGCCTACACATTATTATTCGGATTTACACCGAATAACATGAGAAAAATAAAAAAATCAATCAAAATCAACCTAAAAAAGCATATGCGAACGCATTTGGGTCGAGCTCAAGCTCACTTTTAGTCTAGGGTGCTATTTCATCATGTGGTTGTGCATGGACTGATCAGGGCTTACTGCTTGGACGGGTAAGTTGACTTCGATTTCCCCAGAAGAGGCAAATTTAAGCTTAATTTTGACGGTGTCCCCGACTTTGAGCTGAGTTTTAAGTCCCATGAACATTAAGTGCAAGCCCCCAGGGGTGAGCTCGACAGTTGAATTGGCTGGGATATCAATGGAGTTTATTTGCCGCATTTTCATGGTGTTGCCCTCCATGCTCATGCTGTGTAGTTGGACCTCGCCAGCCACTTGACTACTGACCCCGACGAGTTGGTCACTAATTCCTGTGGATGTGATTTTCATAAAGCCTGAACTAGCCATTTGGCCCGCAACAGTGGCTTTGCTATAGGCGCCGGATACAGCAATGTTTGAGCCTCTAACTTCTTGTGCTCCAAGCGATAGGCTTGTGAGCAAGGTTACGCAGACAGCGAGTAGGGCTGTTGGGAGTTTTGATTTTTGATTCATGTAGCTTTTCATTAGATTTCCCAGGGTTGGGGTTTAATTAATTTATTTTAAGCTAGCTTATGACTCTTCATAAATGCTGAGCTTCTAGTCCTAGGTGGTATGGAGGTTGAATTCTTTGAAGCATATCCGCCTCGTGACTTTTTAGTTACAGGTTTTAGGGTCTAAACCAGTCTTTTTTGGGGAAACCTCCTCCTATTTACTCGCCTGTAGATTGAATTCTGGGCTTTTAAAGCGGTATTTGGAGTTGGGTTGGACTTTCTCTATTAGAATTAATGCACAAAATGATTAAATGAGAAACATTTACTATGGTCGGCAATACTTTTAAACCAAATCCTAATTCAAATTTAGCTCCTAATCCTAATCCTAATCCCAATAGTGCGTTCAACCCTAATGCAAATCCTGCTGGGAAGCCTAGATCGCAAGGGCAAGACATCTACATTGGCGAAGGTGTAGTTATTCAGGGTACTTTCTCCGTACCTGGGAAGGCCGAAATTCACGGTACAGTTAACGGGGAGCTCAAGGCTGACAATTTACTGGTTGGTTTGCAAGGCAAAATCACTGGTACCGTTACCGCACGCGAAATGGATGTGCTCGGTGAAATTAATAAAGAAATTCATTGTGAAGAGTACCTCCACATCCGTTCCTCTGGCATGGTCTCTGGTACCTTAGAGTATTCAGACATGGAGATAGAGCGTGGTGGTAAATTCGCTGGATCCATGATCCAAAAACCAGCAAAAAAATAAACCCTAAAACTCCCCTCAATAGGGAGAATTAATGCGTTTAAATGGGCCCCTTTAGGGGCCCATTTGTTTATGGAGTAGACGCTAATTTAGCGGATCTCGCGGATCTCGCGGATCTCGTTAAGTGCCGTTATGATGCGAAGCCATGCAGTTATATTGAACTGATCGCCAACGTTTAAAAATTCATCTTTATTAAGCCCGACGGTTCTGATTTCGTCACCTTTGCGCAAAACAATGATATGGTTCACGCTCTCATACATATCCATATCACCGTCAATATTCACCTGTACTTTGTTATCTATCGATTGAATTTTATGAATAATCTCATTTTTTCTCGATTGGTAAGTTCGCTCGGCATTGACTACAGGCTCTATAGATTCTTGTAATGTTGGAGTTTTTTTCTCCACGGCTGGCAATTTTGTCCTAGAGGGGTTGTTTTGCGCAGCAATTCGGTTCTGAGTGATTAATTCGCTACGTTTTAAGGGGGCATCATTAACTGTTGTTTGCTCAATACCTTTTACAACCTTGGAAGTCTTTGTTTGAATGTCCTCTTTAAGTTTTAAAGTCTCTTTGACATAGCGGATATACGCCATTGGCGTTGTATTGATCTGTCTAAATAGTTCAATGAGATCTTTATGACTGCGTTTGCTGTGTCCCGATAGGTCATCCCAACCAATAGGACTATTGATATTGGTGTTGATCCATGCACAAATAGCCTCCAACTCCTGTTTGTTGGAGGATCTAAATTCTTGCTGCTCGTTAGCGCTAGTCTTGGTCTTTGACTTCAAGGGCAATGTTGGGTGAATTGAATAGAGCTTTGCTACTTGATTCTAGTGTGAAAGCATTAATTTGGTGTCTTTGCATTCGGCGGGTTTTCCCTCGTGATTTAAGTATTGGGTTTGCACTCAATCTTAGATTACGGATGTGGTTTAGGCCAGAGGAACCGAGTTCCAGTCAGTTGTATAGTCGGGGGATTTTCTCTCTTGCTTCATTTGCCAGCCTTTGTAGGCGCCTTGTGTCGATACGGTTAGAGTTCCCCTTCCGTAACGGCTATTTATTTTATCAAGCGCGCGCATAAGGCTGTTGTCAGCTTGGAATTTAGGCTCCCACATGTCCATTTGTAGATATGTACACGGAGTTATCTCGCTCAACATGACGCCGGCTTTTTTGTATTGGTAGCCGTCTTTAAACATTTTTTCAGCTAAGTAATCCACCCATCTGTTGATCTGTAAGGTATCGTTGGTGGGTTGGGGTAGTGGTACGCTGATGCTTGGGTTGTATTGCGGGAGTTCGGGCCTAAAACGATTAGTAGATAAGAAGACTTGGATCATTGAGGCGTGCGAGTTTTGCGCTCTTAATTTTTGACAGGCATTTGCCACAAACAAAGATAGCGCATCTTTGAGGGCGTTTAGATCGGTCACCATTTCCCCAAAAGAGCGGCTAGAGATAATTTGTTTTTTCGCAGGTTCGACCTCAGTGAGTTCCATGCAGGGTTGCTCACGGAGTTCTCTTTGAGTTTTTTCAATTACAACCCCAAACTGTGCACGAAGTGTTGCGGTGTGCGCCAACTTTAAATCTTGAACTGTGCGTACGTTATATGCCGCGAGGCGCTCGCTCAATCGTCTACCCACGCCCCATACTTCGTCCACGCTAATTTTGGCTAAGAGAGAGTCTTTTTGAAGGTTGCTCAGATCATTGAAGTTAAAGACTCCCTTCGATCTGGGGTGTTTCTTTGCGATGTGGTTGGAGAGTTTTGCTAAAGTTTTTGTTGGACCTATACCTACGCACACTGGAATTCCTACCCACTGCATGACTCTTTGTTTTATTTGGTAACTTACGCCTCTTAAATTTGCGGTACCGGTGAGGTCTAAAAATGACTCATCAATAGAGTAAACCTCTTGAAGAGGTGCGAACTCACGCAGTATATTCATAACTCGGTTTGACATGTCTGCATACAGTGCGTAGTTAGAACTTAATGCTAAGACGCCGTGTTCTTGCGCGAGCGCTTTTATTTCGAACCAAGGTTGCCCCATTTTGATTCCCAACGCTTTTGCCTCGTTCGATCTTGAGACAATGCATCCATCATTATTGCTTAGCGCTACAACAGGTGTATTGATTAGATCGGGTCTAAAGACTCGCTCACAACTGACATAAAAATTATTGCAATCGACTAAAGCTAACTGCTTTACGCTGGACTTGGGGCTTTGCATAGCCATACTAATTAAGCTTATGCAGGTTGTACGTCACAACTCCCCAAACGCTTAGCTCTTCTCCGTTTTTGATAATGATGGGTGTGTAAAGATTGTTTTCCGGAATGAGTTTGACTACACCACCTCGTCTGTATAGGCGCTTGACGGTGAATTCATTATTAAGTACCGCAATAACGATGTCATTGTGCTTAGCCTCTAGTGAACGATCTACAACTAGCATGTCTCCTTGGTAGATGCCAACTCCAATCATTGAGTCCCCTTTTACTCTAAAGAGAAAGGTCGCCTCTTTGTTGTGTATGAGGTGCTCGTTGAGATCGATTCGCTTTCGAGTGTGGTCTGCTGCGGGCGACGGGAAACCTGCAAGGATGGGCCATGCGCATAGGTCCAGTGTGAGAGCACTGGAATCTAATCCTAAAGGCTCTGAATCGGGGAAATGGGGTGTTGATAGCGACATAAATACTGATTTTAAATACAGTATTTAAGTATAGCCCATGCACTTTTCTCTGTCTACCGGTGATTTGTCGGGTTGGACGGTTCGGTGTGATTGGTCAGCGACAGAGTTGAAAATCGGATGTCATCATCTAAAATTAACGAATGCATGGGATCTTATGAAGAAAATATTATTAATTATTCTTGTTTTATATTGCGCTCAGGCTAGTTCGAGCGAGACAGTCCTTTTATTTCGTCACGGTGAGAAGCCCGAGGCAGGACTTGGTCAACTCACTTGTCAAGGGTTGCAGCGAGCCTTGGCCTTGCCCAGTGTATTAATTCCAAGGTACGGACGACCGCGTGAACTGTTAGCCCCTAATCCAGCGGAGTTAAAGCCCGATAGAGGAGGTTTTTTTGCATATATACGACCACTTGCAACCCTAGAGCCTACAGCTATCCGCTTAGAGATGCCAGTTAACCTTGGGTACAAATTGAGTGACTACGGGGCACTGGCAAATTATTTGTTGGCGCCGGGCAGCGAGGACTCTACGTTCTTTATTGCGTGGGAGCATCATCAAATTGACTCAATTGCAAAGTTATTGATCGCGCCCTTTGATAGCGCGCTGGCGCAAACCGTTCCTCACTGGGGGGATAAAGATTTTGATTCCATCTACAAAATTACTCTCGAGGGGCAGGGCACGACAAGAACCGTTAAATTCTCCATTGATAAAGAAGGATTAGATGGACTTCCTATGGTCTGTCCTGGTACTAATAATTAGTTAATTCTCCTGGTATTGATAAGGACTTAGAATAAAACCGTTAGTCTTTCACAGTAAGCAAGATGCACGTCATGTGCTGCAACAAGGGTCACCAATGTTTCGTTATCTAGATAAACAAAGAATTGTTGCCAGTAGCGGTTTTAACCGGTGGCTAGTTCCCCCAGCTGCAATCGCTATTCATCTTTGTATTGGTATGGCTTATGGGCTATCTGTTTTTTGGTTGCCGTTGTCTAAAGCACTTGGCGTCTCAAAAGGACTTAGCGATGCCATTAAATGCGGTGCCGATGTAGGTTTTTTTGAAGAGTTGTTTACGACCTCTTGTGATTGGAGAGTGTCAACTCTGGTTTGGGCTTTTACGGTTGGCATTGTGTTTTTGGGATTGTCAGCTGCGGTTTGGGGTGGATGGCTTGAGCGAGTTGGCCCACGCAAGGCGGGTGTCGTCTCTGCGGTTTGTTGGGCCGGTGGCATGTTTATTTCTGCCTTTGGTATCTACATTCATCAGTTTTGGATCGTGTTACTGGGATCCGGTGTGGTCGGGGGTATTGGTCTTGGTATTGGATACATCTCGCCCGTCTCAACTCTGATTAAATGGTTTCCAGATAGACGCGGGATGGCAACCGGTATGGCTATTATGGGCTTTGGTGGTGGCGCGATGATTGGATCTCCGTTGGCCGCTATGCTCATGAAGACTTACTCGACACCGACCAGCGTGGGCGTAGTTGAAACGTTTATTATTTTGGGTGTCATTTATTTTATTTATATGATGATTGGCGCTTTTAGTTACCGCATCCCCGCTGCGGACTGGGCTCCTCCAGGATGGACGCCTGATCAAAATGGCTCTGCAAAGTCCATGATCACCCATAAAAGTGTCCATGTAAAAAACGTTTGGTTTATCCCCCAGTTTTGGTTGGTATGGGGAGTCTTGTGTATGAATGTCAGTGCGGGTATTGGCGTAATCAGCATGGCCTCTCCAATGCTCCAAGAAGTATTCGCTGGCGATTTGATCGGGAACTCACTTAAATTTAGCGAGTTGGATAAGACCCAATTGAGTGCCATTGCCGGCGTAGCTGCTGGATTTACAGCTTTGATCAGTTTCTTCAATATTATTGGCCGCTTTATCTGGGCCAGTGTTTCAGATGCATTAGGACGGCGTTTAACGTACAGTGTGTTTTTTGTACTAGGTGGACTACTTTATTTCAGTGTTCCTAGCAGCGCTAACTCTTTGAGTCTTCCCTTTTTTGTAGGTGCATTTTGCATCATCTTGAGTATGTACGGAGGAGGCTTTGCGACCGTCCCCGCTTATCTGGCAGATTTGTTTGGAACTCAAATGGTTGGGGCTATCCACGGCAGACTCTTGACGGCTTGGTCTACAGCAGGTGTTTTAGGTCCCTATGTGGTTACCTACATGAGGGACTACCAGCTTAGTTTGGGGTTGCCCAAAGCGCAGGTCTATAACCAAACGATGTACATACTCGTTGGCATGCTAGTTATCGGACTCATTTGTAATCTACTCATTAGGCCTGTCGATGAAAAATGGTTCATGACAGATGAGGAGCTAACACGAGAAAAACAAATCGCCCAAGCTAGACTCAGCGTTTCCGCTGCCGAGCAACATACTCCAAAAGGCAACGAATCAACTCTGAGTCGGCTCGTGTTTTACTGGGCGCTAATTGCAGTCCCGTTGGCATGGGGCTGTTATAAAACTTATCTCAGCGCGTTGAAATTATTTTGACACAACGTCTAGGGGTGTAAATTGACGAGCCTTGACCCCGGCACTGGCTTTACAGTTAGGGCTGCTTGGTTCCCCACCTGACCCGGTTGGCTGCTAGACCATGCGGGAAGGCCCGTCAGTTTGAGATTGTACGCAATCTTCCGTACAAGTACGTAATCTAGGTTAATTTAATAAACAGTAATGAACTGCGCGCGCTTGTTATGCCGATTAGAATAGTGGCTTATGTCTTATATTGTTTTAGCCCGTAAATACAGACCCAAAACCTTTGCTGAGTTGGTCGGGCAATCCCACGTGGTTACAGCACTTTCCAATGCCTTAACTACGCAACGCCTGCATCATGCCTATTTGTTTACGGGAACGCGTGGCGTGGGTAAAACAACTGTTTCCAGAATCTTAGCCAAATCACTTAACTGCGAAAAAGGCATCACCTGCGATCCCTGCGGTGTTTGCGATGCTTGCACGCAAATCGATGCAGGACGCTTCGTAGATTACACAGAGTTGGATGCGGCCTCAAACCGTGGAGTTGATGAGGTACAACAGCTACTGGAGCAAGCCGTTTATAAGCCTGTACAGGGTCGTTTTAAGGTTTTTATGATTGATGAGGTACACATGCTCACCAATCACGCTTTTAACTCCATGTTAAAGACACTGGAGGAGCCCCCAGAGTATTTGAAATTTGTACTCGCAACCACTGACCCTCAAAAGGTACCTGTCACCGTTTTATCGAGGTGTTTGCAATTCAATTTAAGACCCATGGCTCCCGAGACTATTTTGGAACATCTGCAGGCAGTCTTGGGAACCGAGGTTGTCAGTGCCGAGGTTAAAGCATTACAACTCATCGCTCGCTCAGCCAGGGGGTCAATGAGAGATGCGTTATCTCTTACGGATCAAGCAATAGCTTTTGGAGGCGGGGAGCTGAAAGAAGAGAACGTTCGGCTGATGCTTGGAAGTGTTGATGTTGGCTATATTTTTGACTTAATCAAGGCTTTGTCTTTAGGGAATGGCAACGCAGTGTTTGAGATTTGTGAGAATATTCGCAAAATGGGCATTAACGCTGCCTCAACGCTTGAGGAGATGGCCCGCGTACTCCAGCGAATGGCTGTGGTTCAAAATGTCCCAAATTTTGATCAAATTCAACAAAAAGAGGGTCAGTCTGTAGACCCTGATGCTGACTCAGTCGCATCTTTGGCTAGGGAGTTACCGCCCGATGAAACTCAACTCCTTTATAGCATGTGCCTTCAAGGGAGGGCTGAGTTAGGGCTTGCTCCTGACGAATACACTGGTCTTGCAATGATTTTGCTGCGGTTATTGGCTTTTAAATCCGAAGTGAATTCAACCCAAACTGTTGATTCAAGTTCTGAGGCTCAAAAAAAAACTTTAAAAACTGAGGACAAACCGGCGTCCCAGGTACTTGCAAGGCATGAGCTCGAAGTCTCAGGCCAATCACAAAAAACCTCTTCAAACGACACTTCACACGCAGTAACTCCTGAACAACCTTTGGTTGATTCCCTCAAACAAGCTGAGCCTCTCGCAACTCATACTGCTGATTTAGACACTTCACCTTCACTCTCACTTCCAGTTCGCGATATGAGTGTGAGTGGAATCAACCAAGCCAGGACTGAGCAGGTTGAACCATCGGAGATGATTCAGGTGTCAGTTCACCAGCAAGCTCAAGCGAGTCAAGGACTAGAGACGCCAAAACCAGGCGTTGTTAGAGAGCTTGTGATGACGCCCGAAGGGGATTTTTGGAGCGAGGTAGTTTTTAAATTGGTAGAGTCCCAACTGGTCCACGGATTGAACCGCGAACTCGCTCTTCAGTCCCAGTTGTTAGGCCGTGAAAGTGATGCTTGGATATTGAGAGTTGAGAGTGAAAATTTAAATGTTAAAAATCACAAGGATCAACTCCAAGTTGCATTAAAAGCGGTAGGCTATGATGTTTCGCTTCAATTTGAAATTGGTGTTGTTAAGGACAGCCCAGCTCGGCGTAATATAGCCAAAAACACCGCGCGTGAGAAAGAATTGATTGAGCGAATACAAAATGATCCATTAGTTATTAAGATGGTTCAAGATTTTGACGCAAAAATTATTATGGGGAGCATTAAGCCGATAGAACCAAAAAATAAGCTTAGTCAACACGGTTAATATTCAACACAACGTAATGGGAAAAAATAGGAAAAAATATGTTTAATAAAGGTCAATTATCAGGACTCATGAAGCAAGCTCAGATGATGCAAGAAAACCTGCGTAAGGCTCAGGATGAACTTGCGCTCATTGACGTAACGGGTGAAGCGGCTAGCGGTAAAGTAAAGATTGATATGAGTTGTAAGCATGTTGTTAAACGTGTGCACATTGATCCCTCCGTTATGGACGATCATGAAATGCTTGAAGACTTGCTAACCGCAGCTTTTAACGATGCAGCCCGTAAAGCAGAAGAAACCAGCGAGGCAAAAATGGGTAAATTATCCGCAGGCCTCCCCGCTGGCATGAAGTTGCCTTTCTAATTCAATGGGAGCACCCAGCTCTATTGAGGCCTTGATAGAGGCTTTTAAAAGACTTCCCGGAGTGGGAGAGCGCTCGGCCTCACGTATGGCCTATCACTTGATGGAGAGGGACAGGGAGGGCGTTCAAATTCTCTCCCAGGCCTTAATTAGGGCTTACGATTCAGTCCAGCATTGCCAGCGTTGTCACTCCTTGGCAGAGGAATCGGTGTGCGCCACTTGTCAAGACACGACTAGAGATGCATCTAGGTTGTGTGTTGTGGAGACGCCCGCAGATCAATCGGCCGTTGAAAAAACAGCCGCATACAAGGGCTACTACTTTGTCTTGATGGGTACTTTAAGTCCTTTAGAAGGAATTGGACCAAAGGAGATGGGACTTCAAACACTTATTGACAGGGCTTGTGACGGCGTGGTGAGTGAGGTCATCCTTGCAACCAACTTCAATGCTGAGGGAGAAGCTACAGCATTTGTACTGACCGAGGCTTTAAAAAAGAGAGGGCTTAATGTGACTCGTCTAGCCAGAGGGGTGCCCGTCGGTAGCGAGCTAGAGTATGTTGATATTGGTACTATTGCTCATGCCATGGTTGATAGACGGAGCGCCTAACTGGCTTATAAATATTCTTGAAATGCTTAGCTTAATTTAAGCATTTGTACCGGGAAGCTACTAATTTCAAATTTAGAATTTAGTAATATGATTCTTTAAAGAAAAAGGTTCGTAACTCTCATATCAAACCCATAAGAGAGTATTCAATATTTTGGAATTCATATGTTCAATCCTATTAATAAAAGAGATTTTTCAAAATCAGTTGCAGCTTCCCTTTTGGGACTTTCTGGTTTAACTGGCTACGCTAATGAGGGCTTCGCGCAGACCAAACTTGAGAAAACAAAGGTAGCCATTGCAGTTGGCGGTAAAGCGACTTTTTATTACCTTCCGTTGACGCTGGCAGAACAACTTGGCTACTTCAAGAGTGAGGGGCTTGAGGTTGAAATAAGTGACTTCGCAGGGGGCGCTAAAGCACTTCAGGCCGTAGTCGGTGGATCAGCGGATGTCTGCTCGGGTGCATATGAGCACACGATTTACTTGCAGGCAAAAAATCAAATCTATCAATCCTTCGTACTTCAAGGGCGTGCCCCCCAAATTGCAATCGGTGTATCGCTTAAGAATATGCCAAACTACAAAAGTCTTGAAGATTTGAGAGGAAAAAAAATAGGGGTAAGTGCCCCCGGTTCTTCCACTAACATCGCGGCGAATTTAGTTTTATCCAAAGCGGGGTTGAAGTCTAGTGATGTGAGTTTTATTGGGGTAGGTACAGCCGCTGGGGCGCTAGCGGCTTTAAGGAGCGGGCAAATAGATGCGATCAGCAATATTGATCCTGTGATGACGATGCTGGAGCAAAAAGCTGATGTCAAGATCATCTATGACACCAGGACTCTAAAAGGAACTCAACAAGTCTTTGGCGGGCCAATGCCTGCTGCTTGTTTGTATGCGTCACAAGATTTTGTTCAAAAGAACCCTAATACGTGCCAAGCACTTGCAAACGCAATAGTGCAAGCTCTTAAATGGTTGCAGACTGCGGGCCCCTCGGACATTATTAAAACAGTTCCTGAGAACTATTTGCTTGGGGACCGAGCGCTATATTTAGCCTCTTTTAGCAAAATAAAAGAAGCACTATCCTTAGATGGAGTGATGGTACCTGAGGCTGCACCTACGGCTCTAAAGGCCATTACTAGTTTTGAAGCTGATATTCACGCTGATAAGATTAATCTGTCTAAAACATTCACCAATAACTTTGCGCTTCGTGCAAAAGAACGATTTAAGGCTTAATGGATTTCGCTCTTGAACTTGACCGTGTGACGTGTGAGTTTGCGTCAACCTCTGGAGACGGCTCGTCCTATACGGCCGTTAAAGATACGACGCTGCAAGTCAGAGAGGGTGAATTTGTCAGTGTTGTTGGTCCAACTGGTTGCGGTAAATCTACTCTTTTAAATGTCGCTGCAGGACTTCTAACGCCTTCAAAGGGTAGGGTAAGGGTATTTGGCAGCCCTTTGTATGGACTTAATACAAGGGCGGGCTATATGTTTCAGTCGGAAGCGTTGTTGCCATGGCGAACCGCCCTAGAAAATGTCTTGCTTGGCCTGGAATATAAAGGCGTTCCTAAATTAGAGGCCACCACTTTAGCCATGGATTGGTTGTCAAAAGTTGGTTTGATCAAATTTGCAAATAACTACGTTCACCAACTCTCGGGCGGTATGCGCAAGAGGGTGGCTTTAGCCCAAACCCTCGTGATGGACCCAGATATTATTTTGATGGATGAACCTTTTTCTGCTCTTGATGTGCAAACCAGGCAACTGATGGAGAATGAGCTCTTGGATATTTGGTCAAAACAAAAGAAGGCAGTTCTGTTTATTACACACGACTTAGATGAAGCAATAGCGCTTAGTGACCGGGTCATCGTACTCTCGGCTGGACCTGCAACCCATCCCATCGGTGAATTTGATATCTCCTTAGGCCGCCCAAGAAATGTGGCGGAGATTCGGCATGAAGCAGATTACACAAGACTACACGCTCAAATTTGGGATGTATTAAGGGAAGAGGTTTTAAAGGGATATCAACAACTTCTAAATCCCAGTCAAGGGTTAAAAAATGAGTAAGTCTAAATCTAATGCTAATTCCCTTAAGCCTAATCCTAAGGGTGAGAGCTCACAAAGATTGGGTATTACAAAGCAGCTATGGTTGTGGCAACTCATGCTTGCAATTATTACCATTGGAATATGGAACTGGGTTTCTAAAGACCAGCAGTGGGCATTCTTCTTGGGCGAGCCCGCTGCAGTATTTATCAGAATCATTGAGTGGTTTGTTCCAATTACCGTTGAGCCTACTGAATGGCTAAGTACGGGTATCCACGGCACGGGTGAGATCTACATTCACTTGGGGGTTACTTTGTTAGAGACAGTTTTAGCATTTGTGATTGGAACTACGCTTGGGCTTGCATCGGGTCTATGGCTCGCGCTTTCTCCTTTAACAAGTGCACTGCTGGACCCCTACATTAAAGCGCTGAACTCTATGCCCCGTGTTATTTTGGCGCCAATCTTTGGACTTTGGTTTGGTCTTGGGATTTGGAGTAAGGTCGCGCTTGCGGTGACGTTGGTTTTCTTTGTTGTATTTTTTAATGTTTATCAAGGCATACGTGAAGTCAATCCTGTAATTCTTGCTAACGCCAAAATGTTGGGGGCAAATTCCTCCCAGTTACTTAAAACAGTTTATTTACCAAGTGCAACCAGCTGGGTTTTCTCAAGCCTTCACAGCTCTGTAGGGTTGGCTTTTGTTGGCGCAGTGGTGGGTGAGTATCTAGGCTCTGCTAAAGGTGTGGGGTATTTGATCCTTCAGGCTGAGGGAACTTTTGACGTTAATACAGTTTTTGCAGGTATTGTCGTTTTAACTGTCTGTGCATTATTGCTTGACGCAGTAGTTGGGCGAATGGAGCGACGATTGATGCGTTGGCAACCAAATACCAACTAAGCATCGTTAATGGTTGCGGTGCTGAGCTACTCTAACGTGTTTATGTCTATTGCCTGTACTTTGAGCGGTATAAATAATCAATACTTGACCAGGTTTTAGTGGGGCATTTACAGCGAGTTGGTTCCACTCTGAGAGTTGAGCAGCTTTGATATGATGTTTAGTAGCAAACGATTCGAGGGTCTCTTTAGTAGTAACTCGAATTTGTGATTTTTTCAGGGTAATCTCTGGTGCTAAGTTAACTTGCCCTAAGTCAGCGATTTCCGCTGATACATCATTTTTAATTTTGTCACCTCTTGGAACCAGTAGCGCCGATCCAGCTTTAATGAGCATTTTCGGAGGAATACTGTTTAGAGTTCTGAAGTCTGTCTCACTCATTTTGAATTTTTTTGCAGCCTCAGACACCTTCATTGTTGTAGGTGCTACCCAAGCAGTCCAACTTGCTAATTTCCCTCCAAAGGCTTCATAATTTCTTTGAAATATCTCTGCGTTATCCCAAGGCAATAAAATTTGTGGTGTTCCACCTGCAAGTAGGACTGGAAGGTGAGCAGAGGGATTTAACGCTGTAAAGTCCTCCATCGTTACATCGGCTAAGTGAGCTGCTACCCTAACGTCCATGTCGCGAGGCAATGGGACGGTTTGGAAATAAGGGTGATTTGGTATATCTGATAATTTGATACCAAAAGAACTTGGGTTTTTAACAATGTTCTTAACAGCTTGAAGCTTGGGTATATAAAAACGTGTTTCAACAGGCATGTTGAGCTCCGTGTAAGCTCCGCTGAGCCCTGCATTTTTGCTGCGCTGAATTGCTTTTGTGACGTTACCTTCTCCCCAGTTGTAAGCTGCGAGCGCGAGATGCCAGTCGCCAAATTGCAAATAAAGCTTTTGCAGGTAATCAAGTGCAGCTCGTGTTGATGCCAGTACGTCTCGTCTGTCATCCCTAAAAGCATTTTGTTTTAAATCGAAATTCTTACCCGTTTTAGGCATAAATTGCCACATACCTGAAGCCTTAGCGGATGATACAGCTTGGGGGTTGAAGGAGCTCTCGATAAAGGGGAGCAATGCCAACTCTGTTGGCATCTTTCTATTCTCTAGTTCCTCAACTATGTAATAAAGGTATTTACTTGAACGCTCAGTTGTCCTTGAGAGATATTCTCCCTTGGAAGAATACCACTGTTCTCGTTCATGAACTAAATCTGTATCTAGGTCGGGCATGGAGTAACCTTTCCTAATTCTTTCCCACAAGTCATTGGCAAGTTTTACCTCCATAACTTGATCGGCGTTTATGGTTTCAATCCGAATAGGAGAGAGCTCCTCTGATGAGGATCGATCGCGTTCGGTAAAAGTGGTGCTGTGCGCACTATTTTTTGAGTATTTAGCAGGACCGGTGGAACTAGTTGTTGACGGTTTATTTTGAGCCGGGTAATTGAACGGTTCTTGCTTTGACTGAGTGGCGCCGCTATCAAGATCAATTCCCGATGCGCATCCAGTAAGTTGCAAAATGCAGGCACTGCTAATTGATAGGATTAGAGTTTTATAGATAAGATTTTTCAAGTTTTGTAGTTCAGTAATTTTAAGTAGAAAGATTTTGCTTAAAACCTTTATGAAGGCAGCTTTGTCCAGCGCGGGTAAATATGATTTGACGGACCTTTTGGAGTTCATTTTGTAGAAAAGCACATACACAGTGGTTATCTATAGGATCAAGAAAAATCATTTTTCCAAGAGCGTAAGGTTGCAAATACTTGCCCCTCGGTGTGTGCATTTGGGTTTAATTTTTGTGCGCTTTGAATAACTTCCTTTTGTCTAACTCTTAAAAATGGGTTAATAGCATTTTCTTTCCCAATGGAGGATGGCAAGGTGGGTAAATTTTTAGCCCTTAAAGATTTACACAGTTCTGTGTACTCTTGCAGCGCTTGATTAGTAGGTTCAACAGCCAAGGCGAATTTAAGGTTTGACATAGTGTATTCGTGAGCACAACACACTAATGTCTGAGGCGGCAGCCCTGTTAGTCGTTCTAAACTGGTCCAGAACCCGTCTGGATCCCCTTCAAACATACGACCACAACCCCCGCTAAATAGAGTGTCACCGCAAAAGAGGATGGGGCCTTTCTCAGTATTGGGCAGGAAATAGGCCAAGTGCGTTAATGTGTGCCCAGGTACTGCTATAACCTGTATCTCGTTACCAAGCACCATCAACTGGTCATTGTCTTTAGCCACTTGGTAAGGTTTTGGAATACTTGGATGGTTTGGGGCAATAACCTGGGCTCCAGTTTTTTGAACTAAACTTTGGATGCCACCAATGTGATCAGAGTGATGATGTGTAACTAAAATGCATTCAAGTTTGAGATTGTATTGCTTGAGTGCATCGATTACAGGCTCTGCGTCTCCTGGATCAACTATGATCGCGCAGCCATCTTGGCTTATCATCCAAAGATAGTTATCGTTAAAAGCGGGTAAGGGTATAAGTTTCATGAATCACCAGATTATAGAAAGTATTGAACTGCAGGAGTGGCTAAAGACTCCTGCGGGTAAATATTTGATGGACTGGGAAAAAGCTCAATTTGATAGGACAGTTTCCGATATTTTTGGCTTTCACGCGCTCCAACTCGGATTACCTGATCTAGAGGCCTTAGGTGCAAACCGTATGCCTCATAAATGGACGGCGCAGGTTAGCGAGGGATTAGGCTTTCAAAGTGTCACGAACACCCAAGCTGGTGTTGGTGAGGGCAATCTTAGCAATCTTGAAGACTCAAACGCCCAACAGAAATATGCCGTAGTCCTTGATAGCCGAGCGTTACCCTTTCCTGATCAATCTTTGGATCTTATTTTGCTTCCCCACTCACTAGAGGGAAGCCCAGACCCACACGCGACGCTTCGGGAGGTAGAGCGGGTACTTGTTCCTGAAGGAAGGATCGTGATCAGTGGATTAAATCCCATAAGTTTGTGGGGTTTGCATCAAAAAAGAGTCAACACATACCGTCGATTGGGTATTCAAAGTAGTTTTTTGCCCGAAAGCGGCGACTTTATCGGATATTGGCGTCTGAGAGACTGGTTAAAGTTGTTGAGCTTCGAGGTTGAGGGAGGGCGTTTTGGATGCTATAGACCCGCATTTAAGACCCAGACGTGGCTTAGTAGATTCTCTTGGATGGATAAGGCGGGTGATAGATGGTGGCCTATTTTTGGGTCTGTTTACTTTTTGGTTGCGGTCAAAAGAGTTCGAGGTATGAAAATGCTAGGACCTGTTTGGAAGCGGCCACGCTCTATAAACGCTGCAGCTGTGCCAAGCATTAACTCAAGCTCCATTAACCGCATTAAAGATCCGTTAGTTTGATCGGCTCGAAAAACCACTTTTCATTATTTTTATGGTTTAAGTATGACAGAGAAAAATTCAACAATAGATTCTAAAGTAGTCATTTACACTGACGGTGCCTGCAAAGGTAACCCCGGGCCTGGGGGCTGGGGAGTGTATTTGAGGCTTGGAGATGTAGAAAAAGATTTATTCGGCGGTGAGTTACAAACCACCAACAACCGTATGGAACTCACAGCGGTCATTGAATCCCTTTTGGCTTTGAAAAGACCTTGCTCAGTCGAAATTTATATGGATAGTGAGTACGTTCGGCAAGGAATTACTCAGTGGATACAGGGTTGGAAAGCTAGAGGTTGGAAGACTGCGTCCAAACAGCCTGTAAAAAATATAGATTTATGGATGAGGTTAGATGATTTAGTCCAAAATGCGGAGCACAAGATTTCTTGGCATTGGGTAAAAGGACATGCTGGGGATCCAGGTAATGAGCGCGCGGATGAGTTAGCTAATAAAGGCGTGTTGAAGGCGCAAGGTTTGATTTGAAATAATTCGACACACGCTTGATTTATTTGGAACTATAAACAGCTAAGATTGTTTTGAGTTTTAGTTTCTTAACCCCCAATATAGCTCATCTCAACTCTTTTAAGACCATTGTTAGGTAGTTGTGCATGTTCACTGCGTAGCATTGAATATTGATCTGCGCGGGTGCTCCATATGGCGGCTATTTGGTTTTTAATTTCTTGATCATTCGCTCCCTCCCTAAGAAGAGTTCGGAGATCAAATCCGGTGGAGGCAAATAGGCACAGGTAGAGTTGCCCCTCAGTAGAGAGCCTAGCCCTGTTGCAGTCGCCACAAAAAGCCTGGGTAACGCTGCTTATAAGTCCTATCTCGCCTTCTTTACCGTTTTTCGACTTTACCTGGAACCTCGTGGCAGTTTCTCCAGTTAAATCTGTCTCGAATCTCTCAAGTTCAAAGACTGAGCCTAATATTTTCAAAATTTCTGAACTGGGAACAACTTCATCCATTTTCCAACCATTAGTTGCTCCTACATCCATGTACTCTATAAAGCGAAGGATAACACCCGAGTTTAAAAAATAATCTGTCATCGGGATAATCTCGCTCAGGTTTACCCCCTTTTTGACGACCATATTTACTTTAATAGGGTTCAAACCAACTGATTTTGCTGCTTCAATACCTTCCAACACCTGGGAAACAGCAAAGTCAACATCATTCATTTTCTTGAAAATGGTGTCATTGAGTCCATCAAGTGAAACTGTAATTCGGTTAAGTCCTGCATCTTTCAGTGAACGGGCTTTTCTTGCAAGTAATGAGCCATTGGTTGTTAGAGTCAGGTCTAGATTTTTACCGTCTAGCGTTTTGATACTAGACAGCTGATCTATCAAAATTTCAATGTTTTTCCGAAGTAGCGGCTCACCACCGGTTAATCGTATTTTTTGAACCCCTTGGGTCACAAAAATTTTTGCCAATCGGGTAATTTCCTCGAAACTCAAAAGTTGAGAGTGTGGCAAGTACTTGTAATTTGAATCAAATATTTCCTTGGGCATGCAATAGGTGCAACGAAAATTACACCTATCCGTAACGCTTATGCGCAAGTCCTTGAGTGGACGTTTCAATCTATCCAATACTTGCCCATTAAAAAATATCGGAGTATTTAATTGCGGCTTTGGAGTAGCGGAGCTAATGCTGTTAACGGGTTTGATAGGAATAAATTTGTCTGACATAACTTAATTGTGCACTAACTGGGCGGCAATTTGTAACAGCTACTGGTCGAGCAAACTGCACATCATTAGATTTATCGGTTGAGTCGTAAGATTAGGTTGTTTAATGGTAATGTACTTCAATCGTTATATGCGCTATTTCCTTGAGCTCCTTGAGGTGTTCTTTAACTTTATTTGGAGTAATGCTTGAGTCTTGTGTAGCTAAAGCCATGGTGCAGGAATAGGCGGAACTACCCACGCGCCAAATGTGTAAATCGGTCATAACGGTTAGTGGCAACGCAACCATCTTTTCTCTGACCAAGTCAACTACTGGGGCATCCATTTCTCTGTCCAGCAAGGCTTTTGCGGTTTCAATTATTAAATTTTTAGACCAAATTCCAACAAGTATTGCGCCAACAATGCCCATCAAAGGGTCGAGCCATGACCAGCCAAAGTTCATACCTCCTAACAGAGCAACCACGGCAAGCACTGAGGTAGCTGCGTCAGCTAAAACATGGATGTAAGCTGAACGAAGATTAAGATCATGATGCTTTTTCTCTAATTTGTGAGCTAAGTTATGGTCACGATGTGAATGTGAATGTGAATGAGCTGCTGCCTTGTGATCCTGCTCGTTATGTGTGTGATGATGGTTATCATGTTGATCATGTGCGTGACCGTGACCGTGACCGTGATGATCGTGCGCGTTACCAAGAATCAGTGCACACACTAAGTTCACAGCTAAGCCAATCAGTGCTATGAAAATAGCTTCTTTGTAGTGGATAGGCTCGGGTAGGAGCAAACGCTCCAACGATCCGTAAACCATCATTGCTGCAACGCCCATTAAAAAAAGTGCACTGGCGAACCCTGCAAGCACTTCAATTTTCCAAGTTCCAAAGGCAAACCTAGGATCTTTGGCGTATCGTCTTGCTTGGGAGTAAGCAAAAGCACTAAGTCCGATAGCTAGAGTGTGCGAGCTCATATGCCATCCATCTGCTAACAATGCCATGGAGTTGTACCACCACCCGGTAAAAATCTCTATTACCATCATGACGGCAGTGATCCACATGACCCAGAAAGTTCCTTTTTCAGCAGCCAGACTACTCACGTGAAAAGAGTGATCGTGAACGCCAGTGTTGATAAGATTATTTTGCATTTGTTGAGTTTAGTGGAAGAAAAAAGGAAATTAAGAAAGCCATGATATTGGATTTCCTAGCAAGGTAACAAAGCCTAAAAGAGCAAAAATACTTGCAGCAATTTTATGAACAAGATTCATTGGAATTTTTTCCGAAAACTTGTTTCCTATAAAAACTGCAGGAATATCTGCAACGAGCATACCAGCTGTGGTCCCAGCAACTACAAATAGTGGTTGAGAAAAATGTGCTGCTAATGCAACTGTTGCAATTTGAGTTTTGTCCCCCATTTCAGCTAAAAAGAATGTAACTAATGTTGCTCCAAAAACGCCAAATTTTGAGGTAATTGAGGTTTTCTCTTCTTCGATCTTGTCGGGTATGAGCGTCCATATAGATATGGCAATAAAAGATACACCAAGTATCCATCTTAATATGCTTGGGTCTACATTTGATGAAATCCAAGAGCCAACTGCCCCAGCAAGGCCGTGGTTAAAGATTGTGGCTATAAAAATCCCAAGAATGATGGGTATAGGCTTTTTAAATCTTGCAGCCAATATAAATGCAAGTAATTGAGTTTTGTCCCCAATTTCTGCAAGCGCAACTACGCCCGTTGAAATTAAAAAAGCTTCCAAAAAATCTCCTGTTCGATATAGGAATAGTTTAAATCACGAAAATAAATAGCTCGGTTGATTACCAATTAAGAGCAGTTCAAATGGCGATTGGTCAATAATCTTTAAAATTAACTAAATCAAATGCACTAGTAAAAATAATTAATACTTTGTAATGCAAAAATACAGGTGGTTTATCTTGATTTTTATAAAGGGTTATTTCGTACTCCAAAGTAGATACTAATTCAATTTTGATAGAGTTTTTTAATGTAATATAGAGTTAGAAAAAGAGCTAATCTAAATAATTGAAAACACATATTTGCAATGATTTCTAATTTAATAAGCAAACAAACGGATAAGAAACATAGTATATGAATACAAGTTTACCCATTATGTTCGTTAGTCAGGGCAAATTTGATAATCATATTAACTCTGGTGCAACTATTAAAGGAAAGTTTGAATTTAGTGGGTCAGCTTTGATAGAAGGAATTATTTATGGGGACGTTGAGGGCTTTGGTAAATTAGCAGATTCAATTTCTATATCTACCACTGGTAAAGTGTTCGGTTCAATAAGGTGTGCGATGGCATCAATCACAGGAGCTGTAGTGGGAAACATATACGCTAAACAAATCAGCTTAGAGGCCAACAGTACGGTGCAAGGTGATATATATTACGAAACCTTGGGGATTCATGAAAATGCTGTCATAAATGGTCGATTGATACAGCAATCTGCTCAGGACATCAATCAGAATCAAACGCAGTTATTGCCACTCACTTACACTCATGAATCTCCTGAACAATTAGTTGTGAGCGAATACAAAAACGAAACACCTGTTTATATCCCTAGCAGTAAGGCAGCCCCTAGCTATACATCTAATACTGAATTTAATGGATCAACTCAAAATTCATATAGCCCTAAGAGAGTTTGGCGAAAAAAATAAATCTTGAGAATTTGACTTCATCAACTAACGAAGTCAAAATTTAATCATCTATAAATTACACATAGATCAAACTTTATAGATCTAGAAGCTCTAATTTAATACCTAAATAAACAATCCTTATTAAAAGGGTGTGCAGAGAACATAATTGCTTTAGGCCAAAAAGATTGGTCATATCACTGGAGCACATTTGAATTTACAAAATAATAGATGGTTGATTTTTATTTTAATTTTTTTACAAATATTAGATTTTGAATCTTCAGTTATTGGAGCTAGAAATGGTGCGAGTGAGGGTAACCAAGTTCTAATTTGGTTGGCAACATTATTAGGATCAATTTTTTTCACATTGGTAGTAGTGAAACTTTCCCTAATCGCCGTTTTGATTGGGTGTGTCAATAGATTAAAAAATTTAGATCCGTGGATTCAAGCATTAGTTTATCCAGTGTATTCGCTAATTAGCTTGTTTTACTTGATTGTGATTTTAAATAATCACGAATTATTTACGAAAAATTTTTTTGGAAATATTGGTGCTTAAAAAATATTTTATTATTTATCTATTAATTATGCTTAATTTGGCAAGGGCGGATTTCAAGGATGAATTTTATACAAAATTTCCAGCCTTGAGTGATGTCAAAATTGTAAAGTCGTTTGAGAATTTTTATCTAATAAAGGATTCAAATTCTGAGAATGTATTTATTTCAGATGATTTTAAAATTTTAATTAGTGGTTCAGTTATCGATCTTGAGACGGGACAAAATTTATCGGTACAAAATAAGTTAATAATCCCATCAAAATTTAATATATCTGATTTGAAAATTGAGGATGCAATCCGACTAGGAGTTGGCTTTAGAAAAATATATGTTTTTAGCGATCCCAAATGTCCTTTTTGCAAACAATTAGAGCTGGATTTCAAGAAATTAGAAAATGTATCAATTTATATTTTCCCTCTACCCTTTGAGGCAATACACCCCGGTTCACTCAAAATATCAACTAGTATTTGGTGTTCTACTAACAGAAGTAAAGCTTGGAGTGATTATGTAGAGCGTGAAATTGATCCAAAAATAAATAAATGTTCTACTCCGATTGATGACATTAAAAATCTAGCAAATAGGTACAAAATTAATGCTACTCCAACTATCATTTTTGAAGATGGAACAATCATTCCAGGGGCAATGACTGCTGAGCAAATAAATTTAAAGCTTAAAAATATTGATGACAAACAAGATTTATATCAATGAATATCTTTGGAAGAAAATTGGTTAAGGAAAAAAATAGAAATGACATAACAAGTATATTTAAGCTGATTAGTATCCTTCTTTTGTTATGTGGTTTTTGTCACGCTAATTGTTTAGAGAAAATTTCTGCTAAATACAGTATTTCGGAAAAACTTCTCTGGTCTATTGCAATCGTTGAGAGCGGAGTAAATCCCTTGGCAATTGGCCCAATTAACACCAACGGAACAACAGATTTCGGTTTAATGCAAATTAACTCATCTTGGATTCCTAAACTCGAGGAGTACGGAATACATAAAGAAGATCTTTTTAAGCCGTGCGTTAGTGTTGAAATTGCTGCGTGGGTTCTTGCGCAAAATATATCAACTTACGGCAATACATGGCAAGCTGTTGGCGCATATAACTCAGTTAAGTTGAGTTCACAGATAAAGTATATTGATAAAGTTGCAAAAATATTTGGAAATATTAGGTTAGAAGATATTCGTAATAAATATTTACAACTTGCAGAAGGACTCAAATAAATGTTGATTAAATTATTTTTTAGTTATCTTGCAACCTGTATTTTCGCCGTATCAGCTCAGGATTTAGGATCGAAAAACTCAACTTTTAAAATTGATGCTGACGCAAGGTTACAGATCAAAAATTTAATTCAAGAAAAATATTCTAACGGCGAAGTTCAGAGATTTTGGAAAAATTTCTCAGAGCGATCGGTATCATTGATTAAAAATCCTACCGCACTAAGTGGGATAACTACCAGTCAGATTTTTCGAACAGAACTGGTTGATTTGAAATACCGAATTAATCAAGATTTTTATGACCTAGGTGGTAATTTAATTGTAAAAAAAGGAACAATTATTGAGCCGCTAAAGTTTACAACACTAAAGAACGGTCTATTATTTATTGATGGTCGTGATCAGCGACAGATTAACTATGCATTAGAACAAATTAAATTTGCACCGTTAAAAATAATCTTAGTAGCAGGTTCCCCGTACGAATTGAGATTGAAATATAGACATACGAATTGGATGGGATCTAGCACCGTACCTTTTTATTTTGATCAGCGCAAAATGATCATTAATCAGTTATCTAGACTTTATCACATTGAGATTAAAACTGTTCCAGTTAAATTGACGCAGAGTGGTAATTCGATGCTAGTTAGTTGGGGATTTTAGGATGCAATTAATCAAGCTATCGTCGATATTGGTGCTTTGTATTGTCTTAAATAATTCTAAAGCGCAAGTCTCAGGTCCAGCATGTCAGGGAAAGTTTCCTGATCTAATTACAGATATTTGTTACGATTGTATGTTCCCAATCGTAATAGCTGGCTTGCCGATTGGTTTAAGTGCAAATTTGGATGATTATGATACTGGAGCATCAAAAAGTCCGATCTGTAGTTGTTCTTCCAATTTATCGATTGGCATACCATCCTCATTTTGGGAGCCAATGTACATGGTTGATACAACCAATGTAGCTGGATGTATGCCATTGCTTGGTGGCGTACAAATAAATCCACCTACAAATTCTGCTGAAAACGGATCTACTGTAGTCACCAATACGCAAATTGGTGGACACGTTAAAGCAGCTTTCTTGCAGTTAAATGAGTATATAAATCCAGTTATGACAACTCTTGGGATAATTTCTGATAATCCATGTTTGGATAGTAGGGGATTCGATACACCATACGTCTCATGGGCAGACCCCACTTGGAATGACGATACCCTAGCGATGATATTGACACCATACGCTTATCCTTTTGCTGGTATACCAAGCATAGCTGCTGAAGCCCCAGATGCAATCGCAGCTACAACGGGTTTTGGTTTAGAACAATTATTTTGGACAGCTGGAGCTTGGGGTTCAATGTACCCAGTAACAGGTAACGTAAGCACAGCTAACACGCCTGAGCAAATATCTCATTTATTGATTGCGCGAATTTTTGCAAAATTACATGCTGCAGGTGTTCAGCAAACTTCTGCAGGAAAAATCGCGCAAGCATCTTGTGGATCCTTAGGTGTACCGGAGTTTTTAATGGATAAAAGACAATATAAAACTAATCGTACATTTCCATTTCCAGATAATTTATGTACACCTATCTCCCGACCATTAGTCTTACAAGAGGTTGGAGCTGCTGCACCAATTTATAAAGATTACGGATATTTTATTTTTAAAAAGAAAGATTGTTGCTCTGCGGTAGCTGGTTTGACTTCAGGAATTCAGTGAAAGTATTACTTATATTTACTTTAATGATTTTTTTGATAGGTAAGGTTCAGGGGCACGATATATTTAAAACAATTACTAATGATCAAAAAATTGACAGATATATTTTTGTCAGTACCAAGATGCCTGATCAAGACCTTATTGAATTGGCTGCTCAAGCTCAAATATCGAAGATGACGATGGTACTTTTTGGATTTATTGATGCAAGTAGCGCTGGACTTGAACATACAAAAATCAAAATTTTCGAGATCAATAATTCGTGTTGTTCAAGAAATGGGCCGAGTTGGATGATATATCCCCTACTTTTTGAGAAATTCAATGTAAGAGTAAGTCCATCCTTTGTAATATCAAAAAAAACTCCTTTAAATCCATCAGATTTTGTAATGGTGAGCGGGGAAATGTCTGTGCAAAATGCCCTTAAATATATCTATGCAGGCGCAATAAATCCGTTGATTAGAGCAGATGCTAAAAGCGCCTATAAAGAGTTTCCGGATGAATAAAACGGGATTGAAAAATTGTTATTTTTTAATGTTTCAGTACTATATTTTTAAATTAAAAAATACGTTTTTATTTTTATTAATAGTATTTGTGAGTCATTTGGCACGGCCTAGCGAATTATTTCTTGTCAAATTAATCGATTCAGTTGGAACAGTTGTAGTTAGGATGCCTGCCAAAGGCCAGTATGTGTATGGTAATTCAGAAAAAGACTTAAGAGAATTTTCGATGGGAGTTTTGATTGGTGGGGTAGAGCGTATCTCTTTTGATGCATATACGTATGAAGAACTAAATGAATATTTAAGGCTTAAGCAAAAAACAGAAAATATTAGGAAAAAAGAAATATTAAAAATCGATGAGGAAAAAAGAATTTCAAAATATCGAAAACTAAATTGGCCCTTAATTATTCAATCGGATTCGGAAATATGTGTTCCTGAAATAGATTTTTCAACAAGAAAAGAGTGGAAGTCGCACTTAATATGTTCGCCTTATCAAATTAATTCGTTACTTGAAAATGAAAAATTTCCAGCAGAAATATCTATAAATTCTTCATTATTACAATTGACTAAATAATGTCTAAATTACACAGAATACCTCGAGGAGCGAATTTAGGGGTAACTTTCTTAGGCGTTGAATTAAAGGATACAGCACCTCTTATTTGCTCAATATTCGTTGCTTTACCAATTTCAAGCATGGGAAGTTTGATGCTTCCATTTATTACTGTTCTGATAGGCTTTTTATTAACTAGATATTTTGTTAGTTATAAAAAAGAGCAGTTGGATGGATTTATTCTTTCCGTTCTTTACCAATATTCAATATTGGGTTACTCGGAGGCTTTCAATAAGCAAAACAAATTGTTTATTGGTAATTCAATTATTTTGAATACTTCTCTTTCAATATGTTTTCTTTAGATATTTTAAAGAAATAATTTTTTTAAAAGTACGAAATCAAATGGAACTAAAACAGCATACTAAGACAATTAACGAAATGATGACTTGGGTTAAGTATTTACGCATTTCAAACATATTTCTTCTTGCTATTATTTCTTTATTGATACTATATTTAGTATTTCAAAATAAAATAGTTGTTGTTCAGATTCCCGGTGGAGGAGGTTCTTTAATCGAGTCAACTTACGGTAAACAAACCTTAGATAGTGGTTCGCAAAAGGCAATCATATTAGCAACTGTTAATGCCATTTCTCAGATAAATAGCATTAATTACAGTTATGAAAAAATTTTTATCCAAAGTTTTTTGGCGCCAGAAGTTTTCACGAATATCTCTAATCAAATTGATTTTCAGGTTAAAAGAATGACTGAGCAACATGAACTTGGTTCATTTTATTTTGAATTTAAAGAATATATGTTTGATCCTATATTGAATAAGCACTTTGTTAAAGGTGATATTCACACAGTAAATGTTGTGAAAAATACTTCACAATCTTGGGTGTATGAAATAACTATGCGGGTTGAAAATTACAGACCTTTGATTACAGTCCTTGAAACATACTCTGGTAATGAATTTCATGATTCATTGTGGCTTGAAAATCAAAAGAAATTATCATTATGAGTAATTTTTTTCTGAAGCTTGCATTTATATTGCTACTTTTATCTATCTTCGAAATTGGATTAACCCAAACACAAACCCAAACCCAAACATCAACTGTTGGGATAGATGCTCAATATAGTGCAAATATAATGGATTCTCAATTACATAATTCCTCAACGTTATCAAAAAATAGCACTAAATCATCTAATTTTGAACATGCTGATGGCTCAAAAGCTAAGTCTCGAACTACTGCTCTAAGGCATATAAATAAGAATTTAACGGAGGTTAATCCTACTATTGATTCTTCTGGGCTATTACCAATTAAAGATTCACCATTTAAAGAAATCATCCTTCCTGGGGTAATAAATATACCTGGTGTAAATGCGCAGACTATCGATCCAACAAGGGGGCAAATAGTTGAATTCGTCAATGGTGGATCATCATCGGTATATGTTTCAAAAAATGATATAAATTTAATTCAAATTCCTTTTTCACATCCTCTCATCACTTCTACAGACGATTTGGAAATAAAGCAATCTGATTCAAATATATATTTTCAATTTAAACCTGGCTCATCGAAACCCATTCAATTATTTGTTGAAAATCAATCTCAGTCAAGTACTGTTCTGAGTCTTCAGTTGATACCAAAATCAATAGCTTCTCAGGTTATAAAGGTTGTTGATAATTCAGGCATTTCTAGAGGATTAGTAAGGCAAAGTAGATCAAATGACTATATTTCTCTGATCGTAAATACTATGGAAATGGCAGTAAATAATCAAAATCCATCTGGATTCACTAATATTTCTTTAAAGAATATATCTCCAATTGTTATGAATGGTCTAGTCGTTATTCCGCTTACTCGTATGTCCAGCATTGATCAAGAGATTTATATATATGAAGCTCGCAATCCTAGCTCAAACACAGCAACTCTTAGTGAGAAAGAGTTTGACGGTGAGACAGTTTTGGCTATATCTATTTTTCCCTCTCCCATCTTAGCAAAAGGTGAAAACACCAAAATTCTAGTCATATCAAAAAAACAGCCATTTAAGTCTGAATATCAATGAATAAGTTCCACGAACTACGTGTTAAGTGGATTGATTCTGATCCTAAATCAAAAAAAATATGGTGCTTTTGTATTGCATTAGTTTTTTTACTTTTATCTTGGCAAGTCTATTCGAATCATGAATATCATAGAGTTCAAAATTTAAAGAGTTTAAAAAGCGACACGTCTAATCAATCCAGACTGCCAAATAGTCAAAATTCGTCTGGCGATTTAAGGCAAACTAAAGACTCTATAGTTATAAATACTCTTTTGCCACAAACTAACCGCAATTTAGGCCTTGAGGAGCTAAAAGCTGACTTTGACTATACGAGACAAGTTGTCTTTGATGCAAAAGAGGAGTTGCATCTGATGGCGGAACAAAATAAACAATTGCAATCAAAAATAGCTTTGCTTGAACAAATGAAGCAAAATTCACTTTCTTCATCCTCCTCCAGTAATTTGCAAACTTTAACCTCTGCGTCGCGCTCTAGTCAAGTTGATTTTAAGAGTAACCTCCCTCCACCAATTGACTTCACACAATCGACTGATGAAGAGTTGGCGCAAGAAACAAATCGTTTTAAGTCCACAGATTCTCATTTAAATCTCAATTCATCTACAAAGCCGAACTCTTTGAATCGTAATGTTCCTAAGCTATTAACTAGTATCCAGGATCACCACAACATTCATCAGTGGGGTCTCCAAGTACAAGAGACAAAACCAAGTACATCAGTTAAATCATTTGTTACTATTCCAGCAACATCTGTTATCGATGCTGTAATGTTATCTGGAATCAATGCTCGAACAAGTGCTACTGGCGGAACTACAGGTGGTTCAATTATTTCAGCTAATAACGTTGGGTCTCCATTTATATCTAGAGTAAAAGGGGCTGCGATTTTGCCTAATGGATGGCGAGTAGCTGACTTAACTGATTGTTTTTTGTCTGGCACAGGAATTGGTATTTTATCTACCGAGAGGGCGAACGTTACTGCAGATAAGTTGACTTGTGTAAACGCTGCTGGATTGATTTTCGAAGCTAGAATTAGAGCCTATGGTGTCGACCTTGATGGTATTCAAGGCTTGTCTGGGCGTTTAGTAACCAAACAAGGCTCAATCTTAGCTAAAGAGGCTGCAGCGGGAATGTTTGCTGGGGTAGGAGCTGCTTTTTCCCCTCAGGCTTTGCCGTCATATAACTCTAGTGCTACGAGCGGCTCCCAGCAGGGTTTTGTTATGCCAAATACAAGTCTTATAGCTGGAAGTGCAGTGGGTCAGGGTGTTAGTACGTCTTTGGGACAGTTATCGAAATTTTATTTGGACTATGCACGTCAGATGTTCCCTATTGTAGAAGTTAATGCAGGCACAAGAGTATCTTGGGTAGTTCAGGAGTCTTTTGACTTAGTTTCTGTTACCCAGAAATAGAACAGGCCCATCAAACTGATGGGCCTGTTTAAACTAAAAATCCAATCAACTTTAAAAGTTGATTGAAGTTTAATTAAGCGCGCTTTTTAGAAGCTGATTTTGTTGCATTAATTGCTGAGTGAGTGGCAGTTTGAATATTTGCCTCAGCAACTTCAGTCGCATGTTTAACTGCTTTTTGAACTGATTCAATTGCATTTGTACCAGCTGAATATGCGTTTTTGAACATTGCAACTGCTGACTCTGTACCAGCTGGGGCATTTTTGGAAGTTGCGTCAATTAGACTAGAAATTGTGTGCTGAGCCTCAGCAACTTTTTCCTCAGCTGTCTTTGTGAATTCAGCTGTTGTTGCGGAAGTGATGTCATATACATGGCGGCCATATGAAGTCATTTTCTCAGCGATAGGTTGAAACATTGCTGTTTGAACGCTGATAAATTCTTGAGGATCTTTAATGCTCAATAAAGATTGAGCGTGACCCATGGTCTCGTTGATTGCAGCTTTACTTGCAGCAACATTAAGTTCGATAAGTTTTTCTACGCCCTCGAAGGCTTTTTCAGTTAGACCGAAAAGGGTTGAAGCATTGGCCTTTTGAGCGGAAACTAATTGTTCAGGTGTAAGCATGGTGTTCTCCAGTATTTAAAGTGAGGTGAAATTCTCTTTGCCTACACCCCGATGTTGCGGTGCAGCATGTGATAAGTATATGAGTCTCCTTATTTAAAACAAGCCTAAAAGGGGGGCGGGTGTGCTGATTAGAGCCTAGATCCTAAACTCCAATTTTTAAACTAAAATTTTAAAAAATCATTAAAAATCAATTACTTACGATTTCTGCAGTCAACAATTTTGAATTCAACTGCTATGTTCTGTCGCTCGGCCGCTCGCCTGAGGGATGCCGTCTAGGGGAGTGGTCAATTCGAGAGACAATTGATACCTTGTGAAAATTTTCTATGCAGCCCCCAATCTTCAAAAACTCCCTCCTGGGCATAGATTCCCAATGGAGAAGTATGAGTTACTTAGGCTAAGGCTTGCGAATGAATTGCCTTCATGTGAGCTTAATTTGGCTCCTCCCGTTACATCAGGGCAGTTAGCTTTAGCCCATGATGTTGAATATGTTAATGCCGTTTTTGATGGGAAACTAAGTCAAGCCCAACAACGTGAAATAGGATTTCCTTGGTCGCATGGAATGGTGGATCGAGCTAGGGGTTCTTCAGGAGCTACTTTAATGGCTTGCAGGACCGCCCTAAAAGAGGGAATTTCTGCCAACATTGCTGGAGGTACACATCATGCCTATAAAGACCGTGGCGGTGGTTTTTGTGTATTTAACGATAGTGCAGTTGCAATACGCTCTGTACAACTAGAGGCTCAAAGATCAGCCCCTGGTAAATTTGGTTCAGCAAAGGTTTTAAAGGTTGGAGTCATTGACTTGGATGTTCACCAGGGCAATGGAACTGCTAAGATTTTTGCAAGTGATTCATCTGTTTTTACGCTCTCTGTTCACGGCGCCAAAAATTACCCATTTAGAAAGGAGTTAAGTGATCTAGATATTGAATTACCCGATGAGTGCACAGACGATCAATATCTAAACGCATTAGAAGATGCGTTACAAACGTTTGATGCACATTTTTGTCCTGACTTAATTATTTACCTTGCTGGAGCAGATCCTTACACTGGCGATAGATTAGGGCGATTAGCCCTGAGTATGGAAGGATTGCAGAGTCGAGATAAACAGGTCTTTGAGTGGGCGTGGCAAAGAGGTATTCCAATTGCCTTTTCGATGGCTGGAGGATACTCAGTGCCGATTGATGATACCGTTCAGATTAATATCAATACATTTAAAATAGCAGCTGAATATTTTTCGAAATATGAATTTCATTTTGATAGTTCAGCTTAAAGCTAAAGCGAGAGTTCATTAATGAGTAAATCTTCACGGCAACAACCCTTATTTAGAAATCAATTTAAGATTTTTATCCCAATAACCACTCGTTGGATGGACAATGATTGTTATGGTCACATCAATAATGTGGTTTATTACAGTTGGTTTGATACAGCGGTTAATGCTTATCTGATTCAGGAGGGCGTATTAGATCCCTCGGAGGGTGAAACAATAGGACTCGTTGTTAGTTCTAGCTGTAACTATTTCGAATCTATATCCTACCCTGAACCTGTTGAGGTTGGCATAGCCGTGACTAGGTTAGGTAAATCAAGTGTTGAATATAGAATTGGAATATTCACTAAAGGTCTGGATCAAAGTTCAGCCTGGGGTAATTTTGTTCATGTATACGTATCTAAGCTTACTCGTAAGCCGGTTGAACAGTTGCCTTCCTCTTTTAAACTTTCATTAGAGAATATTTATGTCTCAGCCTAAATTTGTCCCCGGATCTTTGGATCACGCAATTTTTACTCGTAAATCAGTGAGGGCGTTTACAAACAAACCCGTGCCAAAGGAGCTATTGAAGGCAATTGTCGAGTCAGCCTGCCGTGCTCCGTCTGGAACCAATACCCAGCCGTGGCGTGTTTACGCTTTGGAGGGGGATGCAAAGAATGGACTAGTCAATGAGGTGTGCAAAATACACGATGCAATGGCGAAGGACCCTGAGATAGCTAAAGAATATACAGACTCCTATGACTACTATCCGCAGAAATGGATCAGCCCATTCATTGATAGGAGGCGTCAAAATGGATGGAGTTTATACGGATTACTGGGCATTGATAAAACTCAAAGAGATAAGATGCATGAACAGCAACAAAGAAATTTCAAATTTTTCGATGCTCCTGTAGGCCTAGTATTTACACTCAACACCGTAATGGGGCGAGGGTCATTGCTTGATTACGGAATGTTTATTCAAACTTTAATGCTGGCGGCTAGGGGAGTCGGATTATCAACATGCCCTCAGGCCGCTTGGCTTGCGTTCTCCAAAATTGTTCTCTCACACATCAAGGCCGGACCTGATGAGATGCTTGTTTGTGCAATGAGTTTGGGCTATGAGGATGAGACCGCATTAGTAAATACATTTGAAACACCAAGGGAAGGGGTAGATACAGTTCTCAGTTGGGTTTGAGTTCACTTATCACCGTCTTTAAATTGACCTCTTGTACGACCATTGAACATTCATGTCATTTGACCAAGCTTCGAAAAGTTTTCTAATATGATTATTACCAGCCTCCTAGACACTGATCTTTACAAATTCACCATGATGCAGGCTGTTCTTCATCAGTTTCCAGGTGCTCAGGTTGAATATAAATTTAAATGTCGAACTCAAGGAGTTAAGCTAGCTCCTTTGGTAGATGAGATTCGAGCGGAAGTTCGTTCATTATGTGGTCTCCATTTTAAGGAGGATGAGCTTCGTTATTTAAGGTCACTCAGATTTATAAAAAGTGACTTCGTTGATTTCTTAGGTATCTTCAAACTAAATGAGAAGTGCATTCAGATTGAGCCACTAAAGAACGGAGAAATAGATATAACCATTAGAGGACCTTGGTTGCACACTATTTTGTTTGAAATACCAGTTTTGGCAATTGTGAATGAGGTTTATTTTAGAAACACTCAAGCTGTTCCAGATTTTGTTGAGGGGAGGAGAAGGTTAGCGGAGAAAGTAAATCTTTTAAGCTCAAACGATTTAATGGATATTCGAATAGCAGACTACGGAACTCGGCGGCGTTTTTCTAAAGCTTGGCACGAAGAGGTTCTCCGGGTTTTGTGGGGTAGTCTGGGAGTCCAAAAATCAGGGCAATTTGCTGGTTCAAGTAATGTCCTGTTCTCAATGAAGCTTGGATTTAAGCCCCTAGGCACGATGGCTCACGAATACTTGCAAGCATGCCAGGCTCTAGGTCCACGTTTAAGGGATAGCCAAGTTTACGGTTTTGAGACCTGGGCACGAGAGTACAGGGGAGACCTAGGTATTGCACTGAGTGATGTGTATGGAATGGGTCCTTTCCTCAGAGATTTTGATTTGTACTTTTGTAAACTCTTTGATGGATCGCGTCATGACAGCGGTGACCCCTTTGATTGGGGCGAGAGGATGATCGCGCATTACATAAAAAATAGAGTTGATCCTCTGACTAAAACACTTATCTTCAGCGACGGTTTGACGGTGCCTAAAACGATTGAGTTGTACAAACGTTTCAAAGGGCGTTGCCTAATGGCTTTTGGTATAGGAACCAACTTGACCAATGACCTTGGGTATGAGCCACTTCAAATCGTAATTAAAATGGTTAAATGCAATGGACAACCAGTTGCTAAGCTCTCTGACACACCGTCCAAGAATATGTGCGAAGATGAGAAATACCTTGCTTACCTAAGACAAGTTTTTGAAATTGACGCACCTAATTAATTTTTTAATCTTCAAATTATCATGAATAAGCCATCATTACTTGTTACTCGCAGTATTTATCCCGAGACACTTTCCAAGTTGGAACAGCATTTCGAAGTGGATTACAACAAAACTGATGAGGTTTACTCTAAGGAGGGTTTAATACAAAAGCTCCAGGGTATGGATGCTGCAATGACTACTGGGACTGAGAGAATCGATGATGATGTCTTAAAGGCTTGTCCTAAACTTAAGATCTGCGCGAATATAGCAGTCGGTTATAACAACTTTGATGTAGCAAGTATGACTGCCAGGAAAGTGCTTGCTACAAATACACCTGACGTTTTGACAGAGACCACTGCAGATTTTGGTTTTGCACTAATGATGGCTACAGCAAGAAGAATTGCTGAGAGCGAGCACTATTTGCGCAAAGGCTTATGGAGTAAGTGGAGCCTGGACATGTTCACCGGGTCCGATATTTTTGCAAGCACACTTGGCATTTTAGGTATGGGGCGAATTGGCCAAGCCATTGCCAAGAGGGGGGCATACGGTTTTGGAATGAAAGTGATTTACCACAACCGCTCTCCACTCCCTGCAGAGCTTGAAGGGGCGTGTAAAGCGCATTATGTTTCAAAGCAGGAGTTACTGCAGACTTGCGATCACCTCGTCTTGGTGCTCCCCTACACCCCTCAGGCACATCACACCATTGGAGCCGCTGAATTGAATATGATGAAAAGCACTGCTACACTGACCAATATTGCTAGAGGGGGTATAGTGGACGATGCGGCTCTGGCGCTCGCTCTTAAGAACCGACAAATCGCAGCTGCAGGTTTAGATGTTTTTGAAAATGAACCAGCCTTGAATCCAGAGTTGCTGAAGCTGCCTAATGTAGTTCTGACTCCGCATATTGCCAGTGCATCAAGAAAAACAAGGCTAGCCATGGCTGAGTTGGCGGCAGACAATCTAATCGCTTACTTTGAAAAAGGGCACGCGCTTACGCCGGTTAACACTTTTTAATTTTTAGAAGAGATTTGGATATGGATTTGGGATCGATTATTTTGCTTGTTTTAGTTTTCTTGGTTTTTTACCAAGTATTTATACAACTATCCAAGAAAAATGCAAAATCAAAGAGTGAGTCGGTTGATCAAAATCAGCTGCTTATTGAAAAATTTGAGCGCTTAGACAGGGCTTTCAAGTACGAGTTAAATGATATTTCAAGATCTATCGCAAGTCTTCAAGCCCTTTACGCCAATACACCCGCCTCACCTGAAGTCCTTGAGCGGTTAGACAAAATTGAGTCTGCAATTAATTCTTTAGAAACTCAAAGTCGTTCTATTACAAGTAAGACCAATGAATCTTAATGACGTGGTTATGGACTAGGCCTCATTTTTCCAAAATTCTTGAATGATGTTCCAAGCTTCCCGAATATCGTCAACGTATTTAAATAACTCCAAATCCTCCTCGTTGATTGCGCCTTCCTCAACTAACATATCTAAATTGAAGAGACGCTTCCAGTAATCCGATCCGAATAAGATTATCGGAACTGGTTTAGATTTTTTGCATTGAACTAAAGTCAGCGTCTCAAAGAGTTCGTCCATAGTTCCAAATCCGCCTGGAAATGCCACAAGCGCTTTGGCGCGCATCATGAAATGCATTTTTCTGAGCGCAAAATAATGAAATTTAAAGCTGAGATTAGGAGTAATGTACGGATTGGGCTCTTGTTCGTGGGGTAGCGCAATGTTTAAACCTACGCTTAAACCTCCAGCCTCTTGTGCACCGCGATTAGCAGCCTCCATAATGCCAGGCCCCCCTCCTGTACAAACGAAGAATTGTTCCTCTGGCTTTAAGTCTCTACATTCATGAGTGACTAAATTTGCAAACGCACGAGCTTTTTCATAATAGGCCGCATTTTTTAAAAGAATCTTGGCCTTTTTGATTCTCTGCGGATCTCCCGACTCCATTGCTAGTGCAAGTTGAGCGTGGGACTCTTCTTCGCTTTTAAAGCGGGCGCTTCCAAATACAACTACCGTGTTGTTGATTCCCAGCTCTTGTTGAGCTAGGTCAGGCTTTAGAAGTTCGAGTTGAAACCTAATTCCACGGGTCTCACGTCTCAGTAAAAATTCTGCATCCGCAAATGCAAGTCGGTTGGAGATGGGTGTAAGTTGCTGTTTGCCGTCAATATTTGCTCTTAAGTCGCTCCATGCATCAGCAATTCGCGGATCTTTGTTGTTGATCATTCCGTCCATTAGATTGAGTCCTAGATTTATGTTGATCTTAATTTTTAGTAGATCTCAAAACACAACAAGCCCCTGATTTGACTCTGGGGCTTGTTAGTTTTAGTACCTCTGTGATGAACCTTAATAAGTCCATCGTTTCAGTTTGAAGCTTAGATTTATTTAAAATTGATTAGACGCGACGTCTGTATTCACCAGTTCTAGTATCAATTTCAACAATATCATTTTGATCCACAAAAAGAGGAACGGGTACTTCAAAGCCAGTTGCAATTTTGGCGGGCTTGAGAACTTTACCTGAGGTGTCGCCCTTTACAGCAGGCTCGGTCCAAGTTATTTCGCGCTCAACGCTTGTTGGCAGCTCAACAGAGATGGCCTTGCCTTCGTAGAACACAACTTCAGCGGTCATACCCTCTTGTAAATAGTTAAGCGAGTCACCCATGTTCTCACTTTCCACCTCGTACTGGTTGTAATCCGCGTCCATCCAGACGTACATCGGATCAGCGAAGTAGGAGTAGGTACATTCTTTTTTGTCCAAAATGATTTGATCCATTTTGTCGTCGGCTTTGAAAACAACTTCAGTACCGAAGTTATTCAACAGACTCTTGAGTTTCATACGAACTGTCGCAGAGTTACGTCCCCCCCTGGAGTATTCCGTTTTTAAGACCACCATAGGATCTTTTCCGTACTTAATTACGTTTCCAGCGCGAATTTCTTGAGCTATTTTCATAAGACTAAATCGAGGTTCATTCAAGTTAAATGGTATTACCAATAAAGCATTTACCCCCTTTAGGGTTTTTTAAAAGCTATTAAGCTCATTAAACGCTTCGTTAAGTTTTACCAGGACAACCTAGTATTCTACCGTTTTCTGGCGTTTTTCATCCACAAACTTCATCAACTGAGTCACCAAATCCTCTTGTTCGAGCAATTTACTGCGAATTTGGAGACACCAAGCGCTCCAATCTGCCCATTTTCTAGCATCTTTAGAGGAGGGTAATGCAAAGTTATAGTCACCAAAAAGATTCCACCCCCAATGGATTTCTTTTATGAACAGTGGGCACTCCATTAAATCCAAGAATGCATTTAATTTAGTGAAGTGAGCGCCATTTGATTGATTGTAAATTTGCCAAATCCATGGCTTACCTGCCCATATCGCCCTGATTAAAGAGTCCTCCCCCCTTACAAAGTTTAGATCGTTGTTCCAAAGCATTTCATCAAAATCATTTTGAGTTAATGAATCTAAAAGACAAAGTGACAAACTGGTTTCGCTTGAATCTTTACTGATTTGCAACTCAGTCATGATTAACTCTGACATAAATTTTTGAACGTCTCCTTGGTTACCTTTTGAAATATTTATTACTATTTTTCGCTCTGAGTGCTCGCAGTGTTTTCTAAGGTCCGTTAATAGTTGCACCAAGGGAGCATTTGCGTAGCAAAACAGACCAATTTTGAAGGGGGAAGATATTTGAGTGTCGGGTATAGAAGTATTTATTTTTTCGCGAATTTTGTTCTCAATTAAAAGTCCCCCGGTAAGTTTTGTAAAACCCGGATAAAAAAACCATTTATGAGAGCCCTCTCCAGGGCCGCTGAGAATGGGAGACATTAATCCGTGATTTCGTTGTGCGTAGCCCTCTGCACTTAGGTATTCCAAATTAATCCACTGAGTGGTCTGTTGCCCGCGTTTAGATTGGTTGGATATTAATTCCTTAAAAGCTGCAGGAATTTCGCAGCCAAAGGCTTCAACAATCACATCTGCAAATAAATCATTTTCGCCGACATAAAACCCCTGATTTTTTAAAAGCCAATCCTCTTCCTCCTGCTTACTAGACCATACCCGAACTTTAATATTAGGATGTATTTCTGGCTCCATCCAGCTCAGTATCTCTTGGTTGTCAATAAAAAAATCAATTGACTGTCCTCGATGCGCTAACTCCCTAGCCAATCTTAGGCAAACCCCGGCATCTCCGTAGTTATCAATAACGCGGCAAAAAATGCTCCAACGCATAGGTTTCAAAGGGGGTATTGAGGGCATGGGGCGGGATAGCCAAATTAACGGCACAATAGACATTAACTTTAGTGATTAAAGTGTATTCTTAAATTGCCTTTGAATTTCTTAGGTAAGAAGTAAAAATTCTTAATTGAGCTTTAATTTCGTGAACAAACAGAAAAATCTTTCAATCAAAGAATCAACTCCGAAAACGGGATCAGTAATTGAGCCCTCCGCATTGCCAACCCAGGATGGGGAGACTAATCTGGCTGCTGGTTCAAAGAGTTTTGAGGGCGACGCATCTGAGGCTACGTCACTCAGAGCAAGTGATAGCGGTGAAGCTGTGCACCAGCATTCAGATGAACTTTTAGCGTTGGTTTCCTCTTTACCCGGATTACCGGGTGTTTATAGGTATTTTGATAAAGATGATCAATTACTGTATGTTGGGAAGGCCATTCATTTAAAGAAGCGCGTATCAAGTTACTTCAACCGCTCTCATGATGGTACCCGAATAGGGCACATGGTCAGCAAAATAGTGAGATTAGAGACAACTGTTGTGCGCTCAGAGGCGGAAGCTTTGCTGCTTGAAAATAATCTGATCAAGACACTTAAGCCTCGCTACAACATACTATTCAGAGATGATAAAAGTTATCCCTACCTGAAGCTTACCAGGACCGTTTCAACGGAAGATAAATCAATTACAGACGCACTAGGACACCCTAGTCCCAAGCTAATCCCTCGTATGGTTTATTACAGGGGAGCAGTAGATAAAAATCACGACTATTTTGGACCTTATCCCAGTGTTTGGGCTGTTCGTGAGGCTATTGAATTATTGCAAAAAATATTTAGGCTACGTACCTGTGAAGATACAGTTTTTCGTAACCGAACAAGACCTTGTCTCATGTATCAGATAAGAAGGTGCTCTGGGCCTTGCGTTGGAAAAATCTCCGTTGAGGACTATCAACAAAACGTGAGGCATGCGGGTGAGCTTCTTCACGGCGAGACCCAAGGCGTCATGAAGTCTCTTGAAACTAGGATGATGGATCATTCCTCTCGATTGGAGTTTGAGCAGGCTGCTGAACTAAGAAACCAACTAAGCGCACTCTCAAAAGTACTTCACCAACAGTCAGTGGACACAGTAGATGATCGAGATGTTGACATATTAGCTGTTGTCGTCCAGGGTGGTCGAGCGTGTGTAAATCTTGCAATGGTCAGAGGCGGCAGACACCTGGGCGACAGACCTTATTTTCCAACTCATGTTGACGATGCCAGTACCGGTGAGATTTTGGAGGCATTTGTTGCTCAGCACTATCTTGAGATTCCCCCGCCCCCGACACTGATAACAAATCAACCCGTGGACAAAGAGTTGCTAAGAGTGTTGGCTGAACAAACTGGGGTTCGAATTACTGCAGTTCATCAACCCAGGGAGCAGCGTAAAACTTGGCAGGAGATGGCAGTACAAAATGCTAACCTGCAACTCACCCGACTCCTAGCAGAGGAAGGTTCACAGCAAGAAAGAACGCGTGCATTAGTTGAATCAATTGATTTGGCACCCGAGGATTTAGCACTTTTCCGTATTGAGTGTTTTGATATCTCACACACCAGTGGGGAGGCAACCCAGGCTTCCTGCGTAGTCTTTCATCACCACAAGATGCAACCTAGCGAATATAGACGCTACAACATCGAAGGCATAACCGGAGGTGATGACTACGCAGCTATGAAGCAGGTCCTAACTCGGCGATATTCCAAATTGGCTGAGCTCGTCAGAAGTGGAGAAGCCAAGTTCCCGGATCTAGTTTTAATTGACGGCGGTAAGGGGCAGGTATCTATGGCTAAGGATGTTTTTGAATCTCTGGATTTAGATCTATCCCGAATCGTGGGTGTAGAAAAAGGTGAGGGGCGTAAGGTGGGCCTTGAGGAGCTAGTATTTGCTGATGGAAGAGAGAAAATTTATCTAGGTAAAGACTCTGCTGCTTTGATGTTGGTTGCACAGATTAGGGATGAAGCGCATAGATTTGCGATTACGGGGATGCGTGCAAAAAGAGCTAAAGTAAGGATCGGTGCCAGCAAAATAGAGGACATCCCAGGGATTGGCCCAAAGAAGCGAGCAAAATTACTCCAGCGTTTTGGAGGCGTTAGGGGCGTAGCAGAAGCGAGTGCTCAAGATTTGATGAGTGTGGAGGGCATTTCACCAGAATTGGCACAAGCTATATACCTAGCACTGCGCTAACTTGCCCGTGCATTAGATTTGACCAAGCGGTCTAGACTATGAACCTAGATAGCTCACCGCTGCTGAGTTATGAATTAATTACAAGATGCAATCGGATAGTTTAAATCCGTATTTACGCTCTGCTTCATCTAATGAGGGCGCAATCGAGGGGTGAAGCACAACACCGTTCTTTACCTGTGCATCTCTTTTGCCAAAGGCAGATTGACCTGGAAGTCTTACTGGTTTTGATGGATCAAGAGGAATATTGGTTTTACAAAGTGTGGCAACATGATCCATCTGTCTAATAAACTCAGCCTCGCCACTAAAGGCATTGATGTCATACAAAGTTACATGAACTGTTGCTCCCCAGCCTTCTTTGGGATCTGCACGTCCTCTGCCTGCTAGACCGGCAGTAAGTGCCTCAACCATCAAGGACAAACCGTATCCTTTGTGACCGTGATTCAGGCCCCCAACGCCCAGCAATGTACCTGGGGGTGTTGTGAACATGACAGCGGGATCATTACTCAGTTTGCCGTCTGCGGTCATTAACCACTCGTGTTCGAATTTTTCTCCTGCTTTGAATTTACGGTTAGTCATACCGTTTGTAGTAATGGATGCAGAGATGTCAACCATCACCCCACTGTCTGCATTCACCGGGAATCCAATAGCGATAGGGTTAGGCGTAAAAACTGCCTGAGTCCCTCCGTAAGGTGCAACACTGGCGCTATTCGCATCAGATGAAGCTAAGACCATCAAAAATCCGTCCTTTAAAGCTTTCATTAAATAAACAGCTAGGCACGCAATATGATGGCTTCGTTTAATCGCAAGGCTTGAAACTCCCAGGGTTCTCGCCCTAGAGGATAACTGTTCGTAAGCCAAGTGAAGGAGCCACGGGCCGGGCAGTCTTTGACCGTCCCACAAAAGTGCTGCAGGCTTGTCTGATAAGACGATGGGCTCCCCTGTTTTACTCATGCGCCCAGCCTCAATCTCCTTGATATAGCTGGCGAGAAGGGCCAGGCCGTGTGTGTCGTGTCCTAAGAGATCGCCCTCAACTAGGGTTTGAGCTACAACGCGTGCAATTTTCTCTTCAACTCCCGAGGCCTTTAAAAGACTCAGTGCGTAGTGATTTAATTTCTTGGAGTCGTATAGCGTATTCATTTGTCAAAGTGCACATTCAAAATGGGGGGTGAAACAGGGTAAAACGAGATTGCGAATCTTAAGCGAAAATGGCTCAATTCAGGTACGGTGATTACCCAGGAATCCCAATTCTGATACGGTAAATAGACATCAAAAAAGAAATAAAACGGCTTTTTGAATATTAAATGAATTCTTGTAGTAGTTTCATCAATTCCTTAGCATTGTTAATTTGAATAAAATGCTGCATACATTTTTGGCACAACATAGAGATTTCATGACAAAAACTGATCAACCTAATCAACCTAATCCGTCTTTGCAACATTTACCAAGTGTGCAGATGTTTAACTTAAGCGGGAGAACCGCTCTTGTTACGGGCTCTAGCAGTGGAATAGGTTTTGCTCTGGCCAAAGGTTTAATAGGCGCTGGAGCAAAAGTGATACTAAACGGACGAAATCAACAACGCTTAGATGCAGCGTTTGAGAGTTTAAGTGCTGAGTGTTCGAAGTTGGGGTTTAAAACTTGTGCTAGCGGGGATTATTCCGACAGGGTATTCAAAGCAATCTTTGATGTAACCTCGGCACAGGATTGCGAAAGGGCTATTGAAAACATTGAAACTTCGATAGGTCCTATTGATATTTTAATCAACAACGCTGGTATGACCTTTAGATCGGAGTTGCAGGATTTCCCCGTCGAGCAGTGGCAAAACATCATGCGAACAAATGTCGATAGCGTTTTTTACGTATCGCGAATCGTAGTCAAGCACATGATCAAAAGAGGAGAGGGGAAGATTATCAACACTTGCTCGGTTATGAGTGAGTTAGGCCGCCCAGGAACCGGTCCCTACACAGCGTCCAAGGGTGCCCTTAAAATGCTAACCAAAGCAATGGCAATTGACTGGGGCAAGTACGGCATTCAGGCCAACGGTATTGGCCCTGGTTACTTTAAAACAGAGCTGACGCAAGCTCTTGTCAATGACACCACCTTCAGTAATTGGTTAATCTCTCGAACGCCAGCCAAGCGCTGGGGTAACGTGGAGGACTTGGTTGGTGCTGCAGTATTTTTGTCAAGTTCTGCCTCACAATTCGTTAATGGACATATTTTGTATGTGGACGGCGGTGTAACCGCGACTTTGTAAATTTAACGCGCTTAGAATCTGACTACTTACTCAGCCAAGTTAAATATTGTCTAAGTTCAGTAAGGTTTAAACTATTTTCAGGGAAATCTATTCATGGCACTCGCACTTATTATTCACGGCGCAAAGGACTTAAGGTTAGAGGAATATGCCTTGGAACCCATGGGTACGCGTCAAGTGCGTGTTCAAGTTCGCGCTGGTGGTATTTGTGGCTCTGATATGCATTACTACCAGCACGGTGGATTTGGTTCTGTGCGCATAAAACAACCCATGGTTCTAGGCCATGAGGTCTCCGGTGTTGTGACTGCTATTGGAGCAGCTGTTAAAGATTTAAGCATAGGCACGAGGGTGTCTATCAGCCCAAGTCGCCCCTGTGGACAATGTGATTATTGCCAAAGAGCGCTTCATAACCATTGCTTGAATATGCGCTTTTACGGGAGCGCTATGCCCTGGCCTCACATCCAAGGAGCTTTTAGACAAGAAATGGTAATTGATGCGACCCAAGCCTATCCAGTTGCTCCTCATGTCAGTGATGCGCACGCCGCAATGGCCGAACCTTTCTCGGTTGCATTGCACGCTGTAGCAAGAGCTGGCTCTTTGATGGGTAAGCGTGTACTGGTTACGGGTTGTGGTCCGATTGGAAGCTTAACGGTTGTTGCTGCAAAATTAGCCGGAGCCAGCGAAGTTGTCGTGACCGATATTACTGATCAGACCCTTGCGCGTGCAAAAATTGTTGGTGCAACACAGATTATCAATACAGCTACTCACCCACAGGGATTGGAGCTTTTTAAAGCACAAAAAGGCTATTTCGACGTCATGTTTGAAGCCAGCGGTAGTGAGGTCGCAATAAAAGCCGGCTTTGAAGTTTTGCGACCCCGAGGTATCTTCGTTCAAGTCGGCACTGGGGGGGAGGTAACACTTCCTCTGAATGTGATGGTCGCAAAGGAGTTTGACTTTAGAGGCTCATTTAGATTTCACGAGGAGTTTGCGCAGGCCGTTGAACTTATGAACCAAAAGAGGGTAGATTTAACACCTCTAATTAGCCATACCGTTGCGCTTAAAGATTATTTGGACGCCTTCAAATTAGCAGGTGACCGAAATCAAGCAATGAAAGTACAGCTTGATTTTGCGGCTTGAGCCTGAGGGCTCATTTTTGATATCTTGATCAGAATTCAAAAATCTCCAACATCCGGTCTAACCCCCCGGATTCAATACTCATTAGTGCTTTCTCCCTCACGATAGGTTTCGCGTGATACGCAACTGACAGGCCACCGGCTTGTGAGCAGGCAAGCATCATCGGAATATCATTAGATCCGTCACCAACCGCTATGGCTTGGCTGAGACTAATTCCAAGTTGCTGGCTGGTTTCAATGAGCATGCGTTTTTTCTCATCGCCGTCACAAATTACCCCCCAAGTTTGAGGCGTTAGCTCACCCGTTAGTAAGCCCCCTTGAACTTCAAGTTCGTTGGACCGGGAGAAATCAATCTCTAAGAGCGCTTTGACCCTTTCTGCAAAATAGGTAAATCCCCCGCTGACCAACAAAGACTGAAGCCCCGAAGCTTTGCAAACACTTAAGAGTCTTTGTGCACCTGGGTTTAATTTCAAACTGTTTTCGTATACCTCTTGGAGTGCGCTCTCAGGTGTACCCTTTAAAAGTGCTACGCGTTGCTTTAAACTTTCTTTAAAGTCTTTAATGTCTCCCTTCATGGTGAGTTCGGTGATATGGGCAACCTCTTTTTTTAGCCCTACTACGCTTGCTATTTCATCTATACATTCGATATTGATGAGGGTTGAGTCCATATCAAATGCAATTAATTTAAAGTCTTTAAGCTTAAGAGGTACAACACGTTCTTTAAGCACTAGGCCATCCTTTAATCTATTTGAGGATGATGAGTGCGGTGATGGCGAAGGTGTAGTCATATGAGACAACTAGCTGAAGATATTAAAGTTAATGAATTGTAGGCGTAAGTGGTTGACCCAAGTTACGCAGAACATCCCTTACCAGTTGAGCCCTATCTTTGACCTCCGGGAGTTCTCGCTCAATCCTTAGCTTGTCATTACCCGCAAGTTTGATATGCCTATTTTTTTGAACCATCTCAATAATTTTCATACCGTCAATGGGGGGATTGGGACGAAAGCTAATCGTAGTTACGCCTGGTGCAGAGTCTACCTTTGCAACTCCAAAGGGCTTGGCCAAAATTCGCAGCCTATGAACATCTATCAAGGTCTGAACCTGAGTGGGTAACTTGCCGAACCGGTCCACGATCTCTTCAAGAAGTGTGTCAAGTTGATCTAGTGTTTTAGCAGTTGCGAGCTTTTTGTAGAACGACAGCCGTAAGTGAACGTCCCCGCAGTATGAGTCGGGCAGCAACGCAGGTGAGTGTAAATTAATCTCGGTTGTTACTTGCAGCGGACTGAGTAGGTCTGGTTCCTCGCCGTTTTTAAGTGCCCGAACCGCCTCTGAGAGCATCTCGTTATAAAGCTGAAACCCAATCTCCAACATATTACCGCTCTGGTTTTCCCCAAGAACCTCGCCTGCACCTCTGATCTCGAGATCGTGCATGGCGAGATAAAACCCAGAACCCAGCTCCTCCATTTGTTGAATGGCGTCAAGTCGTTGGGAGGCGTGTTTGGTGAGGCTCTCTACATCCGGTACAAGAAGGTAAGCATACGCCTGGTGGTGGCTGCGACCAACTCTTCCTCTGAGTTGGTGCAACTGTGCAAGGCCAAATTTATCTGCGCGGCTCATTATTATTGTATTAGCGCTAGGGACATCAATTCCTGTTTCAATAATGGTTGAGCACAGCAAGATGTTGTGTCTTTGGTTGATGAACTCTCGCATCACACGCTCTAAATCACGCTCTGGCATCTGACCGTGCGCAATTGCAATTCTCGCCTCTGGGATTAACTCTTGTAGTCTAAGCTTTCTGTTCTCAATGGTTTCAACCTCATTATGAAGAAAGTAGCACTGTCCACCTCGCTTAAGCTCTCTAAGCACAGCCTCTCTAATCACGCCGTTACCCTCGCTTCTGACGAATGTTTTTATAGCTAAACGTCTTTGTGGTGCGGTTGCTATAACGCTTATCTCTCTTAAACCCTCTAAAGCCATGCCAAGTGTCCTGGGAATTGGGGTTGCCGTGAGAGTTAGTACATCAACCTCTGATCTAAGAGATTTGATCATCTCTTTATGTCTAACGCCAAATCGGTGCTCCTCATCAATAATCAGAAGACCCAAATCTTTAAATTTAAGTGAACCACTGATGAGTTTGTGGGTGCCAACAACGATATCTACCGATCCGTCTTCAATTCCTGCCATCGCCGTTTTAATTTCTTTTGCTGAACGAAAGCGACTCATCTCAGCAATCTTGATGGGCCACTTGGAGAAGCGGTCGCAAAGAGTCTGAAAGTGTTGCTCCGTGAGTAGGGTTGTAGGCGCTAAAAAGGCGACTTGTTTTCCTCCCATAACCGCTACAAAGGCAGCTCTGAGTGCGACCTCTGTTTTTCCAAAACCTACATCCCCGCAGATTAGGCGGTCCATGGGTCTTGGACTAATCATGTCTTGAATCACTGCGTGAATAGCAGCTTTTTGATCCGGCGTTTCTTCAAAGCCAAAGTCGTTTGAAAAAGTTTCGTAATCATTGGCTGAATACCGAAATGGATGTCCCTCTCGAAGAGCACGTCTCGCGTAGATATTCAATAGCTCCGCGGCGGCGTCCCGTATTTGTTCTGCTGCACGGCGCTTAGCCTTATCCCATTGACCCGAGCCAAGACGGTGAAGTGGAGCCTCTGAAGGACTTACACCACTGTAGCGACTGATTAAATGCAGCTGGCTAACAGGCACATAAAGCATCGCTTGATCTGCATACTCAAGGTGTAAATACTCCTGAGCTTTGGATGTGGAGGCTTCGTCCTCTTGTGCGCCTGATACGCCTTGAAGGTCCATATGAATAAGGCCCCTGTAACGCCCAATTCCGTGCACGCTATGAACAACTGGATCCCCAACTTGTAGCTCCGATAGATCCTTAATTAAAGATTCTACGTCGCTGGTTTGTTCTTGTTTTCGTTTTCGCCGAGTAGTAGGTCCAGCGTCAAAGAGTTCAGACTCCGTAATAAGGTCAAGAGATAGCTCAGTGGCGTGAAATCCATAGTTCAGCGTGGCTGCAATAATGCCAAGAGGCTCGGGGCTGTCTAAAAATTCTTTAAGACTATCAAAACTGGGTGGCGAGACGTTACTGGCTCGTAGAAAGTCTAGTAAGCTCTCACGCCGGCCTTCGCTCTCAGCAATGATTAAGACTTTATTTGAAGTCTCTCTTAAATGGTTTTTTAGTTGAATTAATGGATCCTGTGCGCCTCTATGTACGCTTAGATCTGGCAGTGCTTTTGCAAAGCTTTGGGAGTTTAGGGCCTCCGACGTTGCCTCGGAAGTTGCCTCAGTTGTTACTCTAGGAGAAGCCGTCGCTAGGTCTTCAGTTACTGTGTCAGTAAATGATTTTGATTGAAGTTGGGTGAGCGCATTGGACTGAGGGTTAGGTCTTAGAACCAGCTGTGTGTAAGTGTTGCAATGCGTAAAAAACTCTTCACTGCTTAAAAATAAATTAGCAGGCGCTAACGCGGGTCGGTCGGGATCGCCCTGTGCAAGTCTGTAGCGATCCTGGGTATCTTGCCAAAATCTTTGAAATATGGGCTCTAAATCCCCATGCAATACGATAGTGGCGTTTTGACCTAAATAATCAAATACAGTGGCGGTTTCATCAAAGAAAAGCGGTAAAAAATACTCAATACCAGCTGTAGCTACGCCATTACCGATGTCCTTATAGATTCGGCTTCGCGTTGGATCGCCCTCTAAAAGCTCGCGCCAGCGGTTCCTAAATTTGGCCCGAGAGTCCTCATCCATGGGGAACTCTCGGCCTGGCAAAAGCCTAACCTCTGGCACTGGGTACAGGCTTCTTTGTGTATCCGGATCAAAGGTGCGGATAGAGTCAATCTCGTTATCAAATAAATCAACCCTATAGGGAAACCGCGAACCCATCGGGAATAAATCAATGAGTCCACCTCTGACGCAGTATTCGCCTGGACTTATAACTTGAGATACGTGTGCGTAACCGGCAAGGGTGAGTTGAGAGCGTAATTTAGCCTCATCTAGTTTTTGTTTAACCGTAAAGTGAAAGGTATATCCAGCGAGAAAAGACGGTGGGGCAATTTTGTAAAGAGCAGTCGTTGCTGGGATAAGGATGATGTCCGCCTCGCCTTGGGAGATCTGCCAAAGCGTCGCAAGTCGCTCACTTATTAGGTCTTGATGAGGAGAGAAACTATCATAGGGAAGGGTTTCCCAGTCTGGGAAAATAACGCAGCGCAAATCAGGATTGAACAACCCCATCTCATCCAGGAGTCTTTGCGCGTCGCCTGCGTCAGAGGTGATGATGGCTACTTTATTTTTGCCCTTGATCTCTTGGGCACTTAGTGAGGATAAAAGTAGGGCATCTGAGGAACTAAATGGTCTTTGAATGCTCAGACGCTTGCCGGGTAATAATTTAGGGGTGTACATTAAATATCTGACTGAAATGGCAATTTTTAACTTAGTTTGCCCTGCTTAAAAGCTATCATTCTAGATTGATTGAACAAACAACCCGTCATGGATCCAAAATCACCTAACATTCACTTTGTTATTCCTTGTGCGGGAGTAGGCGCACGTGCGGGTAGGGATACCCCAAAGCAATACGCACAACTTGCAGCTAAGCCCATGATTGCTCATACATTGGAAGCTTTGCTAAGAGTTGAGTCGGCTAAGACAATTTGTCTCGTGGTTAGTCCATCGGATAGCCTTATAGAAGATATCTTATCCAAGTACGTTCATGGCAATCTATCTAAGGTTGTTGTTGTTAAAAAAGGCGGCGATACGCGGGCGCTAAGTGTTCTAGCTGGACTTAAACACCTTGAGGGAATTGGAGTTCCAAAAGATGCTTGGGTGCTTGTGCACGACGCCGCACGGTGTCTGATTTCTCCAGAGCTTGTAGAGCATTTAATTAAAACATGCAAAGACGATGAAGTGGGTGGATTATTGGCTGTACCGGTTGCTGATACTTTGAAGCAAGAGGAGGGGGGAAGGGTAAAAAACACGATAACCAGAGGGGGTAAATGGTCTGCTCAAACGCCTCAAATGTTTAGGCTAGAAATGCTAGGTCGTGCCTTGCAAAGCGAATTAAGTAAGCATGCTGAGTTGGTGACCGATGAATCGAGTGCCATTGAGTCACTAGGTCTGCAACCGATCTTAGTGAGAGGCCACTCTACAAATTTTAAAATCACTTACCCAGAAGACTTTGAAATTGCGCAAGCGGTCCTTGAGTCTAGGTTAAGGTGATAAGTAAACTTTTCTATATCTTTTTAAAATGACAAACTTTAATTTTAGAATTGGCGAGGGATGGGATGTACATGCACTCGTTGAAGATCGGCCTTTAATCATTGGGGGCGTGACTATTCCGTTTGAGAAGGGCCTAAAGGGCCACTCTGATGCAGATGTTCTGATTCATGCAGTTATAGACGCATTAATGGGGGCTGCGGGCTTGGGAGATATTGGGCGTCACTTTCCTGACACGGATCCAAAATTTAGGGGCGCAGACTCAATCGAATTATTAATTCAAACAGGAAAGCTAATTCGAGACAGGGGCTGGCAAATTGGCAATATAGACTCAACCATTATTGCTCAAGCACCTAAGATGGCCCCTCACATCTCCCAAATGATCGAACACTTAAGTAAGGCCTTGCAAGTGGGGTCCGAACAAATTAACGTTAAAGCAAAGACGGCAGAAAAAATGGGCCCAGTTGGTCTGGGGCAGTCTATAGAGGCCAGGGCAGTAGCGTTGTTACACCGCGCCTAATTAAAGAACGTCATCAAAGCTCGTAATTAAGAGCAAAAACAGCTAGCCCCAAGCGCTATGTCTCACTCTGGATTTTTGTGGTCTGAGGAGTCAGTGCATTTTAAATTTGGATTGTTCGCATCCTCCTGCCATAGCTGAAGCTCCATTAAGTAAGCTTCTTCGCTTAAACCGTGCCAACCGTTACATTTGCCGTTTGGGGCTCTGCCGCAACCGCATAGGCCGATCTGGCTCGAATCACTTTGTACACGCATTAGTTGACCTACTTATTCCTGTAATTTCGTTCATCTGGGCTCTTTTGGTTGGGCATGGCAAGGACCGAATGTGCCTTTAATTGGTGCGCACCCTGGCATTCTCTTCTAAATCTCCAATGTTTGACACCAAGATCAACTCTTAAATGGAGTAAAGTCTTGAAAAAATATTCCGTTGATCGCTACTTTTATAAATCCATGAGCACTTATTCCCCGAAACTACAATACTTTCAAGTCCCTTCAAGTGAACCACTCCAAGTTGAGTCTCATCGGATGGCCTATTACCAATGGGGGAATCCACACGCCAGTCATTTGGTTATTTGTGTGCACGGGCTCACTCGTCAAGGTAGGGATTTTGATGTGTTGGCTCAATGCTTGCTAGATAGTTACGGAACTAAGGGTAGTTCTGTTCAGGTGATTTGCCCAGATATTGCCGGGCGTGGCCAAAGTGATTGGTTAAATAGCGGGCTATCCTATCAATTGCCAACCTACGCTTATGGAGTTAAATGTTTATCAGATCACCTTACAGAGGAAGAGGACGCAGGCATTAAGAGTGTTGACTGGGTAGGTACGAGTATGGGCGGATTGATTGGGATGCTCGTATGCGGTGTAGACGCCTTTAAACTCAAGGTTCCAGTACGCAGGTTGGTTTTAAATGATGTGGGTCCAGTTGTTCAATGGGCTTTTATCGAACGTTTGAAAACATATCTTGGACTGGATGAGCGATTTGATACTTTGGAATTAGGGGTTCAAAAGTTGGGTGAGATTTTTAAAAGCTTTGGTCCACATACCACTGAACAGTGGGAAGCATTATCCCGTCCTATGCTCAAAATTGGTTCTAACCATCAGTGGATCTTTCACTATGATCCTAAGATATCTGAGCCGATTAAACAAATGACGCGGGAAAGCTCTAAAGCGGCTGAGCAGGTAATGTGGAATATTTATGATCAAATAACTTGCGAGACTTTATTGATAAGAGGTGCTAACTCCGATCTTTTAACTCCTGGTGACGCAGCCCAAATGTGCTCACGAGGTCCTAAACCCACGCTTTACAGCGTTGAAGGGGTTGGGCATGCCCCTACTTTAGTTCAAGAGGATCAGTTGCTCAAACTCAAGTCGTTTTTGGTGAGAGATTAGGGTAGGTGAGTGGAGTAAGCTTATTGCTGTTTGTTATAGTTATTGAAAATTTTTAAAGGTATTTGTTTGGAAACGTTGAGTCCTAAGACCACCCAGAATTACGCTGCCACGAGCACAGAGCATAGTGCTCCTTTGGCCTCAAAGACCAGCGCTACCAATCCAATGACCGACTTTGTCTCTATTGCTTTGGCTTCACAGGTAACATCTGCAGGCTCTACTGAGGAGTCTGAGGTTCTTTCAAAGGCCAGAATTTTTGCAGAAAGACTACTTGAATTTGAGTCACTTGATAGTGGTGAAAACTCATTGGCTCATGCAGATGCTGTTGCGGCGATTTTGAAGCAAATTGGTGGCTCTGAGTCCCTTCAAGCCGCTAGCTATTTGGTTTATGCAAGTGCCTATCTCTCCAAGCCTGCAGAGATCATTGGCAAGGTATTCGGTGAAAGCATGACCGCTTTAGCGGTAGAGGCCACAGAGTTGCTTAGACTAGAAAAGCAAACCAGAGCAAAGCAAATATCTCGTCCACCAAAATTAGAGGGCGTCGCACAAACTGAGAACGTTAGGCGCATGCTTTTAGCTTTCTCAAGGGACTTTCGAGTTGTGATGCTCAGACTAGCCTCTTGTGTTCAAACACTGAGGTATTACGCAGCTCAAAAGGAAATAGCTCCTAAAGAAATTGCACAAGAGGCACTTACTATTTTTGCACCCTTAGCCAATAGGCTTGGTATTTGGCAGATCAAGTGGGAAATGGAGGACTTGGCGTTTAGATTTTTAGAGCCTCTCGCGTACAAAGAGATAGCAAAGCTTTTAGAGGATAAAAGGACTGAGCGTGAAGTGTACGTAGAGCAACTCCGGGCACAACTAGAGAGAGAGTTAAGGGAGATCGGAGTGAGTGCGCAGGTGTTTGGAAGACCCAAACATATCTATAGTATTGCCAAGAAAATGCGTGGTAAATCCCTAGGATTTGATAAAGTCTTTGACATACGAGCACTGCGTGTAATTGTCCAAACCAATGATGAATGCTACGCCGCTTTAGCCCATGTCCACTCTAAGCTTAGACCGTTAGAGAATGAATTTGATGATTACATCTCTCGTCCCAAACCTAACGGTTATCAGTCGCTTCACACTGTTGTTGCGGATCAAAGAGATCTGCCAGTTGAGATACAAATTCGCACTCAGCAAATGCACGATCACGCAGAGCACGGAGTTGCGGCGCACTGGGCTTATAAGGAGGCCGGTGCAAAGGGATATGGTGGCGTAAGTGCGGACTCCTCTTACGATCAAAAAATAGCGGTTCTCAGGCAACTCTTAGCCTGGGAGCAGGACATATCATCACAGACGGGAGGGGCGGGGGACTCCTCGCTCTCCAATATTGACACGTTGAGTGACTGGATTTATGTGCTCACTCCCAACGCTGCTATTGTGGAGTTGCCGTCTGGTGCAACGTGTGTTGATTTTGCTTACACGTTGCATACTAATTTGGGACACCGTTGCCGGGGAGCCCGTGTTGACGGCGCTATGGTTACGCTAAATACCCCGCTTAAAAATGGTCAAACTGTAGAAATCATATCTGCGAAAGAGGGAGGACCTTCACGAGATTGGTTGAACCCGGAGCTAGGTTTTTTGGTGAGTCCCAGAGCGCGCTCTAAGGTGCGCGCTTGGTTTAACGCACTAGCAACGCAGGAAAATGTCTCAAAGGGGCGCGAGTCGGTCGAGAAGCTATTGCAAAGGGAGGGTAAGACCAGCACTAATTTGGAGGATTTGGCGAGTCAACTCGGCTTTAAAAATGCGGAAGCCTTGTTTGAGGTTGTTGGAAAGGATGAGTTCTCGCTTAGAAATATAGAAGTAATCCTTCACCCAAGAGTGCAATCTAATGAGACTGAGGATGAGCTTTTCTTAAAAAATGCTCGACTCAAAGAGTCCCGCCCCGCACCCGCTCAAAGTGGAATTTTAGTTGTGGGTGTAGATTCTTTGATGACTCAGTTAGCAAGGTGTTGTCGACCCGCCCCCCCCGACGATATTAGGGGGTTCATCACCCGTGGCAAAGGTGTCAGCATTCACAGGACTTCGTGTTTAAATTTTAAAGAGTTGGTGCTGCGCAATGAGGACCGAGTCATAGAGGTCCAGTGGGGGGGTGTTAACCAATCAGCAACAAATACACCAATTTTTTATCCAGTTGATGTAGAGATCAGAGCTCATGATCGGCAGGGGCTTTTAAGGGACATCTCCGAAGTCTTTGCAAAAGAAAAGATGAACGTCATTGGGGTTAAAACTGAATCTATAAAAGGCTTGGCTTGGATGACGTTTACGGTTGAGATTGCAGATTCAACTAAGTTACAAAAGGTCTTGGCTGTTATGAGATCTGTCCCTAGCGTGATTTCGTCTAGGAGGCGATAATTCAATGCTGCTGGGTTGCCCTGGGGTTGAACCGATAAATATGTGCTAGAATTTACCCTCTTTACAGGCGCGTAGCTCAGCTGGTTAGAGCACCACCTTGACATGGTGGGGGTCGATGGTTCGAGTCCATTCGCGCCTACCAAGTTTCCCTCTGACAGGGCTCTTGGTACTATCTTTTAAGTCCGCAATAATCCATAATAATCCCACTAGGTTTTCCATACTTTTTCCATACTATATTGGGAAAGGAGCCTAGCTACTAAGGGATTTATGACAGCCTTTTCTAAGGTAATAGAGCGAGACAAACTTAAACCCAAGCGCGATCCCTATTGGACAAAATTAATGGCGGGATGCTACATGGGCTTCAGAAAAATGAGCACTTCAAGTGATGGATCGTATTCTGCAAGATTTAGCGATAAGGACACCGGGAAAAGGCACCAGATCACGCTCGGAGCTTACTCTGAACGCCCTGATAACGAAAGATTTGAACTTGCCCGCAAAGATGCTTTAAATTGGTTTGAACATCTTGGGCGTGGCGGTACTGCTGAAGTGCTGACAGTTCAAAATATCTGCGAAAGGTACGTTGTTCATAAAAAGAATGAGAAAAATGAATCCGGTGCTAATGATGCTCATCTTCGATTCAAGCGCTATGTTTACAAAACGAAGCTTTCAAAACTTGATGTAACCAAACTAAAACCATCCCATTTTGTCGACTGGCGAAAACTACTCGAAGAAACAGTAACTGAAAGCGGCCCTAATAAGGGGGAATTGCGAAAGGATAGTACGTTGAACAGGGATATGACTTGTTTGCGCTCTGCTCTTAATTTAGCTTTTAAAGAGGGACTGATAACAAGTGATTTTGCCTGGCAAGGGAAGCTTGTTCCAATTAAGAATGCTGAACATGCAAGGGAGGCCTATTTAGATTTAGCCCAGCGTAGAAAACTTTATATTTCATGTCCTCCAGATTTAGCTGACTTCGTTAAGTGCTGCTGCTTGATACCGCTTAGGTGCGGGGCAATTGCAAAGCTAATTGTAGGAAATTACGATAGCAATTTTGGAACGCTCAGCGTTTTTAAAGATAAAACTAAGCGCCATCGCAAAATATCCCTGCCTCCAGAAGCAGCGGACTTGTTTAATTTGAAAATCAAGGACAAGCTACCCGGGGCAAGTATCTTCACCAGGTTGGATGGCATGACTTGGAATAAAGACGCATGGAAAGACCCTATAAGGGCCGCAGTATTAAAAGCTGAATTGCCCTCTAACGTAACAATGGGAACTATTAGGCACTCAGTGATTACGGACTTAGTTCATGGTGGATTGGATACCTTAACTGTAGCTCAGTTAGCAGGCACCAGCATAATGATGATTGAAAAGCATTATGGACATTTGACCCAAAAGCATTCAAAAGAGGCTTTATCCAGACTTGTTGTTTAAATCCAAATGAATTTATCAGTTTATACACGAATGTGTAATAGACTCAAGACATACCACGAGTATAGCTAGTAAGATTTTAAGATCACTTACAAAACTTAGCGGGTTTGACTGTTAATGTCATAGCTTTATTGTTACGACCACATTGTCACTAAATTTAGAGTAGCGTCTGTAAGCATTATTGCTTGGGGCGTAGCCTAAAGCACCTTGATCAGAGTGTTTTGCGCTATGCTATTTTTAATTTGAATACTTAGCGCATTTAGAAAAGGTATCTAAATGTCCGCAATTATTGAATCTTACGATCCCTTAATAAATATAGATGAAGTTGGAGAGGAATCGGGCTTAGGTAGATCGACGATCTATCAACTAATGAAAAATGGCGAGTTCCCAAGGCCAATCAAATTAACTTCGAAGATACGTCGATGGCAACAAAGTAAGGTTAGAGGATGGGTTATTTCTCGAATTGCAGCCAGTCAGCAACTGGAGGTATGAATCATGAACAACTTAAAAGAAAAGGCCGTGGGGCTAGCCACGGCCTGTGTAAAAGCTTGTCCTGATTTAAAGAAAAGACAAAACAAACTCGAGAACATTTTAATTCAATTCCTTGATGGACATACCCTTAATCGCTTTGAGGCTGAAAAACTAAACGATCATTGTTTAAATTCAACTGTGGCGACATTGGGTAAGTTCGGCATTTTGATAGATCGAAAATTTGAAATCGTTCCGTGTTTGGGGGGAAAGGCAACAATCTCTGTAAAGCGCTATTGGCTTAAACCTGAGCCCGAAAATATTTCAAATGCCTTAGATTTGATTTGTGGTAATTCGAGGAGAAAGAATAATGGATAAATCTCAAAAAGTCTTAAAGCCTCTTCCTTACTTCTACAACTACAGCGCGAATTGGAATTCTGATAGGAGGTTCAAACTGATGAGTCTCCCCGAAAGGGGGGTTTTATGGACTCTTTATAACGAATACTGGGTTAATAATTTCCTGCCTCGAAATCCGAGTGAGCTAGCTAGATATTTTGGCTATGACGAGAAAACGATCATGGATTCTCTGACTCCTCGGGTGCTCAGCTACTTTGTCGTGGACGGAGATCAAATGAGATGTCCTGAATTAGATGGATACAAGAGTAATGTGACTCTAACTCGACAAGCGCAGTCTGATGGAGGGAAATTGGGGGCTGCCATCAAGAAAGTAAATGCCAAATACCTTAATGGGGTACTTGATGGTAAACCTCAAGGTATACCTGAAGGTTCTTTAAGTCAAATTAATTCAAATTCAATCAAATCAATTCAGTTTATCAGTAAGGAAGGTATTACAGATGAGCACAAAGAGTGGCTTAAGGGCTTTGAAGAAGAAAATGCTGAACAGAGTGAATATCTAAAGCAGAGTAAAGGCGGGTAGTGACTTTGCAATGATTAACAGTCCATCTCAGTCGCCAATTATCGAGATTTTCTAATATATGGGATAAAAAATGAGATTAAACAAATCAAATCTAAAAAGACGTCTACGACATTCCGAATACACTAAATTATTCAAAAAGCAGGAGATCGAAGAAATAGAGTTTAGAAAAATTACTGATGAAATATATTTAGCTTTTCAACATAACAATGGAGTTTATATTGACGAAATCAACCTTAGACTCAAAGCACTTGGCTCGGAAATAGTGCTTAGTCTAAAAAAACTTGATGAGAAAACTGGGAATAATATCTTTGAAGAAAAGCCACTTAAAAAATATTTTGACAAGTCAGGGACGAGAAGATGACTAATTCTCCAACTATTACTTTAGAAGAGCACCTTGAAGACTTGAGGGTTATAAGGGACGCAGCGGCGAGAGCTGGGGACTGGAGCTCTGCCCATAAAGCGGAGCATTTGAGGGGGCAAGCAAGCGGCTTATACAACCTGAGGTCAAAATTGATTAGCCCTGAAGGAGCGTCTCCAACTCCATCTTCAGATTTTGTGTTGGATGGTGCATCTGACGTGGAAGTAAATGCCTATTTATATAAGATTGGATTGCTCGGAGAGGGCTATGATCCGATTCCATGAATAATTAAATCTTTGATTACATTTTTTTTCTGTTTAATGTGTATGTAACTGAACTGGCTTTAATGTCGTTGTGATGCTGGGGTTTATGAAATCGCTATGGAAACTGCTGAGAGCACTAAAGCCCAAGGATCACACAGAGCTCCATAAGTCTTCTCGGGATGATTGTCAGGAAGCCCTATTGATTAAGTGCCAGTTAATAAATACAAAAATGAGGTTAATGGAGAAGTTCACGGTCATCACATCAGTTTTCAGCCTAACAAATAAGACGGTTGTTCCTAAACGTTAGACACACTTACATGCTTAATGAAAAGTGTACCTTGTATATCTTTCGCCATACCTCTGCAACTCAAGAACTGATGGCAGGAACGGATAAGCAAAATTCAATTAAATAAATTAGTAATATTGCAGGAGTGCATGTAAAACATATAAACGAATTAATGTCAATTACGATTGCAGAGAGGTTGGCGTAGCCTCGTTAAAAAATGATAGGTTTGACTTTAATTACTGATTAAGTAATAATAATTTGTAAGATAAGCACTATTGCGATTGTTAAGGCCTGACTAGCTGTTAATCAATCGCAATTAAAACAAAAATAGTTAGTTATACTTGTATAAGCGATTTACCTCTAAGCCCGGTGGAAATTGAGATATTACTTTCGTCGTAGCTAAGACTTGAAAATCAGTTCTACACTTTTGCGCACGTTTAAGGAGTACCGACTAGCATGAACAATAAAAGTAAATTTATTTTATTCTGGGTTTTTTTATTGTTTTCTGTTTTGACTTATGCGGCAAGCTTCGATTGCACTAATGCAGTAAGACCAATAGATAAGGCTATCTGTATTGATCCAGAATTATCTGCGCTTGATGATAAGTTGGCTTCAGCTTACGCTAAAGAATATGAGGTAAATCCAGGTGTAAAAGAGGAGCAAAGGGAGTGGTTGAAGTCATTAAAGCAATGTAACGGCGATATTGATGCTATAGCCTCCTGCTTAAAGCCAATGTTTTATGATCGAATACAGTATTTAGATAAAAAGTTACAAAATCCTCCAGATAATATTGCGTCAAGTTCCTTTGTAGCTCCATCTCAAAATAATATGAATACTGTTGAGCAGGTGCAGCCTAAGTCTTCAGGTGACAGCTCAAAAACTGAAAAAAATTCATCAGAAGATAATAAATCTTCTTTTCGATCAGGATTTGTTGCAGCTATTGTTGCGGCAATTATGGCAGTTATATTCATGGTGTTTAGGAATAGAAAGAAAACTTCTGGTAGTGATGAGTCTCAACAGATGATAGATTTGCAAGAGACTAGAAAAGTCCAGACTATAGCTCCGATAGTTCCCGTGACCGAGTCTAAAGATCCTACTGAAGAAATGTATCAAAGAGCCTTGGAATTGCTTAAGGCAGGGAGTTTGAGCAAAGCGAGTCAATTGTTAGATGAGTTATCAAATAGAGGACATCTAAATAGTCAATATCAATTAGGTAAATTGATGCTTGAGCAATCCTCTGCTGATGGTGACTCTCATTATCAGGCCGGGATAGCCTGGATGAAACAGGCTGCATCACTACAACATCCTAGTGCGATCTTATTTTTAAATTCGCTTAATAAATCCGCCACCGATTCTGTAGTTGAGATTTTCAGCTCCATGTCATTTGATGAATGGTATAAAAAACTCTTTGATCAAGGTATTGGGTTAGACCGAGTCACCAATCACTTTCAGATTTCCTTAAACGAAATCGAAAAATGGCGTAAAGTTGATAAGGTCCCTCAACGAGCCGTTGATTTCCTCAGTCAACTTCAGGACGAAAATCAGAAAGTTTCTACGGAACATATCAGCGAGGATAGTGCTATTGATAGTGATGCAGATGATGTCCCTGATTGGGACGGGGTAAATAAAGAATCCTTAGGCTATCAAATGTCTGTTTTGATTTCGACAATTAATGATGACACCTGGTTCCCGGATGGCTCTACTGGTTCATTCATAATTGATGGCTCCGTTCAAATTTCTTCAGAAGAGGAAAGCATTGATGATCCGGGTATTTTTCTTGAAAATTATGATGAAATGACGTTATACCGATTGAAAGATTATGACGGCATATCATTTTCCAACACTGACGCTATTAGCAAAACTTTAGCTGAGGAAGATAATATGTGGCAATTCACATATACCTTTGACTTTAGTGAAGCTGTTGAACCTTGTGAGCCACTTTTCCCTTACTCTGTTGTATCCAGTCGTCAAGTAAAAGTGCGATACCTTCAGTTCGGTGGGGGCACTGAATGTGGGTATCGAGTAGATCTAGCCAGTGACTTAGACTTGAGTTGGCTTGGTGCTTGGATAGAGGGCATACGCGAAAGGGGAGAGACTGTTTCTGTAGCCTAGTCCCACAAATTATTTTTGCGAACTAATCTTAAATGAATTTAGAAAAGTTATTGCGGGTAGTGAATCCTGAAGTTGAGCATTTAATTGCAAGAAACAAGATCAGGCTAGTCCGTCACACCATGAAAAATAGAACTGATGGTGATTGGGCTGGGTTTGATGAGAGACTTAAATTCGACAACGATTTATTACTCATTTTTACTGCAGAGCAATCTGAGAATAAATATAAAGATTCGGAGCTAATATTGGTTTTTGTTGCAACAGAAGGTGGTCGCTGCCTATTTAGAGGTGGATTCACTTCGAAAGGAATAGTTTCTAAAGACAGATTTACTTCCTTGCACCCGAAGTATAAGGAATATTGCGATTTCAGAAACGAAAATAATATTGCTGTAAATGAGGGTGACCATTTTTATTTCGAACTTGAAAAAAGCGATGTGCTAAGTGAATTTCAAAACCGATTAATAATTGATTGGGGCGGTTCAACAGTAAGCTGGGTGCAAAAGCAAATAAATAAAGAAATTTCGGAAATAATGCCAAAAGGTTTTATATCTGATTTTCCAGGATGGGAGAATGTATTTATTAGTCATCAAATGTTACGGGGATTAATCAATAATCCAGAGGGTAATAAAGATTGGCATCGCTTTTTATCTGGACATGACGGAGTTTACTTAATATTGGACAAAAAGACCAATCAGCGCTATGTTGGCTCTGCCTACTCTGATAGAGATGGTTCTGGAGGAATTTGGGGGCGGTGGTCTGGGTATGTCAAGACGGGGAATAATGGTAACAAAGGTCTGGTTGTGCTGACTGACTTAGACCCAACTCATTGTGAGAATTTTATGTACTCCATACACCATGTTACTCCAAGAGGTCCAACTACAAAGTCTGAAGTTCTTCATTTCGAACAGCTTCTCAAAAGAAAAATTGGCAGTGAGCTTAACTGGAACTAGCGTTTTTTCGCAAAAATACATAACAATGCATGCCTGAGCAGGTGGGAAGCTAGACTACTCAAAGCATATCATCAGAGCTGTAGCTTTGTTACAGCCAATAAAGTCCACTAAGTCTGACAGGATTTAAGTATTTATTAATGTAGTTAGAGACTGCTTAATTAGTTTTCAAGTTGGCAGGATGTCTTTTTTTATTACTCCTTATTTTCTATTAAATCAGTAAGCGACTACTGTGCAACACTTATTGAATAGTTGACTTTAAGTTTGCACCATCGGGCTCACTGTATAGTGCGAAGGCAAGTTATATCACTGGTCAGACGATTCATGCCAATGGCGGTGCTTATTAATTGATGATTTCTAGAACTATTATAAAGTCATTGAAACAACAGCATTAATTAATTCGCTAAACCTATCGGCATCCCCTAGTGTGAACTCAGGTGAAATCACATAAGTCCCTACAACTGCAACTGAAGGTGTTCCTATGATTTGTAACGCCTTTTGTGCTGCCTGATACTCTTGAACATCCTTGTACAAGATTACTTTATTCTTTGAAACTAGTAAAGGCAAAGATTCAGGTATTTGCTTTGATTTCCCAAATCCCACAGCAGCTCCAACAGTTTCAATTCCAGCCCAACCAAATACATTAATATGCTTATCCTGTGATGCGGTCATACTCGCTTCAATAAAGTTTTGAAGATAGGCAGGATGGAATCTTCGAACAGCTGCAAATGCCATCGCATAATTAATTCCGTCAACAAAATTCGTTGTTGGGGTAAAGATTGTAGTTTTTGCGGTCTTCGCACTCAAAGTAGTATCTAGGTTCTTAAAGAAGCTCAGATACTCTCGTGAATACATACAAGTCGGTGAGAAGAAAATCCTTACCGCATTAGCGTCTGGCTTATAGGGCGTAACTTCTAGGTATGGCTTTAAAGATGCAGTTGGACCAGACCCAGTGGCTGTGTTTACTTGGGTAATACGGGCTTCATTAGTCTGAGCGAACGAACTAATCGCTGTAGCCGCTAGAAGTCCAATTAATAGATTTCGTTTATACATGGTCTATCTAAGGTTGTGATGCGAAGAGGGTGGCAACACCCCCCGTGGAACTAAGGGGGTAATGTTGTTAGGTACGTAACCGAACTTATCGTTTAAGGTCTCCTCCAAGCTCTCTTGCGTATCCTGGTTTCTATTGGCATAGTAGTCTTCTATGGATAATGAAACATCCGATAGGGATACTCCGTATTTCCGGGCCAATTCAACCCTGAATCCTGGAAACTCTTTAGCATGGGGATTCTGCTCTAAACTTTGTTGAACCTGGGAGAGCCTACAGCCGTGGTCAAGGACGCACCTAACCCCGAATGAAACCATCGATTCATAGGTATGTTGGTGTCTGGCAGCTTTGTAAACTGCTAACGTATCAATCTTCTCTCCTTTGCGAATCTCATTCTTAACACCTGCGTCCATCACAATCGCCTCAATAACAGGAACCTTCCCGCATTTAGGTCCCATGTTCTCCGTAATGTGATCCATGTAGATGCCGTTCTTACCGAGCCACGCTTTCTCATCAAACGTTAACTCACGTTTGACACCAGGCCCTGCGTAAGTAGTCAACAACCTTTGCGCCAAAACCAGTGTCAAACTCTCTGAGAGTCTGAATGCATCGGCTTTTAGCTGGTTCATGCGTTGCAAAGTGTTGTGTGCATCATTGGCATGAACGGTTGCAAATACCAAGTGCCCCGTATTAGCCGCCTCAATAGCGGCGTCCATTGTCTCGAAGTCCCTTATCTCCCCAACCAATATGAGTTGAGGGTCAAGTCTTAGTGTTGCTCTCAGTGCGCTTGAGAATGTGATCTCTCCTCTCACCTGGATTTGCTTAACAGGTGCGCCTTTCTTAAATATCTTAAATTCGACAGGGTTCTCGATCGTGACTACAGATTTGGAACCATCATTCAAAGCCTGAAATATTGCGTTGAGCAAGGTCGACTTACCCGAACCCGTTGGACCAGAGATCACAACGAAACCACTAGGGGCTCGGCAAATCTCCATGATCGTCTCACTCAGTAACTTGGGTAGCTTTAGGTCTTGAAACTTTGGCGTTGTTTGGGGATCAATCAGACGGCAGGTAAATGCAATCCCTGAAAACGTCTCTATGTACTCAACCCTGAAATTAACAGAGTAGGGTAGTCCTTCAAAAGGTTTTAGCCCAAAATGCAGGGCAACATCCGCAGGCAACTGGACTTTAAAGCTAGCTGACCAGTTAACCCCCTCCACCGCACCACCCATAAAATTACAGAGCGAGAAAAGTCTTTCTTTAATTTCCTTACTCTTGTCATTCAAATTCTCTACGCCCTGGAAATCATCTCCGTCTCTGACGAAGATGTTGGTTTCATGCCCGCTACTGGTATTCTCTATCTCGATGTGAATGTCACTAAAGCCCTTGATGATGGTGTAAATAATGATTTTTCTGAGCAATGCCTCATTTTTTCGTGTCACGTTCACCAACAAAATCTTATTGGCCTCAATCTCAGTAAGCTGATCAAAGTAATTCGACACTTTTACAAATTCAGGACTATCTATTAGATTTGTATTCATTGAATAAAGTTAATTGTTTATGCTATTTATGTAATTCATTGCATAATACAGTATATTTAAAGAATTCATGACATACTCCTCCAATACACTTCTAATAAGTTCTCTCTGTCTTTTTTCGACCTCTTGGGGCGTGACTGCACAACCTACTCGAACTACTCAGACCCCTCAGACTATCCAATATATGGATTCTTACTCTAATCCTATTGGTGCACTCGTTAATTCCCCAACCATTACAGACTCCACAGCGGATTGGAAGTCCAAAGCACAAAGCACCATAAACGCTCTCCCAACAACCGTTGGCCCCTCACTTCTCCCAACCAAGGAGATGACTAACTCTGCTACTTTTAATGTCTCCATTTCCGAGGAGAAACAAAGGGCTGCCTTGGCAGTTCAAGAGGCCAGCACAGAAGGAAATCTTTTAGACAAAGTTAAAGCCCGTCTTCCCCGCACAGTTAACTCCGTTAAATTTGGAGCTCATATCACTGTCTCCCCCCAGGGAGCAGAGGTAATCGACAAAATCCGCGCTCTTTCAACTGCAAAAGGTGAGATTCAGAGCACTCTGTTGAATTCAATCGCAAACGCAGCCAAGAGTGGTGTTCCAGAAGCCGAGAATTTTGTGGGCTTGATTTATGAAATTGGTTTATTCGGAACTCATCGAAATATCCAGCAAGCAACCTCCCTTTACCAAGCCGCAGCCTCCAAGAACTATCCACCCGCAATATTTAACCTTGGTTTGGTCGAGTATTACGGTAAGGGCGGGAGTGAAGCAGACGCTAACGCTAACGCCCGTGTCCTCCTTACAAGAACTGCTAATTTGGTTAAAGGGCAGGATAACTTTCGGGTCTGCGGAATGGCTTCATTCGTAAACTACCAGCTGGG
>CAIRBP010000031.1 GCA_903876885.1 uncultured Burkholderiales bacterium | reverse complement strand
GTTAAATCAAGCTCAGCCTCTAATTTGTTCAAGATCATTGTTCTTTTCCTCTTGGCTTTAGGAATTGCAGCTTTCTTCGCACAAAAGACCAATGAAGAGCACGCAGAACCAGCGCCGCCTTTGCAGACAGTTCCAGATGCCACTGGTCCAGCGGCAGACGGGGCAGTAAAGTCTGAGGAGGGTGCTAACTCAGTCAGCACAGGGACCCCAACCGGATCAGCACCTGCTTCGCCTAGTGCTCCTACCGGTAACAACGGATCTAGCTCAGGTAGTAGCACTTCGCCAAGTTCAGTTAATTCAGCAGCCCCCTCTAATTCAGGAAAGCCTAACAATCCTGCTCCCTCTAAGAGTCCTATTGGAGAAACAAAACCTTCTACGCCTGCGGCTCCTCCCTCCAGCGTTGCACCCGTTACTGCTCCCCCGGTGCCCGCATCACAGAGTAATACAAATAGCTCGAGTTCCAACTCAAGTAACTCTGCGAGTAGCCCAACAAACTGAGCAATTAGTTGGCTGTAAATCCCCTAAGGACTTGGGCTCTCAGGCGACAAATTTATTCAGGTGCGCCGAGAGCATAGGCATTTTGTTTTGAAGTTTCTCTGTCCTGAGCACTTCTGGGGCCACTTGCTGGCCAGCCCTGCATGTGTTCTTGAGCAATAGTTGCTAAAGCCTTTATCCAGTCAGGAGAGTCATTCAAGCAGGGGATGTAGTTAAATTTTTCGCCCCCAGCGCTCAAGAAGGTGTCGCGCACTTCCATGCCAATCTCCTCCAGAGTCTCCAAACAGTCACTGGTAAAGCCCGGGCAAATAACATCTATGCCTTTGATGCCTTGCTCTGCCAATGATTTAGCAGTAGGTTCGGTATAAGGCTCTAGCCATTTAGCTTTGCCAAAGCGGGACTGAAAAGTAACGATGTACTCACCTTTTGTGAGATTGAGTCTTTCGGCCAAAAGTCTGCCAGTTTTATGACATTCGCAGTGATAGGGGTCGCCAAGCTTTAAGGAGCGAACGGGGATCCCGTGAAAACTCATCAATAGCTTCTCAGCGCGACCATGGACGCGCCAGTGCGACTCAACTTGAAGTGCAAGTGCGTTGATGTAGGCGGGATGATCATGGTAATGATTGATAAAACGGAACTCAGGGAGTTGGCGACTTTGAGTACCCCAAGCAAAAACTCTATCAAACAAGCTAGCCGTAGTAGTTGCTGAGTACTGGGGGTAAGCCGGAAAAAGAAGGATGTTTGTAACCCCTTCCTCTTTCAGTTGAGTGAGTTGCGAATCTATGCTTGGTTGTCCATAACGCATTGCGTAACGCACAAGCACTGGGTTAGTGTCTTTGGTGTTTGACTGGTTTACAAGCACCTCTTGCAATGCCTCGGCTTGTGCCTGTGTCCAAACCTTGAGGGGTGAGCCCTTTGGGGTCCAAATACTCGCATATTTTTTTGCAGATTTCGCCGGGCGAACTCTCAAAATAATGCCGTGCAAGATGATGAGCCATAACCACCTTGGAATTTCAACGACTCTTGGATCGCTTAAAAATTCAGCCAAATAGCGCCTAAGTGCATCAGCGGTAGGCGATTCGGGCGTGCCTAAATTACAAAATAAAACCGCAGTCTTATGGGTTTGACCGTGTCTGTAATTGGGCTCAAGAGTAAAGCGGGGTTTAATGGATAACATGTGCCTTATTCTCGCTGAATAGGGGGCAGAATTTTTTGGGATTCGTTAAAAAACCCTAAATTCAAAGCATTTGAAAAGATTGAATGACCTTTTCAAATACCTGGATACCAGAGAGCACAGCTCCCTCAATGGTTGAGGGGTAGGGGCCTTGGACATAATCCCCACACGCCCAGACACCGTTTGCTACTTGGTACGTGGGTCTCACAACTCCAGGCTTAGCAAAGAAGGTTGCGCGACGCTCTGTGATAGTCCCTAAGAGTTCAAGACTTTGGAGTCCTAATTCCTTTGAGGCTTGGTCCATTACTGCGAGACTGATTTGATCATTTGTAAGCGTTGCGTAACTGCTCACAAAGGCCAGCAGTGTTTTGTTAATATTTTCTTGCGATTGACCCGGGTTGTCTGTAAATAAAAGCCTGCGATCAAAAACGAACTGAGCCGGAGCTCGTATCTGACCACTTGAGTCTGAGTCGCTGCGCAGCATAGTGAGCGCCCTTTTGAGCCCCTTGAAAGTAGGATCATTGCACTTGATGTAAGTGGTAGCGATTTGGGTGTGTTCAAGGCTTTGTGCAGAGGTTGCCCAAGAAGGGTTGAGCTGACTCGTGAGCCGAGCAGCGTTAGTTGCATCACAAGCAATAATGATTGCATCCGGGGCCTCTAGGGGATCGCTAGAAAAGGCTTGCTCAATTGGCGTTGCAACCGTTGGTAATTGCTCCAAGCGCTTACCCTTTAGGATGACGCAACCCCTTTGTATCAGCCATCTCTCGCAGGCCTGCGGAAAGAGCTCACCAAGAGTGCAGCGCGGAATTAAAAAATCCGAGCTCCCCGCTCCAGACAACATGGCGTCCTTTAGAACGCGTAAAAAGATTTGACCACTCGTGCTCTCAGGCGGAGTGTTGAGCGCGGATAGGCATAAAGGCGTGATGAAAGTGCTCATCACTAAAGAAGATGCCCCCTCAGATATTTCTGTGACTGAGCTCGTTGCGCTGCACTTAAAGCCTTGCAAGAACCACTGAGCCGAGACTTGTAGCAACGACCATTTGTCTACGAGTGTCCAATTTTGACATTTAAGAGTAGCTAATAAAAACTGAAAGAATAAAGGCAACCAATGAGGGCCGGTGAGTTCAAATCCTTGGGATTGATTGTTTAATAAACTGAGTCGGCACCTGTGCAATAGGGTCTGTGGAGTTAGGCCAACTTCGCTCATGAGTCCAAGCGTTGCTCGGTAAGCGCCGATCAGTATGTGTTGACCGTTATCGACAGTGTGACCCCGCAAATTAACCGATCTTGCTCGACCACCTAATTCATTTTTAGCCTCGATTAGCGTTACCTTTGCACCCGATTTGATAGCCTGAACAGCAGCGCTTAGACCAGCCCAACCCCCTCCAATAATCAGGACTTTCTTCAAAATCTTCCCAAGGCTTGTACTCTCCAAGCTAGCCAAAATTTACGAAGCGGGGTGAGCGCAACTCGCTCTTGAAGGACCGGAAAGCCTGCGCGTTCAATCTCGTCTAATAGCTTGCTGTAAATGCTCGCCATCATCAGTCCAGGCTTTTGGGCTCTTTTATCTTGGGCTGGCAAGAGCGCAAGAGCCTGTGCGTAAATAGCTCTTGCCCGGTTGCACTGAAACTGCATTAACGCATTAAAACGTTCTGAGGGGATCCGTTGCAAAATCTCGTGTGCCTTGACATCGAACTGTTGTAATTCGCTGATCGGAATGTAGATTCTGCCCCTTAGTGCATCCTCACCTACATCACGAATGATATTGGTGAGTTGAAATGCAAGCCCTAGTTTGTGAGCATAAGCTGTAGTGTCTGGGTGAGTAGAGCCAAATATCAATGAGGAGACCTCACCCACTACAGAGGCGACTAAATAGCAGTAGCGGTTGAGCGATTCAAAGTCTAGGTACCGTGTTTGTACCAAGTCCATCTGACAACCCTCAATGACCGATAAAAGGTGCTCAGCCCGAATACCGTATTCTTTACAGTAGGGCATGAGCGCTTGCATGACGGGGTGGTTGGCAGAACCCGCAAAGGACTCAGTGACCTGGGCGTGCCACCAAGCAAGTTTTTGAGCCGCGACGCCCATGTCACTGACCTCATCAACGACGTCGTCAACCTCTCGGCAAAATGCGTAAAAAGCCGTGATTGCAGCCCGCCTTGGTTTGGGCAAGAAAAGAAACGCGTAATAAAAGCTACTCCCGGATGAGGAAGCTTTTTGTTGAACGTACTCTTGGGGCGTCATTTAATATTTTTAATTAGTGTGAATTTGAAATTAGAGTCTGCGGGGTAAAAGAACTTTTAAAACAGCATCTCCAGGCAATCACCACGTAGTCTAACCGGGTAAGTTTAGGTCTTGATTGCAAAGGGTTGAGGCGTTGTAATTTATCTATGATACGAAGCCCGCCTTGAACCACCGCGCGCAGCTCCCAACCAGCGCGTCCCTTGATGGTCAGACATAGTGGGGCTGCATTTTGCATTAACTCTTTCGCAAATGCTATTTCGGTTTTTAAATCTGAGTCCAAGGGCAAATAAAAGCGATTTCTAGGTAGGTCCACGCTGATATCTTGCCAAAAATTAATCAATTGGAGTGCGCTACAAATGGCGTCGCTTTGTTTTAAACTTTGTGGATCATCGTGTTGAAACAGATGCAACATGATGCGTCCGATCGGCGCAGCAGATTTAAGGCAATACTCTAAGAGCTCGTGTCGGTTTTTGTAGTGCGTGCTCGCAAGTGTATAAAGAACGTCTTGCTCAAACGCATCCAACAACTGATGGAGGTACTCCGCAGGTACTGCGTACTCAGTTAGCACAGTTTGCAGGGGGGTGAAAATGTGTGGCCAGCGCTTGCTTGTTATTTCCCCCCAGGGCTGACCATCACGTGAGCTTGAGATGCAAAGATTCAAGTCCGATCTGTATTCGGATAAGTCTGCAATTCGTTTGGCTGCGTCTTGAGGGCCCTCGTCTGCTAAATCATCCCCAGTTCTCGCAAAATGGTAGACCGCACTAACTGCAAAGCGAAGGTGCACTGGGCAAAGCCAAGACGCCACGGGAAAGTTCTCGTAGTGGTCTATGGGTTTGGATTTTAAGGAAGACATTGGTTGCCGCTTAGAGGGGGCGAGTGGTGAGTTTTAAGGAATTTAGGGGCTAAAAACGCGAGATTGTGAGGAAATTTCGATCTTATTTATTCATATAGCGAACTCTTGTAGGGATTTTAGACCTCGCTCCTCGTATTTTGCGAGAGTAAGAGGTAGAATTTACGGTTGACCGATTTCAAGCGGGTGGTTTGCAGGAGTGGACCGCCCGTTGCTATTTTGAAAACCTGCGCGGGTGGCGAAATTGGTAGACGCACCAGGTTTAGGTCCTGACGGTAGAAATACTGTGGGGGTTCGAGTCCCCCCCCGCGCACCAGAGATTTTGCTCAACTCCTTAGCATGGGCAAACTTATTAGGAATGAATATGACGATCCAAGTTGAAACATTAGAAAAATTAGAGCGCAAAATGACCCTGACCTTACCCATTGAGGTCATTCAAAATGAGGTCGACACACGGCTCAAACGCTTGGCAAGAAAAGTAAAGATTGACGGATTTAGACCCGGTAAAGTCCCAATGAATATCGTTGCACAGCGCTATGGATACTCTGTGCACTACGAGGTCATGAATGATAAAGTGGGTGAGGCGTTCCAATCTGCTGCGAATGAGGCGAAACTCCGCGTCGCGGGAGCACCAAAAATAAGTGAGACTGAGGGCGCACCTGATGGACAAATGTCCTTTGATGCTGTGTTTGAAGTTTACCCAGAGGTAACTATCTCCGACATCTCTCAAATCAAAGTTGAGAAATTAAGCTGCGATGTCTCGCCTGAGTCTTTGCAAAAGACAATCGATATTCTCCGAGCTCAAAAAAGAACGTACACCATTCGTGGACTCGATGCAAAGGCGGCGTCCACAGACCGCGTGACTGTTGACTTTGAGGGACGTATAGACGGTGAGACTTTTGAGGGCGGTAAGGCTGAGGACTTTCAGTTCGTGCTTGGCGAGGGCAGGATGCTCAAAGAATTTGATCAAGCTGTGCACGACATGAAGCTTGGTGAGAGCAAGACTTTCCCGCTTGAGTTTCCAGCCGATTACCACGGACGTGAAGTGGCTGGTAAAACGGCTGACTTTATGGTCACAGTTAAAAAAATTGAAGCCTCCCACTTACCTGAGGTCAATGATGCTTTCGCAAAATCCTTGGGAGTGCCTGAAGGAACAGTTGACGGCTTAATGGCTGAAGTTCGTAAAAACTTAGAGCTCGAGGTTAAGTCTCGTTTACTCAAGCGAAACAAAATTGCTGCTCTTGATGCTTTGATTGAAGCAGCCCAACTCGATCTTCCAAAGTCAATTGTTCAATCAGAAATTGATCGACAAATTGAAGCCGCCAGAGCTGAGCTCAAACAACGAGGTATCAAAGACGCTGAGAACGCGCCCATCCCGGAGGACATTTTCCGTCCCCAAGCTGAGCGTCAAGTCCGTATGGGACTTGTCATTGGTGAGATGGTCAGAAAGCATCAACTACATGCGACTAAAGAGCAAATCAAGGCACAAATCGAAGAGATGGCCTCTAGTTATGAAAAGCCCAGCGAAGTTGCCGGTTGGTATTACAGGGATAACCGCAGGATGGCTGAAGTTGAATCCTGGGTTATTGAGAATAACGTAACTGATTACATACTTTCTCAAATGCAAGTTTCTGAGCGACTGGTCTCTTTTGATGAGTTGATGGAACAGCAACAGGCTTAATACTTTTGAATTACGGAGATGCAATTATGAATTCCTTGGACACACAGGCCCTTGGCTTGGTCCCTATGGTCGTTGAGCAATCAGGCAGAGGCGAGCGCTCCTACGACATTTACTCTCGGCTACTAAAAGAGAGGGTTATATTCTTGGTCGGGCCAGTTAACGATCAGACTGCTAACCTGGTTGTAGCTCAATTGCTGTTCCTTGAGAGCGAAAACCCAGACAAGGATATCTCCTTGTACATAAACTCCCCCGGCGGTTCTGTGAGCGCTGGTTTGGCTATCTATGACACTATGAACTTCATCAAGCCTGATGTCTCAACTCTTTGTATAGGTATGGCCGCAAGCATGGGTGCCTTTTTGCTGGCAGCTGGTCAAAAGGGGAAAAGATTTGCCCTTCCCAACTCTAAAGTGATGATCCATCAGCCACTCGGTGGGACTCAGGGACAGGCAACTGAAATTGAGATTGCCGCTCGTGAGATCTTAAAAACCAGAGAGCAGTTGAACAAAATCACTGCCGAACGTACTGGTCAACCCTTGGAGAAGATCAATCTAGACACTGAACGTGACTTTTATCTCACTGCGGAAGAGACTAAAGAGTACGGAATTGTGGATCAGGTGATCGCAAAAAGACCGTAAAAGTCATTGAATGGCTAGGAGGCACTAAAACTTGCACGATTCCTGCTTTATTTCAAAAGTAGCCGGTTTTAGGCTAAATTTAGTTATCATTTGGTATAAAAATTTGAAATAGGCGGAAACGAATGGCCGAAAAAAAAGGCAACCCTAGAGAAAAGACCTTGTATTGTTCCTTTTGTGGCAAAAGTCAGCATGAGGTCAAAAAGCTAATTGCAGGTCCATCTGTATTCATTTGTGATGAATGTATTGATCTATGCAATGACATCATTCGTGACGAGGCGCCTACAGACAATGTAGACGGTGTCAAGCGCAGTGACTTGCCAACTCCTATTGAAATTAAGAACAATTTAGATCATTATGTGATCGGGCAAGAGGTCGCAAAAAGATCTTTAGCTGTCGCCGTATATAACCATTACAAGCGCCTGCGTCATAAAGAGCTCGCCAAGAAAGACGACATAGAGCTGACGAAGACTAATATCTTATTAATTGGTCCAACCGGATCAGGTAAAACGCTTTTGGCTCAAACGCTTGCCAGAATGCTGGATGTGCCCTTTGTTATGGCCGATGCTACTACGCTTACTGAGGCGGGTTATGTTGGTGAGGATGTTGAAAACATCATCCAAAAGTTATTGCAAAACTGTAACTACGATATAGCTAGAGCACAAAAGGGTATTGTCTATATCGATGAGATCGACAAAATCTCTAGGAAGTCTGATAACCCCTCAATCACGCGTGATGTGTCGGGTGAAGGGGTGCAGCAGGCTCTTTTGAAGCTGATTGAGGGAACTATGGCAAGTATTCCCCCTCAGGGCGGCAGAAAGCATCCCAATCAAGATTTCTTGCAAGTTGACACCACAAATATTTTATTTATTTGTGGGGGCGCATTTGCAGGTTTAGAAAAAGTCATCCAAAACAGAACTGACACATCAGGAATAGGCTTTAGTGCGGTTGTTCGCACGAAAGCTGAAAAAACTTTGACTGAAGTTTTTGGTGACGTTGAGCCTGAAGATTTGATTAAATTTGGTTTGATTCCTGAGCTAGTGGGCCGCTTGCCTGTTGTAGCGACTTTAGATGAATTGACTGAAGACGCGCTAGTACAAATCCTCACAGAGCCCAAGAATGCGTTGATCAAGCAATATGCCCAACTCCTTCACATGGAGGGTGTAGATCTTGAGATTCGCCCTGCAGCGCTAAAAGCAATTGCAAAAAAGGCTCTTGCGCGTAAAACAGGTGCACGTGGACTCAGATCGATACTTGAACATTCGTTAATCGACACCATGTTTGATTTACCGAATGCAACTAATGTTGAAAAAGTGGTGGTGGATGAGTCCACCATTGAAGAGAACAAGGCACCGTTACTGGTGTACCGAGAGGCTGCTAAAAAGGCTTAATTGCATAACCATGATCCGTGGGGCGAGGTCTCTACTTTGAGATTATTTTTGCTCAAGCTCATATTTAAATGGAAATAAACCATGTCTGGACACGTATCCCTACCACCCGAGCCAATTGATTTACCACTGCTTCCGCTGCGCGATGTGGTTGTATTCCCGCATATGGTGATTCCACTTTTTGTGGGTCGTCCAAAGAGTATCAAGGCCTTAGAGTCTGCGATGATCGCTGAACGCAGGATCATGTTGGTTGCTCAAAAAACTGCTGCAAAAGATGAACCCGCAGTTGACGATATGTTCGAGGTGGGATGTGTGTCAACAATCCTGCAAATGCTCAAACTCCCCGATGGCACAGTCAAAGTGTTAGTTGAGGGTCAACAAAGAGCGCTGGTCAATAAAATCGAAGAAGGAGAATCGCACTTTAGTGCCAACGTGACTCCAATCGAGCTAGACGCGTCAGCGCAAGGCGAGAATGAGATTGAAGCGCTCAGACGTGCGGTGATGCAACAGTTTGATCAGTATGTAAAGCTGAATAAAAAAATTCCTCCAGAGATTTTGACATCGATCGCTAGTATCGATGATGCGGGTAGATTGGCTGATACGATTGCTGCGCATTTGCCACTTAAATTAGATAACAAACAAATTATCTTAGACCTATCTAGCATTAAAGCTAGGCTTGAGAACCTCTTTACGCAACTCGAGCGCGAAGTAGATATCTTGAATGTTGATAAAAAGATTCGTTCTCGCGTTAAGCGCCAGATGGAGAAGAACCAGCGAGATTTTTATTTGAATGAGCAAGTTAAAGCTATTCAAAAGGAACTTGGTGAAGGAGAAGAGGGCGCGGATATCGAGGAGATCGAAAAGAAGATCAAGACCGCAAAAATGCCTTCTGAGGCGCGTAAAAAGGCAGAGGGAGAGCTCAAAAAATTAAAGCTCATGTCACCCATGTCTGCTGAGGCGACTGTTGTTCGTAACTACATCGACGTTTTGGTTAATTTGCCCTGGGCTAAGAAAACGAAGATCAAGCACGACCTACCTTTTGCTGAAGATGTACTTAACGAAGATCATTATGGTCTTGAGAAAGTTAAGGACCGAATCCTTGAGTATCTTGCTGTGCAAAAGCGAGTTGATAAATTAAAAGCGCCTATTCTTTGCTTAGTTGGACCTCCTGGGGTTGGTAAAACTTCGCTTGGTCAGTCCATCGCTAAAGCAACTGGGCGCAAGTATGTGCGTATGGCCCTCGGTGGCATGCGAGATGAGGCAGAAATTCGTGGCCACAGAAGAACCTACATTGGCGCATTGCCTGGTAAGGTACTTCAAAGTCTTACTAAAGTAAGTGCTCGTAATCCGCTTTTCTTGCTCGATGAGATTGACAAGTTGGGTTCTGACTTCAGGGGTGATCCATCAAGTGCATTACTTGAGGTTTTAGATCCTGAGCAAAATCACACTTTCAATGATCACTATGTAGAGGTCGATTTTGATTTGAGTGATGTCATGTTTGTAGCAACATCTAATTCAATGAACATTCCATCCGCACTCTTGGACAGGATGGAGGTGATTCGACTCTCGGGTTATACAGAAGACGAAAAAGTCAATATTGCACAGAAGTATTTATTTCCTAAGCAGTTGACCAACAACGGCTTAAAGGAAGAGGAGTTGAATATTTCTGAGGCTGCTCTTGTTGATCTAGTTCGTTATTACACGCGAGAGGCAGGCGTTCGTTCACTCGAGCGCGAGATCTCCAAAGTTTGCCGCAAAGTAGTCAAGGCCATTCAGCTCGGTGAGATGAAGGCTCAGGTTCAGGTTACCCCAGATAACTTGAATGACTTCCTAGGTGTACGCAAATACAACTACGGACGTGCCGAGCAACAAGACCAAGTTGGTCAAGTCGTTGGCTTAGCCTGGACTGAGGTGGGTGGGGACTTACTCACGATTGAATCTGCAATCATGCCAGGAAAAGGAGTCATAACTCGTACAGGCTCTTTGGGCGATGTGATGAAAGAGTCTGTTGAGACAGCTCGCACTGTTGTGCGCTCAAGATCTAAGATTTTGGGTATTAAAGATGAGGCCTTTGAGAAAAAAGACATTCATATCCACGTGCCAGACGGCGCGACACCTAAGGATGGTCCAAGTGCTGGAGTTGCAATGACGATTGCTATCGTCTCAACGATGACGGGGATACCCGTTCGCAGTGATGTTGCAATGACAGGAGAGATCACGCTTCGAGGCGAAGTAACGGCAATTGGAGGATTGAAAGAAAAGCTTTTAGCCGCGCTAAGGGGCGGCATTAAAACTGTTCTGATTCCTGAAGAAAACGTCAAAGATCTTCAAGAAATCCCAGAGAATGTAAAAAACGGCTTAGAAATCATTCCTGTTAAATGGATTGACAAAGCTCTTGAGATTGCTCTTGTCCGTAGCCCAACTCCCTTAACCGAGGAGGAGATGGCCTCTCCAGTTGTATCTTCAGATGCCAACAAAACGGAGACAACGGCTGTAAAGCATTAAATAATTCGAATTAAATTAAAAGTGCAAGCATATTTAATTTAGTTCGGTTATAATCGTAATCCACGCGGGAATAGCTCAGTTGGTAGAGCGCAACCTTGCCAAGGTTGAGGTCGCGAGTTCGAGCCTCGTTTCCCGCTCCATATCTCTAAAAGGGGAAGCATTAGCTTCCCCTTTTCATCTGAGTATTGTGGTTAGATAAATACGGCGCGGTAGCAAAGCGGTTATGCACCGGATTGCAAATCCGAGTAGGTCGGTTCGACTCCGGCCCGCGCCTCCATGAATTGGATTTGCTTAGATTTTTTATGCAAAATTAAGACACTATGACTTTTGCGACTTAACGATTTAGGTGAATCAAAGATGAACTCTATTATTACTCTAGACCCCAATCTATGCCACGGTAAGCCTTGCATTCGGGGATTGCGTTATCCCGTTGAAAATGTACTTGAGTGGTTAGCGGCTGGCATGACGTTTGAAGAAATATTGTCGGATTATGAAGATTTGACTCATGATGATATTTTGGCAGCTCTCTCCTATGCTGCTCGGCTTGCGCATGTCAATCGGTTTGAAAAGCTTTCTGCATGAGATTTTTAGTTGATGCGCAACTGCCAGTAAAACTCTGCTCTTGGTTGACTGAACTCGGTCATGAAGCCAAACATACACTTGAGCTGCCACTAAAAAATAAGACGCCTGATCATCAGATCATTGAGATAGCGGTCAAAGAAGATCGTTTTGTTGTTAGTAAGGACAGTGACTTTGTTCAAAATTTCATGGTCTTTGGAGATCCCAAGTTGTTACTTATTAATACAGGTAATATTTCCAATGAAAAATTAGAAAAGTTGTTGAAATTAAATATGTCTGCAATTTCAGAGGCCGGTATTGGCCACAGATTCATTGAGCTGACAAATGAATTAATCGTGGTCCATCAATAGTAATGCGAATTTCTTATTTGAAATTCGTGTAGGTCGGTTCGACTCCGGCCCGCGCCCCCAATATACTTCTTTTGAAAACACAACATTTCTGTTGAACTGAAATGAATGAATTCAAAACAACTCAAAAAATGGCTTGAGCAGCAAGGAGCAACTTTCTCCTAAGGCAAAGGCTCACATATTAAAGTTGTTTTAAATGGGCGGCACTCAAGTTTGCCTATGCACGGCACCAAAGAGTTGGGTAAAGGTATCGAGGCAGCAATTAAACGTCAACTTGGGTTAAATTGAAGGACTGTTATGTTTGAATTTCCCGTAACGCTCACCAAAGACGATAACGGTACAGTTATCGCAATGTTTGTAGACGTTCCTGAAGCCATTACTTTTGGAGCAGATGAGGATGAGGCTCTTTTAAATGCTATTGATGCACTTGAAACTGGATTATCATTTTATGTTGACGAACGTAAGGTTTTGCCAGTACCCAGTAAAGCTAAAAAGGGGCAGAAAACTGTAACTCCTTCTGCGCTGGAATGTGCGAAGCTTGGTATTTATAAAGCAATGACTGAGCAAGGCATCAAAAAGGCGGAATTAGCTAGGCGCTTAGGTTGGCACATGCCCCAAGTGGATCGATTATTTGATTTGAGACATGCTTCAAAACTAGATCAAATTGAAGCAGCCGCCCACGTTTTAGGCAAGCAAATAAATATTGAGATCGCCTGAGTTATTAAAATAGCGAAACTTAAATTTGAGTACTTTTGTAATTAAAAAAGGTGCAAACTTGATAAGCTGTTATGTACCGGATTGCAAATCCGAGTAGGTAGGTTCGACTCCGGCCCGCGTCTCCATTAATTAGATTTGCTTATATTTTGGTTGTTAATCATTATTAGGACAACATGTCTTTTGTGAGTTAACGATTTAGGCAGATACGCCGTGAACTCCCTCTTTGCCTTTTCTTGAGCATATGGTTTTTTGTACTTTGATATATCCGTACTAAAACAACTATGCAAAGTACTGAGCTATTTCAGTATAGATGGGTATTCCCAAGATTATGTTCAAGGGAAATGTGATGCCTAAAGACATTCCCATATAAACAGCGGGATTGACCTCTGGCATCGAATGACGTAATACTGCAGGTACTGCAATATACGATGCACTTGCTCCTAAAATCATTAATAAAATTGTATCGCCAAGTGGTACAGATATTAGATGACAAAAAACCAGAGCGATTAGTGCGTGTGCTGGTGGCGCAACGAATGCGTAAGTAATAGCAAAAGAGGGCTTTCCCCTGATTTCACCAATACTTCTGGCTGTAACTAAGCCCATGTCCAATAAAAAGAAAGCTAAAAGACCTTTGAATAAATCAATTGAGAACGGCGCCATGACTTTATGACCTGAATCGCCTGAAATCAAGCCGATAAGCAAGGACCCCAATAAAAGTAGCTGACCACCATCTGTAAACGATTCATGAAGAACGTTAGCTAATGAAGTATTTTCGGTTTTAGCACCATTCCGTTGTTGTCGAATTCGATTCGCAAGAACAATGGCAATGATGATAGCGGGAGACTCCATCATGGCCATCGCAGCAGCCATATATCCACCGTACACAATACCGCTTTTATCTAACACTTGTGTACTCGTGATGAAAGTGACAGCACTAATAGACCCATATGTGGCTGCTACAGCGGCTGCTTCAAGTTTATCTAGTTTAAGTTTTAGTAAGTTATAGCCTAATATAGGAATTGCTATGGCAAGACTAACTGCGAGTCCCAGGCTAATAGCAATTTCGGAAGTAAAACCTGATTGGTTAAGAGCAAATCCGCCTTTTAATCCAAGAGCCATTAATAGATACAGTGAGAGAAATCGAGAGATGGGTTGAGGGATCTCGAGGTTGGATTTAACGAGTCCAGCAAATATGCCAAAAATAAAAAACAAAATGGAAGGGTCAAGTAAGTTGGTCATATATTTTTCCTTTCAGGTAATTTTAGGAAAACATATATATAAAGTAAAATCGAAAATATATTAAATATATATAGATAAAAACCTATGAATATTACTTTTAGGCAATTAAGACTATTTCTTGCTCTTGCTGAGACCGGCAGTGTAAGTGCCGCAGCTCGAATGGTTCACGTCACTCAGCCAACTGCCTCTATGGGATTAAAAGAAATATCGGATTCCGTTGGAGTGCCGCTGTATGAGGTAATAGCTAGAAAAGTTCATCTAACTCAAATAGGCCATGAGTTGGCAGCTACTGCGCGGGCTATATCTAACGAGTGGGAATCCTTTGAGCAAATAGTTGATGGTGTCAAAGGACTAACGCGTGGTAAGTTAAAGGTAGCTGTTGTGAGTACAGCTAAATATTTTATTCCAAGAATATTGGGGACTTTTTGTGCAAAATATCCTCAAATAGATATCTCATTGGAGATACTCAATCGTGATGGTGTAGTCAAGCGACTTGAGGAAAATCTTGATGACCTATATATTATGTCTCAGCCACCTATTCACTTAGAAATAGACGATGAAGTGTTTATGCCTAATCGCTTGCTCCTTGTAGCTCCCAAAGAGCATTCTTTCGCAAGCAAAAAGAGTCTTGATTTAAGTCTACTAAAGGGTGAAAAATTTATATTCAGAGAGCGTGGTTCTGGAACCAGAATGTCAACAGATGCTCATTTTAAAAAACTAAAATTCAATCCCAATATAAGGTTGGAATTGGGAAGTAATGAAGCAATTAAGCAAGCAGTAATAGGCGGTTTGGGATTGGCGGTTCTTTCTGAATATTCATTGGATGAAAAATCAGATCGAGATCATATTTCCTTGTTGAGATGTAGAGAATTTCCAATTCATACGAGTTGGCATCTTGTGAATCCAAGAGGAAAAAAACTTTCGCCGATAGCAACGGTTTTTAAAAAACATTTATCCGAACAAGCCAAGCATTGGAGGTAATGCGTAGAAACGGTTCTCCGTAACTTAATTTCTTCTTAATTGAAAAACTATAAAATTCAACCACTTAATTAAACAACTTTAAATTAAATGTATCTTTATGCTTTCTTTGATTAAGTTAAAAATGCTGACCCGCTCTCGTTATTTGAATGAGCAAATTCCTGTAATTTTTCAAAGATTTATCAGTCTACTGAGATATGCGCATCTGAGATTGTCTTCTTCCATCTAGCAGTATCATTTGTTACTAATTGACCTAGTTGTTCGGGGCTACTTGTTTGCACTCGCATTCCCTGAGCTGCTAGTTGTTCTTGTACTTCAGGCATGGAGAGCACTGCAGCAATATCTTTACCAACTCTATTCACAATCTCTTGAGGTGTTTTCGGAGGTAAGAAAGCTGCATACCAGGCGTCAACTGAATCCATAAAATCTACACCTTGTTCTCTGAAAGTAGCTACATTTGGTAATATGGACTCTCTTTGTGTCCCTGTTACTGCCAGCATTTTTAATTTACCGGCTTTCACGTTAGGTAGCATGGAATGTACGCTTGCAAACATGACCTGAACTTGACCGCCTAATAAATCTGTTGTAGCACCACTGATTCCTTTATAAGGAACGTGAAGCATATCAAGACCAAACTGCAACTTCATGAGCTCCATAGCCAAATGATGCGGTGTGCCGTTACCGGGTGATCCAAAGTTATATTGGCCTGGGTGAGTTTTAACAAGCTGAATGAATGACTTCAAATCATTTGCAGGTAATTGAGGATTCGTAACAATTGCGAAATTTGCAACAGCCATCTTCATAACTGGAGTGAAATCTGTTACGGGATCAAATGGAGGTTTTTTGTATAAATTAGGCGCCATAGTAATGGTATTTATAGCCATTAGAAGTGTGTAGCCATCGGGGTTAGCTTTAGCAACGTAGTCCGCACCTATATTGCCACTAGCACCAGCTTTGTTTTCTACGATCACAGCTTGCTTCCAACGTTCTGCAAGTTTAGGTTGAATAATTCGCGCTAATATATCGCTACCAGAGCCTGCAGTGAAAGGAACAATTAGAGTAACTATTCGATCTGGGTAAGTGCCTGCTGCTAAGACCGGCGTACAGTTTAAATGTACCAGTATCAAAGGAAGTACCAGTATTTCTAAACATAGTGTTAGTAGTTTTTTTGCAAAAGACGATGGATTAATCAATACATTAAGCATACTTGGTTTTATATAAGAATTTGACTATTTGAATAATTGCATTAACTTGAATTTTTTATTATTTTTTGTTATTTTTAATTAGACCGATCTTTAACACTGGCCTCTATCGTAGGCTCTTCCCAGCCAAGGAGTTTGAAGGCATTGCCAAAATAAATTCGTCGTGCGTCTTCTTTTGGTAAATTCAGCGTCTCAATTGAACGTATCCCCTCCCTGATAAACATGGGTCCCTCCTCAGGATCAAACGGACAATCACTAGCAAAGACAACGTGCTCAGAGCCAAAAAAATCAAGTCCACAGCGAAGGGCAGAAGATGATCCACCTAGTACGGTATCGCCATAAAACATTTTAAAATACTCGATGGGTTTCTTCTTTAGATTTTTAAGTACTTGGGTTTCACTGTTATCCCCGCTTCTGGATCCGAGCTGCGCCCATAGTGTTTCAGCGCGACCCGAAAAATAAGGCAGCATACCCCCGCAGTGATGAGTAATTAGCTTTAACTCCGGTAATCGGTCAAAAAGCGCAGAAAAAACTATACGAGACATTGCAACACTGGTCTCAAAAGGCCAACCGAGTACTTGCCAAATTTCGTATTTTGACCGGTCTTCGCTCTCGTAATCTGCTTTACTTCCCGGACGAGTCGGGTGCATCCAAACAGGCAAGTGGTGGTGATTGGTAATGCGTTCGAATATAGGAAATATATCTTCGTGATCTAAAGCTTTGCCACTAGCATTTGAGAGCACCTGAACACCCTTGGCACCTAGTTGATCTATTGCGTAATCCATCTCCTCCAAGGCAGCTTTGGGATTATTCATTGGTAATGATGCTACAAAGGTAGGGAACTGTTGTGGCCAGTGTCTACAAATTTCTGCCATGCCCTCATTTGCAACCCGAGCATAGCCGGGTGAGTCTTCTGGGCCACCGAGCATTTCTGGCGAAGGAACCGCCAAAGAAATAATTTGTTGAACATCCGGCCAAGCTTTAAGCATTTCTACCCTTGCTGGCATATCCCACAACATCCGAAGATTACTCATTCTTTTAATCATGCCAGGCTCTCGCCCATATTTCTTAACTAATTCTAGATAAGAGGGCGGCATGACGTGGTTGTAGATATCAATTTTTGGGGTATTCAATGCAAAGTCCTCTTGCTGGTCACTTTATTATTTATGGTTTTAGAATTTCAAGCCAGAATCATCTCATGAAACTCTTTGCAGCTAAGCCATTGCTTACCCTTAAATTTGCAAAAATTCAGCTATTTCTATAAAAAAATAGCTTAAAAATAATGACTTGATTTTTAGAAAATGAGTCATTAAATCTCATTTCCAACAATCACTCAATGAATTATTGTTCTGAATGTTAGATTGATTCGCGCATCCTGCACTTTTGTACTTTTTAGGAGGCTGTGCAGCCAATGAGTTTGGGTCTCCCCCTTCATTATTAATAAACTCCCGTGCTCTAGCATTAACGACACCGTTTCTTTAGTTTTCTTGTGCTTGAAAGCAAATTTACGTATTGCACCAAAGCTAACTGATGCGATAGTTGTATTTTTGCCCAATGAAGCTTCGTCATCGCTATGCCATGCCATACCTTCTGAGCCGTTATGATAAAGATTTAGTAGGCAGGAATTATATTTTTCTTTAGTTAAATGTTCGACTTGCGATTTTAATTTTAGTAATAAAGGTGTCCACTGTGTCGCCTGTTTAGTAGTTCCTGAGTAGGAGTAAGAATAGTTAGTATCCCCAATCCATGCTACTTTGCGTGCAGTAACGATTTGTCTACCGTATATAAAGGTCTCATCATTTTTCCACACAACTGTATTTAGCAATGTGTCAAAATTTGAATCTGAAGTGTGCGGATCCAATATGCATCCGTAATAATTTACCACTCCATTCTTAGGAAGGATATTGAGATTTGAATCGATCTGAAAAAGAGACTTTTGTTGATTCACTGTCACTTCCGACTTTCAATTTCTAATAAATTGCGTTTGTGATCTATTCCCCATCTATAACCAGCCAAGCCACCATCTCCTCTTATGACGCGGTGGCAGGGTATCAATAATCCGACATTATTTCTCGCACAAGCTGAAGCTACAGCTCTAACCGCTCTTGGCTTTCCTATTGCCTGAGCAACTTGCGTATACGATCTAACATCACCTGCAGGGATAGTTTGTAAATAGCGCCATACCAACAATTGAAATGCAGTACCCCGGATATCAAGGGGAAGCGATGCTAATTTTTTCTTATTCTCGAGATAATCATTAAGAGCTAACATCCAATTGTCAAATTCTGATCGACTTGTCCTTGGCATAGAAACTATTTTTGCGTTTGGAAATTCTCTATGAAGTTCAACTAAGAGCGCATCCTTGTCCTCACCAAATTGTAAAAAACAAATTCCTTTATCCGTGGCACCTATTAAAGTAGGTCCGAGGCTAGTAGTAGCACATCCATAGAAGATCAGTACCTCTTCACCGCCCTTGCGGTATTGATTTGGCGTCATTCCAATATTTTTTCCTAATTTCTCATACACTCGACTAGTTGAGCTATACCCGCTTTGATAAATTGCTTTCGAAACATTGGTTTGAGTTTTCAATTGATTCTTAAAGTTTTTTTGACGCAGTCCATCTTGGTAAGCTTTAGGGCTTACACCTATATTTGTAATGAAGGCTTTTTGAATGTGAGCAGCACTGTAGCCAGATTTTTTGGAAATCTCTTTTAGAGTAATTACTTCTGCTAAATTTAATTCAATATACCGGCAAAGTTCGTGGATCACATCTTGTATTTGAAGCTTTGAATTCTTTGGATTACATTTTTTGCATGCTCTAAATCCAGCAGATTCTGCTTCCTGTGATGTTAGAAAGAAGCGTACATTTTTTCTTAAAGCAAGCCTTGTCTTGCAGCCAGGATTACAGAATATACCGGTAGTAATTACGCCGTAATAAAATTTACCATTAAATGTATTGTCTCTTTTTTGGACCGATTCCCAAAATTTATCGCCATCAAGCATCGTAACTCCTTTGATAATTGTTTTTTGTGAGTTAATTATGTGATTTAATGGTTTTTGAATCTATCCGGTTTTTGTGAAGCTTTTTTATATTTCATTTCACTTCCTTATTCTACGGATGCGTCTGACAAGGTTGTCATTAGCGGGTATTGGGAATAATACTAACCGACTAGACGGGGGCGAGGTGGAGGCGTTTAAGTTAGTTTATTAGATTTTATTCGGGATAAAACCCCCTAATTTAAAAAATTGAATAAAAGTAAAGTCTGATTTTTAGCGTATGCTTTGCCAATGAGTAAATCCCTTGATAAGCTAGTAAAAGAAATCAAAGCCTGTAATTTATGCACGGATCACTTGCCCCTAGGCCCTAGACCAGTGATTCAAGTGGGCAGTTTGGCGAGAATTCTAATTGTGGGACAAGCCCCAGGAAGGCGAGTCCATGAGACAGGAATTCCTTTTAACGATCCAAGTGGGGAAAGATTAAGACTATGGATGGGAATCAATAAGGAGGAGTTTTACGATAAAGATAAGGTTGCCTTAGTTCCTATGGGATTTTGTTTTCCAGGTACTGGTAAATCAGGAGACCTTCCGCCACGACCAGAGTGCGCAGACACTTGGAGGGAAAAGCTTTTAGAAAAACTGCCCAACATCGAGTTAACTATAGTAATAGGACAGTACGCTCAGGGATGGCACTTTGGTAGTTCAAACAAACAAAATTTGACAGAAACTGTTAAATCATGGAAAGAATTTTGGCCAAACGCTATTCCTTTACCTCACCCTAGCCCAAGAAATAATATTTGGCTAAGAAAAAATGCGTGGTTTGAAGATGAGGTTATTCCAGCGTTGCAGAAGGCCGTAAACGCAATTTTAGACAAATCTACAAAATCAAATTAGCAGAATTTGAAAGTTTTCTAACTCTGAATCAATACACACAGAAGGCACAAATTGCAAAGTTTCTTCACTTTTTTTAAGGTGTCAATGTATTGGTAGGAAATTTTTGAGGCTACGACAATTCCAATTTGGGGAAAACCAAAATAATTGAAACTACTTTGTCAGTAGTTGCAAATAGTTAGCTAGAATTTTAAGAATACTTTTGGAGTCTTCAATGCTCATTATTACCTCAATCATCGCGTCAGTTCTAGCAATTAACTTTGTTCAACTCTCTTTAGCGGTTATCGGGTTAAGACGTAAAAACAAAGTCTCTTTAGGTAGCGGAGGTCAAGAAGATCTTGAAAGAGCTATCAGAGCTCACGGCAATTTTGCTGAATATGTGCCGATTGGACTAATTCTTCTTGGTACACTGGAATTAAACGCAGCGCCCTGGTGGGTGGTATCAATTGCCGGTGTGGCTATTATTATTGGTCGTTTAATTCACGCTAAGGGCATCAATACCCCGCCGCCAGATTTTAAAAAACGTGTGTTAGGTATGAAACTGACGTTTGGAACTTTGATTTCTCTTGCAATTTTAAACGTAGGGTGGGCTTTGTTTAAACTGCTCGCTTAAACAGGTAAGGTTGATTTGAATTGACTTACCTTACTTTAATTGCAAATCATCAGCAGGCTGCCCCTCGCAGCAGATATTTGATTATGAGATTGTTTGAAATTTTAATAAGATAGCTGAAGGAAAACTTTACTTTTCTCCTCTACTTCTTTAATGCATGAAGTATTCAAAGAGTTTAGGTAGGTTTGAATGGTTGAGGTTTTACTCCAAAACGAGGGCTTTGTTTTTATTTGGTAGGATAAATCTGGCGCTAACTGAGGTGCAATTGATGTATCTAAATCATTCCTTATTTCAGCGATACGTCTTAATTCGTATATTCTTGGGCTGAAATAAACAGCCTTTGACATAACACCATACGAAGCTCTAAATTGATTATTCAAGGTTTGGCCCTAATAAAGTTGTGACTGTTACAAACTTACAAGGTGTAACTTTAAAATTTATCATAACTATACGGATGTATTGTTACAGGATTATTTCAATTTAGGGTGCTTTGAGTGGTTTTGATGGCTTTCCAGCGATTACTGCTGCTAGCTGGCCAACATCGCTCTATTATTTCCTACAAGCTGCCAATAAACATGATTGTCTTAAATAGTATTTAGCAAAAGTTTAATCTTGGAGGGAATACGGAAATGGATGTTATGCCTTAGCAGTGTGCTTATTTGGCAGAAGGAGAACTATTAGAAAATTAAAAAAATTAACGAACATAGCTAATATATTCGTATAAGCTTTCGATATCAAGAGCCATAGCCCATAAATGAGTTATGCACTCTTGTTGATTGCTTTTAACGCTTCTAGATATTTTACGCAGTGTTCTTCAATTTGATGTTGATCTAGATATCTAACCCCGAACATTACAAAAGGTTTGGCCCATTTCATTGCGCACAAGTTAGCTGTTTGTTCGAGTGGTCTTAGTAACTCCTCGATGGTGAATCTGTTCGCCCCTTCAGGTTGGTAAACTTTCTCTGGCCCCCCCGTAGTTATTGCGACCATTAGAGTCTTACCAGCTAAAGCAGTGCCACCTCCGTACGCCCATCCGCGAGAGAAAACCTCATCAATCCACTCCTTAAGAATCGCGGGAGTGGAATACCAATAAAAGGGGAATTGAAGGACTATATTTTTATGCATAGAGAGAAGCTCTCTTTCTTTGTCGCCGTCTATTTTGAAATCCGGGTATTTTTCTATTAATGTATGAACTGAAATTTCAGGTAAGGATGCGGCCTTATCAAATAATGCTTTACCGTAAACGGATTCTTTTGGGTTTCGGTGACCGTTGATGATAAGAGTAGATTTCATGATATTTATTAAATTTGTTGAATTGAATTCAGTTCGCTTAAGTCTATGAATTGAGTATTTTGAGTCTCATCTATTTTAAATAAATCTTTGAAGCGCCAATTCCAGTAAATATCTGTATTTTGATAAGTTGTTTTTGCATGAATTGTTTGAGAAAGCGTCTCATCAAGACCAGTGACTGTTGCGATTATTGTAAGTTCAGTTGCATTTGAGTTAATCTCATTCATCCCGTATAGTGGACTATTTTCATCAATTGGGTGCATCACCAGCCAGGTTAACAGCAGCATTGGTGAGCTTTTTCTAACTAAGTTTAAATCGTAAATTCGCATCATTTTAGAGCCCTCTTTCGTGGTCTCTTGTTTAAATATACTTAAAGATATTTGCGCATCAATGACTGAATTACTTCTGTTGTTGGCAAGTCTAATCATAAGGGTCGGAATCCCCTCGTGATTACATACTACCGCTTTATCACTAAAAGCGATGAGTGAACGAGGTAGTGATAGACGTGAAAATGCCACTGCTGCAAATAAACCCAAGCTTAGTAGGCCAACCATCGCCTCAAAAGTGACTAATAAGTTACCGTAAAGTGTTTGTGGAAACATGCCTCCGTAACCAATAGTTGCAAGGGTTTGCACGCTGAAAAAGAAATAATTAATGTAAGTTTGTCTTGTTAACCCACCAATCGAATCTGGACTAATCCAGTAAAGAAAACCAAATGTTAAATTTATGAGTGCAAAAATGATCGCGAATAGAACATTAAACTCAAACCACGATAGCTTTAATACGCTATGGTAAAGATCCAGATGTTTTTTGGATTTAACCAGTATGGTCGAGTTGCGGATTGGGCTTTTGAGCTTTTTTAGTTTGAACGGCATACATCAATTTTTATAAGGCACTTCAAGGGATTTTAGTTCTTAAGTTGGGCAAGAGCTTAATTTCTATTTATTCTGTCTGCAACTTATTCGGGTTTGAATTTAAACGATTTGTAGAGTTTCGAAATTCCTTATTTATTGCCTTTTGTAAGCACTTTCCCTAGCAATAATGATTAAAAACTAGGCCTATAAACCAAAGTGTGTAAACTATCCTGAAAATAGGAACGAACCCTTGGAAGTGAGTACTTTATTTTGACGAGTAGTCGCTGTCAAAGCTTTTAATGATTAATCCAAACACGATTTTAATTTTTCAATTATCATTTCAATCTCTCTAATAAAAATATTTAAATTTAACTATGAACGCTACAACTGCTTACACATCTACAGATGATATTGGCCACTATTTTGACGGTAAAGTTGTTACGCCAAAAGCAGGACGATTTGCTGATGTATTTAATCCTGCAAAAGGAAGCGTTGCTCGAAGAGTCGCTTTGGCCAGTCGCTCCGAGGTCGATCAAGTGGTCTCAGTTGCACAAACTGCGTTTGAGTCTTGGAGTCAAACGTCCCCACTTAGACGAGCCCGCATTATGTTTAAATACCTTGAACTACTTAATGCCAATCGAGATGAATTAGCTGCAATCATCACTGCAGAGCACGGCAAAGTATTCACAGACGCACAGGGCGAGGTTACGAGGGGAATTGAGATTGTCGAGTTTGCTACGGGTATTCCTGAGCTCCTTAAGGGCGAGTACACCGAGCAAGTCTCAACGGATATAGATAACTGGGTGATGCGACAACCCCTAGGAGTTGTTGCAGGTATCACCCCTTTCAACTTTCCCGTCATGGTCCCGATGTGGATGTTTCCCGTAGCGATCGCATGTGGAAATACTTTCATCTTAAAGCCAAGTCCAACCGATCCTTCTGCCTCTTTAATGATGGCTAAACTTTTAAAGGAGGCCGGTTTACCTGACGGTGTATTTAATGTTGTTCAAGGAGACAAAGAGGCAGTTGATGCTTTAATAGAAAATTCAGATGTTAAGGCTATAAGTTTTGTTGGTTCAACTCCAATTGCCAACTATATTTATGAGCGATGTGCTCATTACGGCAAACGCTCTCAGGCCCTTGGCGGCGCAAAAAATCATATGGTGATCATGCCCGATGCCGATATAGATAAAGCGATAGATGCTCTGATTGGTGCTGCGTACGGATCTGCTGGTGAGCGGTGTATGGCTATTTCCGTTGCCGTATTGGTGGGAGACGCAGCAGATAAGATCATGCCCAAGCTGATTGAGCGCACGAAAACGCTTAAAGTAAAAAACGGCATGGAGCTTGATGCCGAGATGGGACCAATTGTTACCAAAGCAGCTCTTGAACGCATTACGGGATATATCGAAAGTGGAGTAGAGTCAGGCGCAAAACTCCTTGTTGATGGTCGAGGATTAAAAGTGCCTGGTCATGAAACTGGATTTTTCATAGGTGGGACGCTGTTTGATAATGTTAAGCCCGATATGAAGATCTATCTTGAAGAGATCTTTGGGCCTGTCCTTTCTTGTCTTAGGGTTAGTAACTTTGTTGAAGCCCTGAGTCTTGTAAATTCCTGCGAGTTTGGTAACGGAGTTGCTTGTTTCACAAGTGACGGTAATATTGCTCGTGAATTTGCGCGACGCGTCCAGGCTGGGATGGTTGGTATCAATGTGCCTATACCCGTACCTATGGCATGGCACGGTTTTGGAGGCTGGAAGAAGTCATTATTTGGCGACATGCACGCCTACGGTAAAGAGGGCGTCCGCTTTTACACCAAGCAAAAGAGTGTGATGCAGCGCTGGCCCGAGAGCATAGCTAAAGGCGCCGAATTCGTCATGCCAACCTCTAAGTAACTTATAGAGACCTATACCCCCCCAAGCCTCCCTCGGGCTGATTCGCGCTTGCCGTGGACTCTCTCTAATATTCCTGCTTTGCCCATTCCAAAATGGGGCATATTGGAATATATGTTCTCATAGTTACCGTCTGTAACTGCATAGGTTTCGTGCCAAATTCCGACAGAGCCATCTTTTGAGATGACGTTGTTGAAATCCTTCCAGGCGGGCAGATGTTCAGAGTCCTTGCTCTTTGCATAGTCCATTAATTGGTCCAGCGAGCGCCAATACTGGACAATGATGAAAGTTCTACCAAAACCCATCTCATGGTGTAGCAGACCCAGATCCGGATTAGAGTAGAGTTCCTTTAACATTCTGCCCATTGCAGTAATTACCGGTATCCATCGATGTATTTTCCAAAAATCATTAATACGCATACCAATTAAGAAGAGTACAAAGTCTCCTTCGAGTTTGGCGGTCATTCGTTCTTTATTGATCATTATGTACCTTTTGGTCTCGGTTGTATTTTGAGCAAACTTAATTACTCAGTGGGATGATAATTTAGAACTTGTGATATCCCCCCGAGGTTGTATCGCAGAGCGATCTTGCAGAGCGGTTCATATGGGACTGTATTTGTCTGAAATTGACCTAAATCAAAGGTCGTTTGAAAAACCGGCCTAGCCAGATACTGCTCGGAAGCGGGGATTCTCTAGTAATTTATAATACGGAATTACCCTGCACAGCACAAACTAACAATGAACTCTCAATCCTACTTGCGTGTTTTCTTCGCATCTATCGTTGCTTTAACTTTGAACGTTGCGGCTCAAACCGCCAGCACTCCCGCTCAGCAATCGCAGAGCTCGTATATGCCCTTCAAGTTCAGCTCGGACATATCAAAGAAAGGGTTTTTCAATACCGATGCAGAGTGGTACGGATCCCTTGGATTTAACAAAACTTATTATCAAAATTCTGATATCAAGATCACTCAGCCTGGCAGCAATTACACGATCAATGGGGTTCAAGGACATGATGAATACAAGACACCAGGGTTGCGTAGCCCTGACAACTTGAGGATTGGTAGGTTCATTGATGACGAGAGAGTTTGGGGCTTCGAGTTAAGCCTTGATCACGATAAATACACATCTACCTTAGGTCAGACTGCAAATATTACTGGTGTCATCGCTAATAATCCTTCGCCTGGTGCAAACACGCTTGGAATCGGATCGAATCAATTAACTTCGCAAACATTCTCCTATATGCTTCACAACGGCTTAAACAGTCTAATGGTCAATGTTATTTATAGAAAACCGTTGCTAGGTGAAATCGCTGATAACTCTAGCCTATCTTTTATCGGAAAAATCGGTACGGGTTTGGCGATTGTTCACCCCTATAACGATATTGATGGAAATGAAAATAGTGTTGGTCAAAAAACACTCTCAAATGTATTGGGCTTTAACAGTGGCTGGTGGCGCATTGTGGGGACGTCAACTGGTTTTGAAGCAGGGTTTAGATATGTCTTTAAAAAGCCCTTTTATGTCGAGCTAACAGATAAACAACTCTTTACTGAGATGAGTAATATTCCTGTATACCAAGGCTCAGCGACTCAAAAGCTTTGGTCTAATCAATACATACTGAGCTTGGGATATGAGTTTGGCGGTTTGAAATAAAGTCTTTAAGCGACTTTTACACCCCGATATAGACGGCTCTATTGTGCTGTGGAGCTATTACGCTATTGTGCAATTGTGCAATTGAGTAATCGGAGTTAAACCAACTCCCTCGAAGCGTCAATATGCGCGATTTAGGTTTAATAAAAACTGATGGGATTAAATTTGAATTCCCGTAAAAGTCCAACGCTACGTAACAAAGGTGCCGTTCAAAGGAGCGTTAAAAGTAGCAAATTTGAACTCAACCCTGAGTTGGGACAAAAACTCAATCAAGCTCTTGCGTATCACCGAGAAAATAAGCTTGCATTAGCGCGGTCCTTATATGAATCCATATTGAAGGCACAACCTGAGCATTTTGATACTCTTCAGTTGTATGCCACTTTGTTAGCTCAATCAGGAGACTTAGTGCTGGCTCTTGAATATTTGTTATGCGCCGCGCGAGTTGCTCCGGCCCAAGCCGTAGAGCCCCCAAAATTGGTTGGCGTTTACAACAACTTAGGAAATATTTACAAAGGACTTGATAAATTAGATCTTGCATTGTCATCTTACGGTAAGGCCTCTGAGCTGAACCCCGTATATGCCGATGCTCATAACAATAAAGGCCTAGTTCTCCTTGAACAGTGCAAGTACCTTGAGGCACTGAGCTGTTTTAACGAGACTCTTCGGTTGAATCCAAGTTTTATTCAGGCACTTAATAACAAAGGCAATGCGCTAAGAGCCCTAGGCCATTACCCTGAAGCTTTGAGCAGTTTTGATCAAGCTCTTTCTCTCAACCCTGATTACGCGCAAGCACATTCCAATAAGGGCCTGGTTTTACAAGACATGCACAACTTGGAGGCGGCACTTAATGCGTATCAATTTGCCATTAAGCTTAGACCTAATTATGCTGAAGCCTTATACAACTGTGCAAACGTTTATAAGGAGCTAGACCAATTTCAATTAGCAGAGGATTACTACCAAGCTGCAATTGAGGCTAGAGAGGATTACGCACAAGCCTTTAATAATTTGGGAAGTGTTTATAAACTGCAGAGAAAGTTTGATGAAGCCCTTGAGAGTTACTCCCGTGCGTTACAGATAAATCCCTCGTTTGCATTGGCTCTTTATAACAGGGGTAATCTCTTTAAAGATCTTAATAATTCGAGTGCTGCTTTAGCTGATTTCGCTCGGGCTGTACAAGTAGATGCTAGCTTTGCTGAGGCACAGCTCAATATTTCAATGGTTTATCTAGCATTAGGCGATTTCCAGCGCGGTTGGGCTGGATTTGAATGGCGTTTAAAGTCGAAAGTACTTTTACCCACGGTAGGTATTAGATCTTTTGATCAGCCCACCTGGTTGGGGCACCAGTCGCTGACCAATAAAACCATTCTGCTCTACGCTGAGCAAGGGCTTGGGGACACTTTGCAGTTTTGTAGATATGCAACATTAACCAAAGAGCGCGGTGCGAGAGTTATTTTAGAGGTGCCAGTAGAGCTCTTTACATTACTGGAAAATCTCCAAGGAGTAGACGTATTGCTGAGAAAAGGGGACGCGCTCCCCCATTTTGATTACCAGTGTCCGCTGATGAGCCTACCTTTTGCTTTTAATACAGAGTTACAAAACATACCTGGAGAAAGTGCCTACATTCAATGCGATCCCATTAAAGCAAAATTTTGGCACTCCAAAATAGATCTTCGTCAGAGTAATAAACCAAAGGTGGGTTTGGTTTGGAGCGGTAACTCCAATCATCTCAACGATAGCAATAGAAGTATTTCGCTGTCTTTGCTAAGAGATTTGCTCACTCTTGATTGTCAGTTTTTTAGCTTGCAAAAAGAACTCTCCAGCCCGGACAAACTAGCGCTTGGTAAATCCAGTGAATTAGAAGATATGAGTTCTTTTCTTCAAGATTTTGGTGACACCGCAGCACTTGTCTCAAACCTTGATCTAGTCATCGCCGTTGACACAAGCGTTGCGCATTTAGCGGGAGCAATGGATAAACCCGTTTGGCTACTACTCCCGTTCAATTCGGATTGGCGCTGGTTGCAGGGCGTAAGCACAAGCCCCTGGTATCCAAGCATGAAGCTCTATAGGCAAAAAGTACCAGGAGATTGGCAAAACGTTTTAGTCAATGTCAAGTCTGACTTAAGTAAACTGTTCGGACTCTAATGTTAATTCTTGTTACCCTTAACCTACATTAACTTACCTTAACTTACCTTACCTTAACTTAACTTAACTTACCTAGAGGGTAGCTCACTGAATTCAACTGGTGAGAATACCTAACTTGCCTAAGAGTGCTTGATCGCGTTCCCAATCAGGGTTACCCGTGGTGAGTAATTTATCGCCGTAAAAGATGGAATTAGCTCCAGCCATAAAGCAAAGCGCTTGAACTGCTTCGGACATATTTTGGCGTCCCGCAGAGAGCCTAACCCTTGATTTAGGCATCGTAATTCTTGCAACAGCAATGGTTCTAACAAACTCCAGAGGATCTAGCTCCTTGGTACCGAACAAGGGGGTGCCCTCAACTTGAACCAAATTATTGATCGGCACAGATTCAGGATACGGATCAAGATTTGCAAGTTGGTGGATAAGTGCTGCGCGGGACTCTCTGTCCTCACCCATACCGACTATTCCACCACTGCATACGTTGACACCAGCGTTTCTGACGTTCTCCAATGTATCTAAACGTTCTTGATAAACGCGAGTTGTAATGATGTCTGAATACCCTTCAGCGGCAGTATCTAGGTTGTGGTTGTAGTAATCGAGTCCAGCCTCTTTAAGACTCTCAGCGTGTTGTGCGCTAAGCATTCCAAGGGTGCAACAAGCCTCCAAGTCTAGAGACTTAACGACTTTTATGAGTTCGGCAACTTTTTCTATGTCTCTGTCCTTGGGCTCTCTCCAAGCCGCGCCCATACAAAAGCGGCTAGCACCATTTTTCTTGGCCTCGACAGCTGCTTTGCGTACCTCTTCAACGTCCATGATCTTGGATGCCTCTACTCCTGTCTCATAGTGAGAGGACTGGGGGCAGTAAGAGCAGTCCTCAGGACATCCACCCGTTTTAATGGACAAAAGCGTCGAGAGTTGTACCTCGTTAGGGTTGAAATGCTCCCTGTGAATTTGCTGTGCTTTGAATAACAAATCATTAAAGGGGAGATTAATAAGTTCAAGTACCTTTGGGAGTGACCAACCCCCTTTTGTTTGAGCCACAGGGGGTTTAAATGTATGGAGTTGAATCGGTTGTTCCTGTAGTGTTGGGGTCTGCATATCGATCCTCATAGTCCCTTATCAGTTGAACCCCTATTGTCTCTCAAATGAATGCGAAATTGACGCCGTATCCTTAGAAATCGTTGGAAAACGCGCTCGCTATAAATTGTCTTTGATCTTGATCTACAAAGGCTCAGTTATGAGGCTTCATTGCCCAAATCGTCCATTAAAAGCCTCAAAGAATAGTTAATATTGCCTAACTTTTCCTCTAAATTAGCAGTATCTGCCGCCTTAGAGGACCATTTAACTGAGGATGTCCAAACTGGTTTTAAATCTGCGAGAGAAACACCCTCAACATGCACTCCCTTATTCTCTATAACCTGCATAAGTACGAGTGTGGAAAATAAGAATAAGCGGTAATAAAGCGATATACACGCGCTCTCAGAGAAGCGATTGATCTCAACAAACTCGAAAAACATATTTTTGACCTCATCGATCATGTGAACCCTTTTGATTCCAATATCAAATTCATTCTCTAATGAGCGAGTGCTTATCGCCCATTGTTTTTCACAGTAGTGCTGAGAGGGTGACTTTAATGGCATAGATGAATTAATATTGAAATGCAGGGGAATGGTTCTTTTTAAAGTAACATTTAAAGTAACATTTAAAGTAACACCTGATTAGATTCTATTTTCAGCGTGTATTATGATAACGACTTGCTAAATTATCAAATGAGCAAATGCTCGTTAATCAACTAACTTAATTATGCAAGACGTACTTGACCCGTCTATCTTACAGGCACTTTTATTGACAGCGCAGTTGGCAGCTCTTACAACCCTTTTGCTGCTCATTATTGGAACTCCCATTGCTTGGTGGTTATCCAGAACTAAGAGTTTATTGAGATACCCTATAAAAACCTTAGTCAGTTTGCCCCTGGTTTTACCACCCACTGTGCTGGGTTTTTATTTGCTGTTAATTTTGGGTCCTACGGGTCCTGTGGGTCGGTTAACACAAACCCTAGGCCTAGGGACCTTGCCCTTTACGTTTACTGGCTTACTCGTCGGCTCTTTAGTCTATTCATTGCCTTTTGCCATACAGCCCTTACAAAATGCCTTTGAGGCAATTGGACCTAGACCATGGGAGGTGGCTCAAACGCTTAGAGCAAGTCCATGGGACGCTTTCTTTACTGTTATCTTGCCTTTGGCCAGGCCTGGTTTTTACATGGCCGGTGTTTTAAGTTTTGCACATACTGTGGGAGAGTTTGGTATTGTGTTGATGATTGGGGGAAACATCCCAGGCAAGACACAGGTTGTTTCTACACAGATTTACGGATTTGTTGAATCCATGGACTATCACAAGGCCAATGAATTGGCAGCTCTGTTGTTGGTATTCTCCTTTTTAGTACTACTCCCAGTGACCATCTGGGGGCAAAAAAAGGAAGCTGTAGCAAATGGGTGAACAAGTATTTATGCCTAAAGTTCAAGCCGAGGATATGCAAAATTTAAATAAGATTTGCTTGACGCTGCAAAAGGGTACGTTTAAATCAGACATAAATGTAGACTTTAAAGTCGGACAGTGTCTTGCGCTTTGGGGGCCATCTGGTAGCGGTAAAACCACCTTACTTAGAGCAATAGCAGGTCTGGAAAAGGCTCAATCTGGCTTTATCAGTATTGGCGGTGAAGTTTGGCACGACAGTTCAAAATTTATAAATTTACCAACTTGCAAACGATCCCTTGGTTTTGTCTTCCAAGAGGCCAGTATTTTTTCGCATATGAACGTTAAAGACAATTTAGAGTATGCGGTGCGTAGAAACAAAAACAAGCTCACCCCAATATTTTGGGAAAACATTGTTGAACTCTTGGATATGCAAAGGCTTATGCATAAATTCTCCGCTCAACTATCCGGTGGAGAACGGCAAAGAGTTGCAATTGCACGTGCTTTGCTCACGAGCCCCAAAATGCTACTTCTAGACGAGCCATTAAGTGCGGTTGATGTTCATAAAAAAGATGAGGTCCTGCCTTGGTTAGAAAAAATCAGGCAAGAACTCTCTATCTCCATGGTTTATGTGACTCACTCTTTAGATGAGGTGACAAGGCTTGCTGACAGCGTAGTTGTTTTGAATGAAGGCGTAATCGTTAATCGTGGAAGTGTGCTGGAGGTTGCCTACAGCGCACAGACGCCCTTTCACACACAGGGCGAAGCACAAGGTGTGTTAGTTGAAGGCACAGTTGCGCATGTAGATAATAAATGGCATTTGATTGAACTCGTTTTTGTTGGTGGGTCTGTCTGGATCAAGGATCAGGGTTTCAAGGTGGGTCAAGCTCTAAGGGTACAAATCAACGCCTCCGATGTCAGTATCGCAACGCAACCCCCAATTCAAACGAGTATTCAAAACATCATTTCAGGCGAAATAAACCAGATCACCCAACAAAACCATCCAGCAGAGTGCCTGATCAGCGTAAATTGCCGGGGGACTGTTTTCCTCTCCAAGATTACGGCCCGCGCTGTAAAGCAACTAGAGCTAAAGCCAGGACTACCAGTTTGGATACAAGTTAAGTCCGTTGCGCTACTCAAATAACAAGCCATTGGGTGTCCAAATAATTGAATCAAATAGGGGATTTCTAATTCAAAAATTGTTAATAAAAGATATTTTTTAATTATTATTGATTACATACTCATTAAAGTTCAATCTACTCATGCCGATCCTATATGGACTGAACCTCACCCTTTGTAAAGCGTTGTGAGGCTAATGCCAAATGGGGAACTTCAAATGAAAAAATTATCCTTAACTGCAGTTGCTTGTGTTGGTCTGCTCACAGGATGTGCAAGCGTGGTGAGCACCAACGATACGACTCGAGTCCCTGTGCCCTCGATAGCTGCGACAGACTCGATGGCTGATATCGAGATCAAAGAACTTGTTAGGGGTCAGGGTTGTGTAACTAAAACCCTAGGCATTATTAGCTCCGGTGATAAAAACTTCCTGGACACAACTGGTAAGGCTAGTTTTGGTGTGATTGAGCGAGCTAAAGCCGCCGCAACGTATAACGCATTGTCCAAGGACGGGTTGTCAACCGACATATTGGTCAATCCGGTTTGGGAAATTCATAACAGTGATACGTTCTTTGTTAATGATGTATGCGCCCGTGTGGTTGGGTACAGAGGCGTCATAAAGGGGTTTAAACAGATGCAAACCGTGACCCGCGCTGCCGATTACAAGGCGCCACTCAGCGCGCCAATTGAAAAACGAGCTACAAACTCCCACTTCGCGAATGACTCAGATGAGATGGAGCAAGAGGTGATCATCCACGAGGAGACTCGCTCCGGCGCAAAGCAAGAAGAAACCAGGCGTGATGGGAGTGCTCACCCAGAGGTCAAGACGGCAAAGCATTCTGAGTCCAAAAAAGGCGAAGGCAAAAAAGAGGAATAGTGAAGTTTCACTCTTTTAGTTGATAACTATCAAATATATTTAGCGCGTAGGCTTGAAAATGAACCTGCCAATCCTCAGGTGAGGGTTAGCTTATATCCTTTGAGAGCCCAAAATGCGAGTAGAAAAATTCACAACAAAATTCCAAGAAGCCCTGAGTGATGCGCAAACCCTCGCTCTAGGTGCTGATAATGCTTATATTGAGCCGCCTCATCTGATCTTATCCATGATCCAGCAAGAGGACGGACCCAAGTCGATTTTGCAACGCGCTGGTGTTAACGTATCGTCCTTAGAGAGTGCCGCACAAGCAGCCATTAAAAAGCTTCCACAAGTTCAAGGACAAGACCAAATCACCGTTGGCCGTGACTTGATCGGGCTACTCCAGGGCGCAGAAAAAGAAGCGATCAAACGCGGTGATCAATTTGTGGCCGGAGAGTTGTTTTTCTGGGCGCTCTCTGAGCACAAAGGTGAGTGGGGAGATATGGCTCGTAAAAGTGGCCTAACCAAGATTGGACTTGAAACGGCTATTCACTCCGTACGAGGGGGGGCACCAGTTGACAATCCACAAGCAGAGGGGCAACGCGAGTCGCTCAAAAAGTACTGCTTAGATTTAACTGAGCGTGCTCGATCAGGCAAACTCGACCCCGTAATTGGACGCGATGATGAGATTCGTCGTGCGATCCAAGTGCTCCAAAGACGCACTAAAAACAACCCTGTCTTGATCGGTGAACCCGGCGTTGGAAAGACAGCAATTGTTGAGGGCTTAGCGCAGCGTATTGTGGCGGGCGAAGTACCGGACTCTTTAAAAGGTAAGCGCGTACTGTCTCTGGATATGGCCTCATTATTGGCCGGGGCTAAGTTTAGGGGCGAGTTTGAGGAAAGACTTAAATCCGTTTTAAACGAACTTGCCAAAGATCAGGGCCAAACGATAGTCTTTATAGATGAGTTGCATACCATGGTGGGAGCCGGTAAGGCAGAAGGGGCGATGGACGCCGGCAATATGCTTAAACCAGCCTTGGCAAGAGGTGAGTTGCACTGCGTAGGGGCAACCACCCTAGATGAATACCGCAAATACATCGAAAAGGACGCGGCTTTAGAGCGCAGGTTCCAAAAAATCATAGTGGATGAACCAACCGTTGAAGCGACCATTGCTATTTTGAGAGGTCTACAGGAGAAGTACGAGATTCACCACGGTGTTGAGATCACGGACCCGGCAATTGTCGCTGCCGCTGAGCTCTCACACCGCTACATTACTGACCGCTTTTTGCCGGACAAGGCCATTGATTTGATTGATGAGGCTGCAGCAAAGATAAAGATTGAGATCGACTCCAAGCCCGAGGAGATGGACAAATTAGATCGACGTTTAATCCAATTGAAAATTGAGCGTGAAGCGGTTAAAAAAGAAAAAGATGAGGCATCCCAAAAAAGGCTCGCCCTAATTGAGGAGGAGATCGTCAAGCTTGGTAAAGAGGCGGCGGATTTAGAGGAGATTTGGAAGGCCGAGAAAGCCGCAGCACAGGGGGGCGCACAAATCAAGGAGCAAATAGACAAGTTGCGCTCGCAAATAGAGGAATACACGCGAAAGGGTGACTTCAATAAGGTTGCCGAGATTCAGTACGGGAAATTGCCTGAACTTGAGAAGCGATACAAAGACGCTGCTGCGAGTGAGAAAAATTCAGTAGTGGGTGACGGATCCCAACCCAGCAAGCCCCACGTGAGAAGACTTCTTAGGACTCAAGTCGGTGCCGAGGAGATCGCCGAGGTGGTTGCGCGTGCAACAGGCATTCCGGTCTCCAAGCTCATGCAAGGCGAACGCGATAAGCTACTAAAGATGGAGGATCACCTTCATCAACGAGTGGTTGGGCAAGATGAGGCGATTAATGCAGTTGCTAACGCTATCAGGCGATCTAGGGCTGGACTTGGAGATCCGAACCGACCAACCGGTTCATTTTTGTTCCTGGGTCCAACGGGTGTGGGTAAGACTGAGTTGTGTAAGGCGCTTGCAGGCTTTTTGTTTGACAGTGAGGACCACCTTATTCGCTTGGACATGAGTGAATTTATGGAGAAGCACTCTGTTAGCCGATTAATAGGAGCTCCCCCAGGCTACGTAGGTTACGACGAGGGAGGTTACTTAACAGAGGCTGTGCGCAGGAAGCCCTATAGCGTTTTGTTGATGGACGAGATCGAGAAAGCGCATCCTGATGTTTTCAACGTTCTACTGCAAGTGCTTGATGATGGTCGTTTAACCGATGGGCAAGGGCGAACAGTTGACTTTAAAAACACAGTGATTGTGATGACCTCCAACATCGGTTCACATCTCATTCAGTCTATGGCGGGACAAGACGCCACGGAGATGCGGGATGCTGTCTTAGAGGAGCTGAAAAACCACTTTAGACCTGAGTTCTTAAACCGCATAGATGAGACTGTCGTGTTCCACAGTTTGGCCGCTTCACACATCTCGAAAATTGCAGCTATTCAGTTACAGGTACTGGTTGAGCGTTTGCACAAAATAGATTTAACTCTGGAGGTGACCCCTTCTGCCCTGGAGGAGTTGGCCAAAGTCAGTTTTGATCCGGTTTACGGTGCACGCCCCCTAAAAAGGGCAATTCAACAGCGAATTGAAAACCCCTTATCCAAACAATTATTGGAGGGTAAATTTGCTCCGAAGGACAAGATCACAGTGAGCGTTGATCCAATTTTGGCCCCTGGGGACTTTAAGTTTGCCTGCAGCCCAGCGTAAACTGCGATTTTGAAGTCGATGGCAGCATCAGGGTGTGTCTTACCCCCACGCCGAATCTCGGCCATTTAGTATGTGGTTGTTCGGTATTTAGGGTTAGGATAGGGGGTTATGAGCACTCTTGATCGGCTTTTGCCCCCGCAAATTGATTCCCCTGACCTTAAAGGTGATGTACAACTGATCTCCTTGGTTGGTCTCGCACACTTAGTGAGTCATTTCAGCCAATTGGTCTTACCCCCTTTGTTCCCATGGATCAAAGATGGCTTGCATGTGAGCTACGCTGAGCTTGGGTTTTTAATGTCGATTTTCTTTGTAGTGTCTTGTGTAGTGCAAGCTTTATCTGGCTTTGCGGTAGACCGCTTTGGCCCCAAGCCCATACTCTTTCTTGGATTAATTTGTTTGATATTGGCCATCTTTGGCTATGCAAGCAGTGACAGTTATATTCAAATGACGTTTTATGCCTTCTTGGCGGGCATGGGTAACGGCGTTTTTCATCCAGCAGATTACACACTACTCAATCAACGGGTAAGCGCTCAACGCTTAGGTCATGCCTATAGCATTCACGGACTAACGGGGAGTCTAGGTTGGGCGTTGGCGCCTGCTTTGATGGCCCCCATCGCTATGGCTTACTCTTGGAATGCGGCGCTGTTTGTTGCTGGGTTGCTGGGGTGCGGTGTGCTGTTGCTGCTGTGGGTTAAAAGAGAGCAGTTAAATTTAGATCAAAAATCGGCGCCAATAGGTGAGGAAGTAGCCGGTGCCCAAGCCAATTCTGCAGGTGCAGAACGCAGGACTAAAGAGCTTGAAAAAGAGAGCAGTTTCGCTTTCTTGAAAATTCCAGTTGTTTGGATGTGTTTTGGGTTCTTTCTCTTTTATGCAATGGCATTGAGTATCGTGCAGGCTTATGCTCCCGAGGCTGTAAGGCAACTTCAATCAGTACCGCTCAGCGTCACAGCATCTTGCGTAACACTCTACATGCTGTGCAGCGCTGCTGGTATGTTTTTGGGTGGTTTTCTCGCCTCCAATCCTAAGCGGGCTGAGCTTGTGGTGGGTGCTGCTTTTTTAACGGCTGGGTGCCTCTCATTGAGTCTTGTCTATGCGGATTTGGTGTCATGGCAGGTTCTAGCCCTCTTTGGCCTTATGGGTCTTGTCTCTGGCTCAGCAAACCCATCAAGAGATTTACTCGTAAAGCAGGCGACTCCTGCTAATTCCACGGGTCGTGTGTACGGGGTTGTTTACTCTGGGCTGGATATTGGGCAAGCGATTTCAGCGTTTATTTTTGGTATTTTTATGGACCATCACAACTACGCTGCAGTAATTATTGGTTTGGCTTTTTTGCAAGGCGTGTTGGTACTAGGTGCTTTGAATGTTGGCCGCGTTAGTAAAGGCAGAGTCACTTTGTAGGATGAGAGTTCCAGTTAATGGTTGACTATTTTTTGAACCCTTTTATTTTTTTTTAAATTAATTTTTATGAATCAATCTCAACTCAATAAAGAACAGATAGCTGGCCACTTACTTGTTGAGTGTCTAGTTGAACAAGGTGTGGAGCATGTTTTTGGTGTTCCGGGCGAGAGTTTTTTAGCAGTACTGGACGGCTTTCATGCCTACCGCGATAAGATTAATTTCGTAATTTGCCGCCAAGAGGGAGGAGCCGCTTTTATGGCGGAGGCCGCAGGCAAGCTCAGCCAGCGGCCCGGTATTTGTATGGTCACTCGCGGTCCAGGTGCTACTAATGCTTCAATTGGCGTACACGCCGCTTTTCAAGACAGTACCCCGATGATCCTTTTTGTGGGGGATGTGGGTAGTGACTTTAGAAATAGGGAGGCATTCCAAGAACTGGATTACACAAGTTTTTTTGGACCGAGCACGGGTGGAATGGCCAAACGCGTTGAGCGTATTGACGATCCAGAGCGTATTCCAGAATATGTGGCACGTGCATTTGCAACTGCTATGAACGGTCGTCCAGGCCCAGTTGTTTTAGTTCTACCCGAGGATATGTTGACCAAGGCTGTTAAATCGGCTCCCTTGCCCAGAGTGGAGGCAGTTCAGGCTTGGAGTGATCCTGGCGCCCTCAGAACTCTTAGGGAGATGCTTCTCGCGTCGCGCAAGCCCTTTGTTATAGCCGGTGGCGGTGGCTGGACGCCACAGGCCGCACAAGCACTTGAACGCTTTAGTGAGAACTGGAGATTGCCGGTCGGCAATGCGTTTAGATTCCAAGATACCTTTGACAACCACCACCCTAACTATGCAGGGGATGTAGGAATTGGGTTGAACCCTAAACTAGCTCAACGAATCAAAGAAAGCGATTTAATTATTGCAATCGGTCCGCGTTTGGGGGAGATGACAACACAAGGATACACACTCATTAAAGCACCAATGCCTGAGCAAAAACTCGTGCACTTTCACGCAAGTCCCGAGGAGTTGAATAGGGTTTACCGAGCTGATTTGGCAATTCTTGCATCAATGAACGCTGCTGCTAGGTCGTTAGAGGTTTTAACTGCGCCTGTAAACGTACCCTGGGAGGAGTGGACAGCGGGGGCGAATGCGGACTTCCTTGCCAATCAAGTTCCTCCCGCTCCTAGTGCTTCAGCTTTAATCGATATGCCCTCAATTGTGGACTGTGTAAACAAACACTTACCAAAAGATGCTGTACTTACAAACGGGGCTGGTAACTTTGCAAGTTGGGTGCATCGTTACCACAGACATCACGGCTTATCCAAAGGTTATAAAACGCAGCTTGCTCCCACTGTGGGTTCGATGGGGTACGGCGTACCCGCAGGTATTGCAGCCAATATCACGACAGGACGCGTTGCCTTCACAATTGCTGGTGACGGGGACTTTTTGATGAACGGTCAAGAGCTTGCGACTGCTAGTCAATTCGGTGCCAAATCAATTATTGTTTTACTCAATAACGGGATGTACGGAACCATACGAATGCACCAAGAGCGAGAATTTCCTACACACGAGAGTGGCTCCGAGCTCATTAATCCTGATTTTGTAGCGCTTGCAAAGGCGTATGGTTATGCTGGGGTTCGAATTACAAAGACGGCTGAGTTTGAACCAGCGTTTAAGGATGCGTTATCAAGGGATGTGGGTACATTAATCGAGATCATGTTGGATCCCGAAATCATTACGACTCGGGCTACCCTTACTCAGATTAGGGATGCAGCCATTAAGAGTAGAGGTGCCAACTAGTTTTTCTTATTGGGGAATAATGAAAAAAGGGCGCTTTTTATAGCGCCCTTTTAATTGAAATTAATGAACTGCCTTAGAGGCCGTTTAATTTCATGTTTCTTGCGTTATCAGCTTAAGTGCTTGCCAATTAGGCCAGCCAACTCAAACATACTGACTTGGGCTTTGCCAAAAATCACGCGAAGCTTGTCATCTGCGTTGATGTTACGCTTGTTGACATGGTCTTGTAGACCGTGCTTTTTGATGTAAACCCACAATTTGCTTACAACCTCTGTGCGGGGTAATGGGCTATGACCGATTACGGCTGCGAGAGCTGCGCTAGGGGTTAGTGGCTTCATGAACGCTGCGTTAGGAGTGCGTTTTTTTGCTGGAGCTTTTTTAGCTGCAACTTTCTTAGCCGCTACTTTCTTTGCAGGAGCTTTTTTAGCTACTACTTTTTTTGCCGCTGGCTTTTTCGCCGCTACTTTTTTCGCAGGAGCTTTTTTAGCTACTACTTTTTTAGCGGGAGCCTTTTTTGCGGCGGGTTTCTTTGCTGCTTTTTTTACAGCTTTTTTTGCAGTTGCCATTTTTTAGATTTCCTTTTTTAGATTAAGTGAAATAC
>CAIRBP010000030.1 GCA_903876885.1 uncultured Burkholderiales bacterium | reverse complement strand
CACTCGAGTTAGGTTTCGCTTGCCCAAGAAATGGCGCCCTGAGCTTGGATATGCTGATTTGCACAAGAAAGTTGTAGAGACTGGTCAAACCCATCCCACACCAATGCAAATTTTTGATTGGGTCTGTGCGATAAGACGAGCTAAATTGCCACAACCAGAGGTGATTGGAAATGCAGGAAGTTTCTTTAAAAATCCAACAGTCAGCGCCGATCAATGTGCGGATATCATTGCCCGTGAGCCCAAACTCGTGCATTACCAATTAAGTAACGGTGAATTTAAATTAGCGGCTGCTTGGTTGATCGATGCCTGTGGGTGGAGGGGGAAAACTGTGGGTCATGCGGGTGTCTACGAAAAGCAAGCCCTAGTATTGGTTAACAAAGGTGGTGCCTCAAGGCCGTGTACCGGGGGTGAAGTGGTAACCCTAGCTCAGGCTATACAGACCAGTGTTTATGAGCGTTTTGGAATTCGACTTGAGATTGAACCCGTGGTCGTTTAGGGAGGACGGACGAGCACAGACTAGTGCGCTCTAGGTTTGACCCAAACCAAACCAAACCAAACCAAACCAAACTCAGAGTGAACTTAGTGCCAGGGGCAAGCTCAGCATACCCAGTAACACTGATAGCGTCACCAAACCCGCCACATAAGGGCCGTTGTAGCCCATACGGGACGCTAACACGTAGCAACTCGAAGCGGTTGGAAGTGCCGTGAAAGTTATAAGAATTTGGGTCTCGGTAGTTGATAACTTGACAAAGTGCAATAAGAGCAAACAAAGCAGCGGCGAGAGGACATGTCGAATAAAGAGCAAAGATACGCTGAGCACTTTATCAACACTTAGGTACTGTAATTTCAGGCCTGCTCCCGCAGCCATCAGCCCAAGCACAATGGAGGAAGCACCCATTCGCGAGAGAGTTGGCGCAATTAGCTGAGGGATTTCGAACCCTAACATGTTTACACACAGTGCAAGCACCGTGGTGACGATTAGAGGATTTTGTCTAAGCTCCATCAGAAAATGTCGATTCGATTGCTTAGCCATAGGCCAAACAGCAAATACATTAACCACGGGGACACATACTGCAATTAGCATAGCCATCAAAAAAAGGCCCTGCGCTCCTGCAAGTCGCTCACTTAGAGACAAAGCTATGAAAGAGTTGAAGCGATAAGCTGTTTGAGCACCTCCTGCATGCGATGTTGGATTTATATAGCCCCTCAGTATGGGTAGCTTGGGGAGCAAGAAAACTGCGCAGACCACGGCGCAAAGGGTAATGATTAAGCCACAGCCGAGAAATAAAAGTGAATTCAGCTCAATACGACTTTTAACGATTGAGGTGAACAAAAGTGCGGGAAATAAAAGGAAATACACCAAGCTCTCTACCGGAGCCCACACCCGCTCATTTAGTGCGGTGAAGCGGCACAGTAGATATCCGCTAAGAATTAGTAAAAAGTCAGGCAGCAATAAAGAGATGTAGTTCACAACGCTTAGGATAATTCAATTAATGACATTTAATAGAAAACACAAAGAATTCAAAGAAAAAATAAGATAATTCAACTTAATCCCAGTAAAAGTCCGCACACTCAAAGTTGTGCGGCTGAGGTAAATGTGATTTTTATGAAATTCTTGGAGAGATAAATGTTTTTGAATCTTAAACGTTTTCACCTGGCTTTAGCTGCGCTTTTATGCACCCTTTCTTGGAGTGCGTTCTCCCAGGGCTACCCCAACAAGCCAATAAAGCTTGTTGTCCCTTTTGCTCCGGGAGGGACTACTGATATCGTTGCACGCGTGATTGCAGAGCCGCTGGGAAGAATACTGGGTCAAAGTGTCATTGTGGACAATAAACCAGGCGGGGGAGGGGTGGTTGGTGCACTAGAAACTTCTAAGTCAGTGCCAGACGGCTATTCTCTGGGCGTTGCTACGGTCTCTACAGTTGCTTCCAATCCAGCAATCAATCCTAAGATTCCTTATAACGCCTTAACCGATTTCACTGCGATTGTGAATATTGCTGCGACTCCTAATGTGATTGCTGTGCATCCCTCATTTCCTGCAAAGGACTATAAAACCTTTGTTGATGTGATTCATAAAAATCCAGGCAAGTACTCATATGCCTCATCTGGTACGGGTGGTATTGGGCACTTACAAACCGAGCTTTTTAAAAATCTGTCAGGAACATTTATCACGCACATCCCTTACCGCGGTGCAGGCCCGGCCTTAAACGACACTGTTGCAGGGCAGGTACCAATGATCTTTGATAATCTTCCCTCCGCTTTGCAGTTTATTAAAGAGGGACGGTTAGTGCCTATAGTGGTCGCCGCTCCGCACCGACTTGCAGTGCTTCCTAATGTGCCAACATTTAAAGACGTCGGTCTTGAGGCTGTCAACCGTATGGCGTTTTACGGAATATACGGCCCTAAAGGATTACCGAAAGAGGTTGTTGATAAGATTCATGCAGCAGTCATGAAGGCGCTAGAGGACCCCGCAGTTAGAAAACGTATTGAAGACACTGGCTCAATTGTTGTAGGTAATACTCCCGAGCAGTTTGCACAGCAAATGAAGGCTGAGTATGAGGTTTATAAAAAAGTTGTCGATACTCAAAAATTGACACTTGATTAACACTCTTTGTTCTTCGAACTAATGGCGATCGATCAAACCTTAAATAGTAATTTGAAAGCTACAAACCTAGTGGCATCTAAATTAGCATTTTCTAAAGATTCGATTGAAACTACAACAACTCCGGGTGAAGGCGGTTTGAGTGCTCCTAGCTCTCAAGTCGCCTCTGAATTGCCTGTGGCCAAGGCCTTAAAAATTACCGAAGTCAGAAGAGGTCGTCCTCCAAAATATGCAAGCCTAGTCAATACTAGGGGAGTTGGCACAACAACTCCTGAAGGCCTTGGTCTCTCTGAAGGTACTGAATCTTTAAAGCCCAAACTTGGAAGACCTAAGTCCTTGGTGATCCCTTTGAATTTAGATCCCGTAATCGAACGCTTCATAAACGCTTTGTGGCTAGAGGAGGGGTTGTCGCAAAACACGCTCAGTGCTTACAAAAGAGATCTGTCCCAATTCTCCCTTTGGCTTGGTGATAAGGGTGGTAAATTGCTTGGGTGCTCAGAGGCTTGGGTGCAGGAGTATTTTGCGGTTCGTTTTACGGGCTCTAAGGCAACAAGTGCCAATCGACGGTTAACAGTTTTTCGCCGTTTCTTTAGATGGGCTCAACGTGAATCCTTAATGCACGAGGACCCTACACTCAAACTCTTGGCAGCAAGAACTCCTGTCCGTGTACCTAAAACACTGACCGAGTCGCACGTGGATGCTTTGCTAAATGCGCCTGATGTGAATACGCCCTTAGGGCTAAGAGACAAAGCGATGCTTGAACTGCTATATGCAAGCGGTCTTAGAGTATCGGAGTTGGTTAGCGTAAAAACTTTTGAACTGGGTCTTCGAGAGAACGTGATCACGGTAATGGGTAAGGGGCAAAAAGAGCGAATGGTGCCTTTTGGACAAGAGGCCGGTGTTTGGCTTGAGAGATATTTAAATGAAGCTCGTTCTGAGCTACTCAAAAACCAGCAAACACACGATCTCTTTGTGACCCGACGAGGCGCAGGGATGACACGAGTGATGTTTTGGAATTTAATTAAACGCTACGCCCTCATTGCAGGAATTGCTTCTTCAATCTCTCCGCACACACTTCGGCACGCTTTTGCCACCCATTTACTAAATCACGGCGCAGATTTGAGGGCTGTCCAAATGTTACTGGGTCACGCAGACATCTCTACCACCACGATTTACACGCACGTCGCCAAGGAACGCCTAAAGAGTTTGCACGCAGTGCACCATCCCAGAGGGTAGGTTAGAGCGTTTCACACTTCTGCGAAATCAATCCTGCTCCAGTACTTTCAATTCCTCACTGGTAAACCCGGCTCTCTCCCTGGCCTCTAAATTAAAGGGCGGGCGGTGTTTAGGGGCGTTGTGCTGGACGGCGAGCTCTGCATAATGCTGCATAGGACTTAGATTGTGTTGCTTGCATAACCAATTAAACCAATAGTTTCCAATCGCCACATGTCCAACCTCATCGCGCAAAATAATATCTAATATTTGTGTTGCCCTGAGTGCCTCTTGGCTTGCGGCTGATTGAAGTTTCTTTTGTATGACTGGCGTTACGTCTAATCCTCTTGCCTCAAGGGTCCGGGGCACAAGTGCCATGCGTGCAGTTACGCTGTCAGCGGTTTTTGTGCACATATCCCACAATCCGTCATGAGCTTTGAAGCTTCCGTATTCGTAATTCAAGGATTCCAGCAAGTTCCTTAGGAGTTCAAAGTGAGTGGATTCCTCATAAGCTACTCTTAACCAGTCGTCATAGTATTTCTGAGGCATTTCTGGATACCGCCATAAAGCGTCCAAAGCCAGGTTAATAGCATTGAATTCGATATGACAAACCGCGTGTACGAGCGCAGCTAAGCCCTCTTTATTAAATGCAGAGCGTTTGGGCATGTGGCGTGCATTAATCAGTTCGGGCTTTTGTGGGCGACCAGGCACAGAGCCCTCTTCAGGGTGAAAAACCTGAGAGATCTCAGTGACCATTTCAGCGCGTGCGCTCCACATTTTCTCCACCAAACCCACTTTTCTTCGGGGTTCGCTCGCTTGCAAAGCCTCTAGGGCACAATGTCTTAATTCCATCGCTACAATTTTGGCATTGAAAAGTTAAGTTTTGAAGGAAAGTTGCATGTCGATTTATAAATTAGACGATTTAACCCCCGAGTTAGACCCAGGCTCTTGGGTCGCCGACTCCGCTCAGATTATCGGTAAAGTTCACCTGCATAAAGACGCAAACATATGGTTTGGTTCTGTGCTCAGAGGTGATAACGAGTTGATTGAGATCGGTGAGGGGTCCAACGTTCAAGAACAATGCGTTTTGCACACGGACCTTGGATATCCACTGGTTGTCGGCAAAAACGTAACCGTTGGCCACCAGGTAACCTTGCATGGATGCACCGTTGGTGATGGATCTTTGATCGGGATAGGCTCGGTTGTACTCAATGGAGCCAAGATCGGTAAAAACTCAATCGTAGGAGCGGGTTCGCTCGTAACTGAGGGCAAAGAGTTTCCCGATGGATCGATGATTTTGGGAAGTCCAGCTAAAGTGGTTAAATCGCTCACTCCTGAGCAAATAGCAGGCATCAACCAATCTGCACCTCGTTATGTTCTTAATTCAAAGCGGTTTAATAAAGGCTTAAAAAAGATTGACTAATTCCGTTTCCCCCTTCATCTTTGAGGGTTTGCCCGTTCGCGGTTTTTTGGTTCAAATGAAAGATACTTGGACTGAGATTTTGTCTCGCAGGCGCTCAAATCCTGACACGGGTGAATACCCCCAACCCGTTCGCGCCTTACTCGGGGAGATGACTGCGGCAGCCGTTCTCTTGCAATCTAATATTAAATTTGACGGAGCTTTGATATTACAAATCTGGGGAGATGGTCCTTTGAAAGTCGCCGTCGTTGAGGTTCAACCTGATCTACGAGTTCGCGCGACTGCGAAGGTAATTGGGGAGGTCTTGGAGACGACCTCTCTTAGTCAAATGATTAATCAAAACCACGGTGGTCGCTGTTCGATAACTTATGATCCTCAGACCCGCAGACCCGGTCAACAGCCTTATCAAGGCGTAGTCCCCTTGGAGAACGACGAAGGCGAGTCCTATGAGCGTTTAAGCGATATATTGGAGCACTACATGCGTCGCAGCGAACAACTCGATACGACGATGGTACTTGGTGCAGACGATACAAATTGCGCTGGCTTACTTATTCAAAGAATGCCGATCAAAGGGCAAGATAACTTAGGGGGAGAGAAAATTGAATTTGAGGAAGATGCGCTGGATCAAAACGAAGACTATAAGCGTATCTCTATTCTCACAGCCAGTTTGTCCGCGCATGAGCTTTTAAGTTTGAGTGCTGATGATATTTTGCACCGACTTTACTGGGAAGAAAAACTAGCCCACCTTGCACAAGACGCAGCGCAACCCATGTCTCCTCATTTTGGGTGTACCTGCTCCAGAGCGCGTGTAGGCGCTATGATTCAAAACCTCGGCATTGAAGAAGCTCAGAGCATCCTCTCAGAGCGTGAGGATATTGATGTGAGTTGCGATTTTTGTGGAGCTAACTATAAGTTTGATGCGGTTGATACGGCTCACCTCTTTAACTCACAAAATCCCACTCCTCCTACACCTAACGTATTGCAATAATTTTTGCTCTATCCATTTACTTTTAGACTTGTTGAATAGCTCTTGCTGGCGCAAGGGGACTCACCCAACTAGCCGTGCAAATATATATGCCTAGTATTCATGGGGCTGTATATTGATCATTTAGTTTTTCGAGTTGTATTAGTTTAAATTCAAAGAACTGAATAATTTATGTTCACACTGCGGGTCGCTACATTTCTCGCACGCGTAGTTGATCAATGTTTTAGGTAGCGGCCTGTAATTTTTGGGTGCGTTATTTTCTCGTTCTTTATTTTTTTTGCCAATAGAATTCATTGCATTCGCAAACGCGTAAGAAGCGTTTAAGTTTAGTTGAGATTGCTCTTGAGGATCCGATTTTTCTTCTCCCTTGGACAATGATCCTCTGATAATTTGGAGTGATTGTTGGTGGTTTGAATGTTTGGACAATGTTCTTCGAAGTGTCTCTGATTCATCCACTACTGCTCGCCAAATTTGATTAGCAGCTTCGTCTGCGGTTGCATGCTCCGCTGGACAAATTAGGAAAATAATACGGTTTTGATGGGCAAGTGACGGAGCATGGTTTAACCAATGCCTTGCACTTGACAAAGCGAGGGCGTAATAATCTATTTGAACGGTGTTTTGGTGCTGGGTTAGTTTGCCCAGAAAATGCGAACGAAGCGCGCTAAGCGTTGAGGCGTTCTCGCCTAATAAATCAATGTACAGGTCGATCAAGTTCAGTTATTTGGAGATCTGAACGAAGATCTCGTTGGACTTAACCATGCCTAACTCATTTCTCGCGCGTTCTTCAACCATTTCGAGCCCGATTTGAAGATCCGTTAGTTCAGCGCGCATGCGCTCTATAGCGAGCTCTTGTTGGTCATTTTTTTGTGTTTGAATTTCCAGGCGTTGACTCAACCGCATAACCTCCGGGATACTCCCCCTGCCAAACCACAACTGAGCTTGCAAAATAACGAGCAAGCTAATTAAGATGAGCGGGAGTGGACGTATCATTTAGTTTGAGTTGAAGTGAACTGTTTAGAAGATTAAGCGCCTAATACTGTGACGCTTAAGCCAGGTTACTATCTTATCAAGTTTATTTTAAATTGTAAAACGCAGACCTGCCAGGATAAATGGCTACTTCTCCGAGATCTTCCTCTATACGCAGAAGTTGGTTGTATTTGGCCATGCGATCCGAGCGTGATAGTGAGCCCGTTTTAATTTGACCAGCGTTAGTGCCCACTGCAATATCTGCAATAGTGGAGTCCTCTGTTTCGCCTGATCGGTGTGAGATGACTGCTGTGTAACCAGCACGCTTTGCCATCTCAATAGCCTCAAAGGTCTCAGTAAGGGTGCCGATTTGGTTAATTTTTATTAACACAGAATTGGCAATTCCTTCTTTGATACCGCGTTGAATGATTTGAGTATTGGTGACAAATAAATCATCACCGACCAACTGAACTTTTTGGTTAAGCCTATCGGAGATGATCTTCCAGCCCGCCCAGTCGTCCTCAGACATCGCGTCTTCGATGCTGATGATTGGATATTTATCTACCCACGTAGCGAGCATATCAGTCCATTGTTCAGCGCTAAGCGCAAGACCTTCACCGCCAAGGTGGTATTTGCCGTCCTTGTAAAACTCGCTTGCAGCGCAGTCCAAACCAATCGCTATTTGCTCACCAGCCGTATACCCGGCGGCTGCAATAGCGTCCAAAATCATTTGAATCGCCGCCTCATGGTTGTCAACGCTTGGTGCAAATCCACCTTCATCGCCAACTGCAGTGCTTATGCCTTTGTCAGATAGGATTTTCTTTAAAGCATGAAAGACCTCTGTCCCGTAGCGTAGCGCCTCTCTAAAGCTAGGAGCACCGACTGGGATAATCATGAATTCTTGAATATCTAAATTATTGTTGGCGTGAGCGCCGCCGTTGATGACGTTCATCATCGGCACAGGCAATTGTTTACCTGCCATTCCTCCAAAGTATCTGTACAGTGGAAGTCCCGCCTCCTCAGCCGCCGCCTTGGCAACAGCCATGGATACAGCAAGGATTGCATTGGCGCCCAGTCGTCCTTTATTGGGTGTGCCGTCTAAGTCAATTAACGTTTTATCCAAGAAGGCTTGTTCACTTGCATCAAGACCGAGCACGGCTTGAGTAATTTCGTTGTTGATATTGTCTACTGCTCTTAAAACACCTTTGCCTAGGTAACGGCGCTTATCTCCGTCCCTTAGTTCAACCGCTTCGCGAGTACCTGTAGAGGCACCTGAGGGGACGGCAGCACGTCCCATGATGCCACTCTCAAGTAACACATCACACTCAACAGTTGGATTGCCCCGGCTGTCTAAGACTTCACGACCTACGATATCAACAATAGCACTCATGGTTTTAACTCTAAGAAATGTAGAAAAAAGAAAAAAATCACATAAAAGAAGACGGATCCAATTGAAGAGGTGGCCTTAAACTTGAAAGTTATTTTCAAGAAAACCAACCCTTTTGACCACGCGGTCAAGCTCCAGTAAAGTTTCGAGTAAGGCGTGCATGTGTTTTAAAGGAACGGCATTTGGGCCGTCGCTCATCGCTTTACTTGGATCGGGATGCGTTTCCATGAATAGCCCAGCCACACCTACTGCAACTGCAGCGCGGGCAAGTACCGGGACCATCTCTCTTTGCCCACCCGAGCTCGTGCCCTGACCGCCAGGTAACTGAACAGAATGAGTGGCATCAAAGACAACGGGGGCTTGGGTCTCACGCATGATCGCTAGGCTACGCATGTCGGAGACAAGGTTGTTGTAACCAAAACTCGCACCGCGCTCACATGCCATAAACCGCTGCGTACTCAGTCCCGCCTCCTGAGCTGCAAGGCGTGCTTTATCCAAAACGTTTTTCATATCATGCGGCGCAAGAAATTGCCCCTTTTTGATATTTACAGGTTTGCCTGACTGAGCTACAGCGTAAATAAAATCAGTTTGTCTGCACAAGAACGCCGGTGTTTGCAGCACATCAACAACTTTGCAAACCGGTTCAATGTGGGAAACCTCGTGGACGTCCGTTAAAAGCGGAACGCCTAGTGTTTTTTTAACCTTGGCGAGTATGTCAAGGCCTGCTTGCATACCTGGACCCCTAAAGGAGGTGCCGCTAGAGCGATTGGCTTTGTCGTAACTTGATTTGAAAATAAAAGGAATGCCAAGCTCAGTAGTGATTTCTTTTAACTTGCCGGCCGTATCCATTTGCAGTTGTTCTGACTCAACAACACAGGGTCCTGCGATCAGAAAGAACGGCTGTGTGAGCCCTGCTTTGAAGCCACACAAATCAATCGAAGGGAACTGAGTTTGTAAGTGTTTAGAGGTGTTAGAGGACATTAAGCAACCGCCTTGCTCTTCACCGGTGCGCCCTGGGTGGGTGCATTTGACAGGCCTTCCGATTTAGAGCTTTTGTTATGAATCGCAGCTGTGATGTAGGAGTTAAACAAGGGATGACCGTCCCAAGGGGTAGACTTGAACTCTGGGTGAAACTGAACGCCCATGTACCAAGGGTGCACGTCTTGAGCCAACTCTACAATTTCAGTAAGTTGCTCTCGTTGGGTAATTGCAGATATCACTAATCCAGAGGTGCGCAGTTGATCTAGAAAGTTCACATTGGCCTCGTAGCGGTGTCTATGACGCTCGGTGACGACACTGCCGTAGATTTTGTGAGCAAGTGTCCCGGCTTTAACGTCTGAGCTTTGAGCGCCAAGACGCATTGTTCCGCCTAAATCGGAATTCGCACTTCGGGTTTGAATGGAGCCGTCTTTGTTTTTCCACTCTGTGATGAGTGCGATGACTGGATGTTGGGTATCTGGTTCGAATTCAGTGCTATTTGCGTCCAACAGATTGGCCATGTGTCTGGCGTACTCAATGGTTGCAACTTGCATTCCTAAACAAATGCCTAAATAAGGGATCTTATTTTCTCTTGCGAACCGCGCCGCACAAATTTTTCCTTCAATACCGCGCTTGCCAAATCCGCCCGGTACCAGTACAGCATCGAACGCACTGAGCTGCGATACATTCTCAGGGGTGATGGACTCAGAGTCCAGGTATTCGATTTTTACACGCGCTTTATTGTGAATGCCTGCGTGTCGGAGTGCTTCGTTCAAGGATTTGTAACTATCCGATAAGTCGACGTACTTACCGACCATTGCAACAGATACCTCAGTAGAGGGATGCTCGACTGCGTAAACCAAATCATCCCAGCGCTTAAGATTAGCTGGCTGGGTTTGTAATTTAAGTTTTTCACAAATTAAATCGTCTAACCCTTGCTCGTTGAGCATGCGTGGAACTTTGTAGATGGTATCAACATCCCACATGGAGATGACGCCGCTTTGGGCAACATTAGAGAAGAGCGATATCTTCTCACGCTCTTCATCAGGAATTGGGCGATCTGCTCTGCAAATTAATGCATCAGCTTGTATACCGATTTCACGAAGTTTTTGTGCAGTGTGTTGCGTGGGCTTTGTCTTTAGCTCACCCGCAGCCGCAATCCAAGGCACATAGCTAAGATGAACAAAAGCCGTTTGAGTTGGTCCCATTTTGAGGCTCATTTGTCGAACTGCCTCAAGAAAGGGTAAGGACTCAATATCACCCACTGTTCCACCAATTTCAACGATTGCTACATCTACGCCCTCAGGCGTGCCGTATCCAGCGCCGCGTTTTATATAGTCTTGAATCTCATTGGTAATATGGGGTATGACCTGAACGGTTTTACCTAAATAATCCCCTCTGCGTTCTTTCTCGAGAACAGATTTATAAATTTGGCCAGTTGTGAAGTTGTTGGTCCTGCGCATCCGAGTCGTGATAAAACGCTCATAATGGCCTAGATCCAAATCGGTTTCTGCGCCGTCTTCCGTCACAAATACCTCACCGTGCTGAAACGGTGACATTGTGCCGGGATCTACGTTGATATAAGGGTCTAACTTGATGAGAGTGACTTTGAGCCCTCTGGACTCAAGAATCGCAGCAAGAGAGGCGGAGGCAATGCCCTTTCCAAGAGAGGACACCACGCCACCAGTGACGAAGACAAATTTGGTCATGTCGAGCTCGGGATTGTTAATGTCCCGGGAGGAGGAAAGAGAAATTATAGTTGGACTCTGGTACATTGCGGATGATGACACAGTTGAAAAATAAACATTTTGTTTTGGGCCTGACCGGTGGTATTGCTTGTTATAAAGTAGCCGAGCTTTGTCGAGCGCTTATTAAAGAAGGGGCAACGGTTCAAGTCGTCATGAGTGAGGGGGCGACACAGTTTATTACCCCGGTCACCATGCAAGCGCTGTCAGGACGACCCGTTTTTATCTCCCAGTGGGACTCTCGGGAGAGCAACAACATGGCGCACATCAACCTCTCTAGAGAGGCCCACGCTATTTTGATTGCCCCAGCGAGTGCAGAGTTTGTAGCAAAATTACTACACGGCAGAGCTGATGATTTACTCAGCCTCATGTGCCTGGCACGTCCTATCGACCAAGTCCCCCTGATTGTTGCCCCGGCTATGAACCGCGAGATGTGGTCCAACCCCGCTACCCAGCGCAATATTGAACAGTTAAAAGCGGATGGAGCTTACGTTTTAGATGTGGGCGCAGGCGATCAGGCTTGCGGCGAGATCGGGGACGGCAGAATGCTCGAATCCCACGAAATCGTAGAGGCTTTAAAAGCGCACTTTACACAAAAGGTGCTCAAAGGGCGACGGGTTTTGATTACCGCTGGCCCCACATACGAGGCGATTGATCCAGTAAGGGGGATTACAAACTTATCCAGCGGGAAGATGGGATTTGCGCTTGCGCGCGCCTGTAAACGCGCGGGTGCTGTAGTGACTTTGATTAGTGGTCCCGTCTCTCTCCCTACTCCTGACGGAGTGGAGCGTTTGAGTGTCGTTAGTGCACAGCAAATGTATGACCATACGCTATCAAAGATGCACTCAGCCGATGTCTTTATTGCAACCGCTGCTGTGGCGGATTGGCGAGTGAGTGCAGTAGTTGAACAAAAGATTAAAAAATCGGCAGAAAATTCAGCCCCTCGCTTTGATTTAATTGAGAATCCAGATATTTTGAAAGCAGTTGCCTCAAGCCCGCGAGCGTTGAGCGGCGAGCTTTACTGCGTCGGATTTGCCGCAGAGAGTGAGAATTTAGAGAAACTAGCCACCGCAAAAAGAATAGCTAAAGGGGTGCCCTTGTTGGTCGCAAACTTAGGTCCGCAGACTTTTGGGCTGGATGAGAACGCGCTCTTACTCGTAAATGAGCACGGTACACGTCAACTACCCTGGGCTAGTAAGGAGGATTTAAGCGCTGAGTTGGTTAAGGAAATCGCGTCCAAACTTGCGAATTAGGAAATTTTCTTAACCAATGATGTTGGCGTGTCTTTAACTAAGCCTTAACGCCCGTTGATCCAAATCCTCCTGTCCTCTCACTGGTGTGTGTAAAAGTATCTACTATCTTAAACTCTGGTCGAATTACGGGAAGGAAGACCATCTGAGCGATCCGCTCTCCAGGATTAATCACAATTGTTTGATTGCTTGAGTTTGGGTTGCGGTTCCAAACACTGATGAAGCATTGTTCGCGGTAGTCAGCATCAATAACCCCTGTACCGTTTCCTAGAACAAGTCCTTTTTTATGTCCAAGTCCAGAGCGTGGCAATATAAAAGAGCACACGCCAGGCGCGTTCATATGCACGGCTATACCCGTTGGCACCAAAACAGCTGCTGCTTGGGGGAGTAAATGCAATGGCTCATCAATACAAGCAATTAAATCTATACCCGCGGATTGAGGTGTTTGGTACTTGGGTAAACCCCACTCGTTCAGTCTTGGATCAAGTACGGTGATTTCAAATTGATATGCTTGTGTCATTTGAGTTTTACTTTGTGTTGAGTTTGAACTGAAAGGTGTTTAAAGTGCTGGGTGGCTTTGTTTGTATTTTGATTAGTGCAGTTGTGAGCTACCTGGGGCTTGGGGGATTATTTTAAAGAAGCCACTGCCCATGCTCTTGTTCTCCAACTCCTCTTCGTTGGCCTCGCGAACGCCAACAACTTTAATATGAATTCTTAGTGCAATACCCGCCAGTGGGTGGTTGCCGTCCAAGACTACATGCTCTGGGTAAATCTCAGTAACCGTATAAAACAAATCCTTCGGAGCCTCTGGACTACAAGCTCCAGGCAAGGCGTGCCCTTCGATGGTCATGCCCTCCTCTAATTCAGGCGGGAAGTGGGATCGTTTTTCTAAGAAAACCAGCATTTCATCGTAGTCCCCAAATGCTTCCTCTGGTTCTAGGTGAAGATCTAATGTTTCTCCAGCACTGTAGCCCATGAGTGCTTCTTCAATTTTCACCAGTAAATCATCGCCTCCCACAAAAAATTCAACAGGCTCATCGAGCTGATCTAGCGTCTCTCCGATAGTGTCTTTAAGGGTCCAGGTAAGTGCGACAACGCATTGAGGGGATATTTCCATGATATTTTTAAAAGTGTGAAAATTAACGGGATTGAATTGGACTGGGCTTAGTGCAGTCAAAAAACTAAGTTAAGCTAGACTCAACATTAAAAGTAATAAGTGCACTGAAATCAATTTAATAAAAAGACCAAATAGTATGCAAATTAACCATCCAATCCCCATGCTCGCTGGTTTAAGCCCTCAAGAATTCATGGACAAGTATTGGCAGAAAAAGCCTTTGCTCATCAAAGGCGCATTCAAGGATTTTAAGCCCGTATTGAGTCGTACCGAATTGTTTAAATTGGCCGAGAGTGAGGAGGTACAGTCTCGGCTTGTAGAGCACCAAACCATCAATAACCAATCCAAATGGGTGGTTAAAAGAGGGCCAATCAAAGGCAAAGATAAGCCCCCATTCAACAAAGAAGCTTGGACTTTGCTGTTACAAGGGGTTGACCTCATCAACGCGCAGGCGGCTCAGTTGCTTAGGCAGTTTCGGTTTATCCCTGATGCTAGGCTTGATGATTTGATGATCAGTTACGCAACCCACAGAGGCGGGGTCGGTCCACACTTTGATAGTTACGACGTATTTTTGCTTCAAGCCAGTGGTCAAAGGCTTTGGAGAATTGGCAAACAAAAGGACCTGACCCTAAGGGAGGATACTGCACTGAAGATTTTGGCTGACTTTAGTCCGCAAAAAGAATATCTTCTCAGTCCAGGCGATATGCTCTATCTACCCCCGAAATACGCGCATGACGGCGTTGCAGTAGGTGAATGCATGACCTACTCTATAGGATTTAGAGCGCCCAAAAGCGATGAATTGGCTAGGGATTTACTTCAAAGATTAGAGGACGAGGTAGACGAGTTGATCGGGTCTAAACTTTATACGGATCCCCAGCAAAGCGCAGTGGCAAATCCAGCTCAAATTCCTGCTTCAATGCAATATTTTGCAATGCAAGCTTTGGCCAAAGCAATCGAGCGTCCTGCTGTGTTTGCCAGATTGTTGGGAGAATCTTTAAGCGAACCCAAGGATCATGTTTGGTTTCAATCGACCCGTACTGAGGCGAGTTACAAAAAGCCTAGCAAACAACCCTATCCAAACGGAATCCGGCTTGATGATCAAACAAAAATGCTTTACGATGAAACCTGTATTTTTATAAATGGTGAGAGTTGGCGAGCAACGGGTAAGGATAAGACTTTGATTCGGCTACTTGCCAATCAGCGTATTTTGTCCGTTGAAGAATTGTCAAGTGCATCACCAGATGCGTTAGATTTAATCGGTAATTGGATAGATGCGGGTTGGGCGCATGCTTTGTAAAGTTCAAAGAATTAAGGACAACTTAACCCATAAACTTTTCTAATTAATATGATTAGGCAAGCCCCTTGGAAATCCCTTATAATAAAAAGCTGAGTTGAGGGGATTAGTGTCCATCTGCTCAGTCGCAGACATCTGTGACGCTTGTAAATTTTTCTTCTCTATATATTAATAAGGAAATACGAAATGAAAAAATCGCTCCTCTTGGCAAGCTTGTTAGCTATCGCTTTAGTTGCTTGTGGTAAAAAAGAAGCTCCTCCTGCTCCTGCAGCTCCTGCTGCTGAGGCACCTGCAGCTCCTGCAGCAGCTCCTGCGGCTCCAGCAGCTGACGCAGCAGCGCCAGCAGCAGCTCCTGCTGCTCCTGCAGCACCTGCAGCTGACAAGAAGTAATTCTTACTTCTAAGGAAGCTTAAGCCACCTTCGGGTGGCTTATTTATTTGTAAATCAGGTTTTTATTTTTCGCCTTAATGGGCAGACGAGAGCCATTAATCTTCGGTCAAGATATTTCGGTTTAATTGACGCTGAACCAGGCTGAGCCCGTGTCTGGCGCTGCAACCCATACCTCATCCTCGCTTCGGCCAAGTGCCTTGCTCAGGCAATCTAAAACTATTTCTGGACTGTTGTTTCTCTCGCTTAAATGGGCCGCTACGACCGTTCCCAATCCTGGGTGATTTAACATTTGTGCTAACTCACACGCAGAGTCATTAGACAAATGTCCTAAAGGACCTGAAATCCTATCCTTTAAAAATTGTGGATAACCAGATTTGCGCAACATTTGGGTGTCATGATTGGTCTCCATTAACAAGGCGTTACATCCTGTGAGTTGAGACACAACGTGAGGACTGACATGCCCCAAATCAGTCAACACGCCAAGACTTACCGAGCCGTCTGAGAGTCTCACTTGAAGTGGTTCACGCGCGTCATGAGGCACAGTAAAAGGAGAGATCTGAACCGCGCCAAAGTTGATGATCTCTGTGTCTCGAGCAATATTGATTTGAGATTCGTTAAAACCCCAATCTAGCCCCTCACAGGCTAACCAAGTACCCTGACTCATCCACACTGGAATACCCAGAGTGCCAGCGACTCGTTTGGTGTGACCCACGTGATCTGCATGTTCATGGGTTATAAAAAGCGCATCTAAATCAGTGAGCTCTAACTCGGCTTGTATCAATCGACGCTCAAGCTCTTTAAGGCCAAGGCCGCAATCAATCAAAACGCGGGTCGTTTGAAGACCGCACTGCGCCTCAACGACCGAGGCGTTACCTGTACTGCCGCTACCTAAGTTTTTGAACCTGAGCACGCTCTTAATGAATGATGTAGAAAAACACGAAAACTTCGGGTCTTACTTCAATTCATTGACCAAGATGGTCGCAATCTTGTTTGCGATTGGGCCCCCGTCCAAGTCTCCAGCGTTATTTAAAACACTGATCTTTGTAATGTCGCCCTCACTGACTAGTTTGAGACGGTATTTTTGTGGACCAATTGGTGCGGGTTTAGAGGGACTAAATACACTCTTGTACCAAGGAATATCGGATGTATCTTTTGGTTTCTCTACGTAACGAACAAAGTAAAGTCCGGCTTTACGGTCTCGGTCTTCGACCGTGAAGCCGCCTCTGTCTAAGGCAACGCCGAGTCTGCGCCAAGCGTTGTCAAATCCTTGTGCTAACTCAACTACTGGTTTAGAGTTGACCTGAGTTAATTTGGCAGCACCTGCGATGGAGATGCCCTCTACGGACTTGGTCGCAAACTCAACGGAAGTACCAAGTTTCACCATCATGCGCCTGAGGAATTCATTCTCTAGTTCAGGATCATTAGGGCGAGCTCTCCAAACCGTAGAGATTCTGGCTGCATCTGCATATTCCTCAGATATGCCTTGTTGTGAGATGTAGATCTCACAGGAGTCAGGACCAGTTGCCTCAATACGGGTACGGTACCGATCGCGCAGTCCAGTTGAGGATATGGACTCCATTACTTTGCCCAAATAACGGTGCACTAAATCCTTGGGAAAGTTGGCTCTGTTCTCTGCCCAATCCGTTTCCAAGAAACCCAACTCTTTTTGGTCAGTTGTATAGGTAAAACCGTTTTCCAGCCAAAATGCATGGACCAATGGCCAAACTCTGTCAGAGGGTCTTTTGATAACCAACCAACGTTGACTGCCGTCGCGAGCAATTGAGACATCCCCAATACTTGTTGGGCTGACTTTTAATGGCGCGTTTGGATCTACTCCACCAATATTTTTCGCACTCACACCACCTGGGATTGAATAACGAGCGTTGTTTGGGAGTTGAGATAAATCTGGGGGGACATCAAGGGGCGTGCTCTTGACGTCTGCGGACGCTTTGTAATCAACTTTATTTCCGTTAAATGATGTTGATTCACAGCCGCAGAGAGCAAAAATAAGCGCAACCGCTGTAAGGGTGCCAACTGTTTTTGTGCCTGACTGAGTGCTCAAGATGCGATTGAATATAAAAAACGTTTTCAAAGAAGTTCCTTGGCGTAAATCAAATTAACCCACTTGCTTTGAGTGCAGCTTCAACAACAGCCTCATTAGCTGTGGTGAGAGGAGTCATCGGTAGACGCATAGCGCCTTTGCAAAGTCCCATTCTTGACATGGCCCACTTGAGTGGGATGGGATTGGCTTCAACAAATAGATTTTTGTGAATAGGTAGCAATTTAAACTGAATTTGCATAGCGCGTTGAACGTCACCTGCCATCGCTGCGACGCACAACTCATGCATGAGTTTAGGAGCAATGTTTGCACTTACGCTCACGTTACCTTTACCGCCGCATAGCATCAAAGCTACTGCAGTAGGATCGTCACCAGAGTAGACACTAAACGTTGTGGGTAGATCTTTAATCAACCACTGAGCTCTCTCAATGTTTCCAGTTGCTTCCTTGATACCAACGATTCCAGGTACCTTGGACAAGCGTATCACGGTGTCGTGCAGCAAATCTGCAACCGTCCGCCCTGGAACGTTATAAAGCACCATGGGTAGGTCCACTGACTCTGCAATCTTTTTAAAATGCAAGTATTGACCCTCTTGGGTCGGTTTGTTGTAGTAAGGGACAACTTGCAACTGGCAGTCAGCTCCAACTTTCTTGGCAAATTGTGCCAACTCCACAGCCTCTTGGGTGGAGTTAGCGCCGCAACCTGCCATGATCGGTACTCGCCCTTTAGCTTGCTCAACAGAGACCCGAATAATCTCGCAGTGTTCCTCAACGCTCACAGTTGGAGACTCTCCCGTAGTGCCAACTACGCCAATGCAGTCAGTGCCTTGGTCAATGTGCCAGTCAATCAGTTTGCGAAGTGCCGCATAGTCGACGCTTGAGTCGTCATGCATCGGAGTAACTAACGCGACGATGCTTCCGGTAATGGGTGTCATGAAAACAAGTGTAAGTGGCTAAAGGGCACTATTCTACCGAGATGTAGACCGATATCTGTGCGGTGCGCAAACTTCCCCGCTCCCATTGATTGCAACAATTCGTTGCACAAATCGATCGGGGTTGCTTAAAAGTACTTCCTCATAGGCAATGATGCGCAAATTTGCGCATATTTCAAGTAATTCCCCCTGTTTAAGCAAAAACTCGGGCCGACTTGGACGCCCAAACGACTGATGTCCATCTGCAAAAGTTTCATAAATAAGTACTGCATTGTCCTCAAGTGAGCCCAAAATAAATGGAAATAAGGGTCTCCACAGGTAATTTGTGACAACAATGCCCGCAAACTGTCGGTTTTCAAGTGGCCATAAAGCTCTCCCGTCAGGGGTCTCAAGGTCAGCTATTAAAACCTCGCCGAACGCGCGACATTGTTCTAATGCGAGTGCGTCCTTATCTACACCAAGCACCTTCAAACCTTGTTCGCAAAGCCACTTCATATGGCGCCCGCCGCCGCAGGCTAGGTCGAGCACAACCCCGAACGACACTTCATCGGGCGAGGGGT
>CAIRBP010000029.1 GCA_903876885.1 uncultured Burkholderiales bacterium | reverse complement strand
GCAGTCACTGACCGTCCTCTGACCGCACAGCAAGCTGCAAAACTAAAACACGATAAATATGTTGAGGCTTTTCGCGGTCGTCTAGCAGGCATTAAACGGGGTGTTGACGCTTTAAATGGCAGATTGGATGTGATGGAGAAGGGTAAATAGCGTTTGCGATTGATGGCGATCGGAAGGAGAGTTATGAAAAAATTAATGGTCACGTATAAAGTTAATGATGCTGATTGGTGGATTCGAAACAACACATTGGAGCAAGTATTTGGACCAATGGGTGTTAAGTTTGAATTTTTTAGAAAAGTAAATTCAAACTTAGTGGGCTATACAGCAGAAATTGAAAATGAGGATCTCTTCGAAGAGATATTGTTCAACACAACACTTCTGACAACATCATTAAAGGTCAATGGAGTACTTAAGGAAACGATAGAAATTCTTGAGTTGATGCAAAGTTGATAATTCGGATTAATCTTTTCAAAAAATCTGGTGTTTAGTGAACCTTAGTCGGATTGAGTTTCGTTATTTTTTGTCATATTGCTTTGTCAACGCATAGCGCTTTAAGGATATCGGCCCCAGTAGTTCGGTCAAAAATAGGAAGCCATGGGTTTAGACATTTATCATCTAACTTTATTTCTAGTGAATCACTAACTTCACACTGATCTAAAGTCTTTGGAGGTAAACGGTCTCCACCAGCCATAGATTTTGAATAAAAACTTTGCTGCCAAGTTCGAGTACGTTTTTCTTCGCAGTCGTATTGATTCAAGGCCTTGGAAGACATTGCACCATCTGCAGCAGGTCTCTCCCTGTCATAAATAATCCAAGCAAATACGTAATCACCACGTCTTTGTATTGAGTTCGATTCAACCCAAATATTGACCGTTTTATCTTTATTTAGCGTCAATATACTCCAGTCAGCGTAAGCGCTATCAAGGCTGGGTATCAATGCAAAAATCAGCCACGATACCTTGCTAAAAAGCTTCACTTTGAATTAACCTTAGTGATGCTAGAGGGGTAATTTACCTAGGAGTCCAACCACCCAATTTCTAGGTAAACCAGGTTCAAAATATTGGCTACTGGATTGGTTGATGATGACTGAGCCTATAGTTTTTTGGTCTGTGAGGTTGTTAATACCTACATAGGCTTCCAACTGTGAGGGGCCTATTTCAAAGCGCCGCCTGAATCGCGCATTAAAGATTCCGTAACCGGATGCAGCACTGGATGCCGCATTTGAGTCATTTGCCCACATGACTGATCTGCCCGACCAATCCAGCGATACTTCTGAGCCTGGTAGTTGTTTAGCCTTAGTTGTTTGAAAACCTTTTTCAGACCAAGTAATTGAGGTGAATATTTCTTTGTTAGGAACACCAGGTAAGGTGTTTCCTGAGTAGTTAGATCCTAAGTAATTTACGTAATTCTCATAAGTTGCACGTATGTAAGTCGCAGATACTTGTCCCTTCCATTTCTCATTAAATTGTTGACGACCAGCAAGCTCAAATCCTTGACGAAGAGTTTGCCCTGCATTTGTGTAGGCTGTTTTTCCGGCAACACTTTGAGCAGTAACAATCTCAGCGTCTGTCTTTATACGAAACCACGCAACATCAATTCTGGAGTAGTTTGATGGGACGAACTTACTACCCAGTTCTATATGTTGGCTTGATGCCGCAAGAAGGTTTGGGTTAAAAGTTAGCAAGGGTGCGGAAGCCCCCGTTTTATAGGCAGTTTCTGAAAGAGTTGGAGTTTCAAATCCCTTTCCTTGATTGGCGTAGATGTTTAACGTGTCAATAACATGCCATGTTGCGCCTAAAACTGGGTTTGTTGCTTTATAGGTTGCTAATCCAGAAGCTGCTCCATTGGTGAGATCGTCACGGCTACTAAGTTGTACAGAGCTTTGTCTTACCCCAGTTGTAAAAGTCCAGTTTGAAATCAAATGAAGATTAGCCTGTGCGAAGGAATCTCTGTTAGTCGCTATGTCTAATTCATTTCT
>CAIRBP010000028.1 GCA_903876885.1 uncultured Burkholderiales bacterium | reverse complement strand
GCAGTATCAAAACAGTGTGATACCGCGTAACCTACCTGCTGTTGCCATAGAAGCCGCTCAACCTGATTTTTGGCATAAATATGTTGGCAGAGCTGGACGGGTAATTGGCATAAATACATTTGGAGAATCTGCACCTGCTGCAGATTTATACAAACACTTTGGCATCACGGCGCAAGCTGTAGAGGATGCAGTCAAAGCCTTATTAAATCACTGATGTAGAAAAGGTTTGACAAAAGCCAGGCTCTACAAATTAAAACACCGAGTTAAACATTTCGCTTAACTCGGTGTTTCATTTTGGTCTACTTTGGATTATTCTTGCTTTATCTTGCCAAGGACTGATCCTACTGAGTTAAGTGAGTCAATTAACGCCAAATAACTCTACTTCAAACATCAATGTCGCATTAGGTGGGATTACTCCTCCTGCCCCCCTTGCGCCATAGCCCATTTCGGGAGGAATCAATAGAGTTCTCTTGCCACCAATTCTCATTCCAGCAAACCCTTCATCCCACCCCCTAATTACGTGCCCCTGACCAAGTGGGAAATTAAAAGTTTGCCCCCTGTCGACGGAGCTATCAAACTTTTGACCCTTTAAGTCAGGTGCACTTTCATCAATCAACCATCCTGTATAGTGAACTGTTACGTCTGCGCCAGGAAATGCCTCATCCCCATGTCCAGTCACTGTATCAATTTTATGAAATAACGACAAATCCAAGCCAGAAAGACCTGAAACTGCCTTTGTCTCTCGCTTAAAACTAGACTCTCCTTGGTTATGATCCCCATTTCCTCCATTTGCGGAGTGTTCAGCTTCATTTCGGCCTTGGGCCTCGTGAGACTTAGCCCCGAAGAGAGCTGAAAAGAATCCGGCAACACGCTGATATAAGCGTTTAAATAAATTTTGATCCACAGTTTATGATCTCTTAAAACGTAAAGTAAAGATTATAGTTAAGTCCTGGTGTTACCGATTGATGGACTTGAAATGTAATAAGTCGAATATCAAAAAAAGTGATTTCACTACTAGGATCAAGAATATATTTACGCCCATTTCTACTTCAGTGTAAAAATGACTATTGCATCATTAAAGCAATACTAATACGTTCATAAGACTATTTACATCAAAGTAGAAATTCAGTCTAAAAATTAAAACCTTTGATGCTGAAGTACGGTATAGGATATAAAAAATTTAAATTCTAAATATTGATTTTTATATAGACTTAGAACCCCTTTTCGTTATATCATCGGGGTTAATACTTAGCCAAGTATGCGCTGGCCAAAGATCTTTACGGCTTAGAAAGTCATCTGATCTTGGGATATAAAAACAAGGGAAGTTATTTTGAACGCGGAATTAGAAAACATATTAGAAATCACAAGTTCTAATGTATATGAAGGTATTGAAGTTAACGATACGTCAGAGATGCAAAGAAAATCTCAAATCGTCAAGGACCTCATTAAGATTATTAACGCAAAACAACTAGCTCCTGAAGCGGCAGCTCAATTACTTGAGGTTGATTTAGCTCACCTACTGCGAATTAAACGAGGACAGTTTCGAGAGATTAGCGAAACCAAATTACTAGAGATGATGAGTAAGCTTAATTGATTATTGGGCCTCAGACTCGAAGTGCCGTAGATAGATACCTGCCGTCTTCTCATATGTTTATCAATAAAAAGATCTAGAATGATCAGATGAGTGAACATGAACAACCCAAAATTACTGGAATTGATTTATTACTCATCTTCACCCTAACTCTTATCTGGGGCTCTACCTACCCAGTTATGAAGTTTGCAGTTACGAGCTATCCCCCAGGAATTTTTAGAGCATTTACTTTTTTAGTGGGCGCTTCCTGCGTAGGACTTTACGCACGCTTACGAGGTGAATCCTTATTCATTCCTCTGAAGGAACGCTCAGTTATTGCACAACTGAGTTTCGCCAATATGGGTTTATGGCACCTCGGAATTATCTATGGCATCCGACTACTCAACTCTGGTCGCGCAGCGATTATGGGATACACCATGCCAGTTTGGGCATTATTAACTAGCGTAATAATTTATCAAACACCTCTCAAAGGCAGAGCAGTCTTGGGAGTTATTTGCTCATTATCTGCAACTGCTTTACTAGGGGCCGATGAGTTCACAAACTTTTCGGGTCATCCTTTGGGAGTTATTTTGACAGTAGGTGCAGCTTTTTTCTGGGGACTGGGAACAACCTTACTTAAAAATGCAAAACTAACTGTCTCATCAGTAGCTCTTACGTTTTGGATGTTAACTTTTGGTTTTGTGTTCTTTGCAATCATAGGTGTATTCCTTGAAAATGAAGTTTGGAGATGGCCCAATACCCTAGAGTGGCTGGCAATAGCTTATTCGGGAGGTCTATCATTTGGCGTAGGTTACGTAGCTTGGTTCTTAGTAGCTCGCAAACTTACCCCAGTAACCAGCGGTTTATCAGTAATGCTTGTACCGGTTATTGGGCTTCTTAGTGGTGCAGCGGTATTAGGGGAGCAAATAGCTTATACAGATATTGCTGCTTTACTTTTGATCCTAGTTGCAATGCTGCTTGTTCTAACACCCAACAAAGAAAACAAACTCTAGACTGCTATGAGGTCACAAGGAAACAATCCACCCTAAGTGAGACGTTCTAAGTGGTTTGGGGTAATAGGCTGCTAAGAGTCCCGAAAAATTACACCTCTGCCTTGGCTAAAGTAAGGAGAATATCGATTAGCAGACTTGACCCTGGGAATTAGTAATGATCAATTAGTCAAACTCAACGATAACTGCAAGGCAGCGGCACTGCGCAGTGCCAAGTGCTTGAGGTATGCCACATGTCTCATAAATCTGCGCGTTCTCTCAAGTAACTCAAAACTACTATACATTCAGACACTGAAATACGCATTAATTAGTAGAGATTATTTTGATTTAAAATGAATTTTTAAATTAAACTAACCATCTCGGTAAGACCGGTTAATCCGTGTCTTTGTAAACACGCACCCTCCCCTCATTTGAGCTAATAGATAGCGTACATGGTTTGCAATAGTTTTAACGACAACACAAACTCTCGTCTGTGCCTCAGTGCTTGGCGGGTGTATTTGCTCGCGTTACTAATCAGTTGCTTGTTAGTTTCTCAGTTTTTAGGGATCATTCACTCTATTTATCACCCATCGAGCAATTTCTCAAAACAACTGCTCGGCTCTGCAAGAACTGAACAAAACACTTTTGTAGATCTAAAATTAAAAAACACTAGCACTATAAGTTCGTTACTAGATTCTCACTTCGGCTTTACTGAATCCAATGAATGCGGTTCCCTTGACTGTGAAAAAGATGTTGTAAAAAACTGTAATCTATTTGAATCATTGATCTATAGCGTTTGCGTTAGCGCATACGCCGTATTGCTTTTACTAGCCGCATACTCTTATGGCTTAAAAGCAACCCATCCTATTTACTTTGCATCACTCCTCACCCTAACGATTTATCAGCCCCGGGCCCCTCCGGATTTAATGATTACCAGCTGATTCGTGGATTTGTATTGAGCAGTCTCTTTAGTTCTTAATAACACTTTAAAAGACATCTGGGGGGCCTAAGGCTTAATTTACATTTCCGTTCTTTCTACTGAGTTTCGCTTGAGCTCAATACTTATTCTTAAGCTAAGCGACTCTCTAAGTTATGAGTTTGAATTGTGAAAGAATCTAAATCGCGTTTTAATTTTTTTAGCTACAAAGAATCTTTTAAATCCCGCATTTACTTAAATGCTTTTTTGACTGCTATTGGCTTGTACGCCGGTAATTTATACGCTAATGACATTCAGGGGCGAGTACAAGATAGCCTAGGACGTGGGCTTGAGGGAGTTCAAATAAATCTTCAAACGGTTCTAGGTGAAGTTATCTCAAAAGTAAAAACCGATGAGGTGGGATTTTATGTCTTCAAGAATCTTCCGGTTGGTACCTACGCGGTTGAGGCTCAAAAACCAGGATTCTCTACTGGTATTGGTATATCTGTACTCGACGATAGAGGTCCGAACACTGAGATAACAACTACAAATATTACTTTAGCTTCTGATCAAGCTTTGGAAATCAATTTATTTGCTGATTTAAAAGAGCCTGCGCGAAATGAAATCTCTGCTAAAACTGGAGGAAGCGTTTACCACTTCAATGAAAAAGATATCGAAAGACTTCCGCAGGGCGAGAATACGCCGCTTAATCAAGTTTTACTGGAAGCACCCGGAGTTGTGAATGACTCTAACGGTCAAATACATATAAGAGGTGAACATGCCAATGTTCAGTATCAAATCAACGGCGTGATTTTGCCCCAGAGTTTAAGCGGTTTTGGAGTGAGTTTGGATACGCGCTTAGCTCAAAGCATAGAGTTATTAACTGGGGCTTTGCCTGCAGAGTACGGCTTTAATACAGCTGGTGTTGTGGATATAACCACCAAATCTAATATTGAAGATTCGGGATCCGCAAGTGTTTATGCGGGCTCTTACAAAACCCTGAATTCAAGCTTTCAATACGGCGGAACAAAGGAACAAGTTTCTTACTTCCTCACCGGCTCTTATCTGAGCGACAACACAGGGATTGAGAATCCGTCCAACACAATAACTCCCGTTCACGATATTACTCGACAAAATAAGGGCTTTGGTTACCTCTCTTACCTGATCGACTCAACAACCAAATTAACGCTAATGGGTGGGACTTACTCTGGAATGTTTCAAATCCCTAATAACCCAGGACAGTTGGGCGGGAATGTAAACCCTGTAACAAACCCTTACTACAGCGCCTCAAATGCAACAAACCCAAACCCGTATGCAGCAAATATTAGCTATGTTGGCAACGTACCCGCAACCATAAACTCGCTTAATTTGAACGATCAACAATTCGAACAAAATCAATTTGCGGCTCTGTCTTTGCAAAGCTCAGTAAATGACTCTCTAAATTATCAAACTTCACTTTACACCAACTACGCTACAAAACATTATCTGCCGGATACGCCAGGAAATTTATACTTTAATGCAGTCTCATCTGATGTGCTTAAATCAAGTTTAACAACTGGACTGCAATCTGATATTACGTACAAATTAAGTGAATCACACACCATCAAACTTGGTATGGTTGAGCGTATTGAGAACGTATCAACTCAAAACAACTCTTGGGTTTATTCTTTAAACGCCACATCTGGAGTCGTCTCAGGCACGCCACTCTCTATTTCAGATAACAACAACAAAAACGGAAATTTACAACTTGGTGTTTATGCGCAAGATACTTGGAGATTAAATCCACAGTTAACACTTAATTATGGTTTGCGCTACGATTACTTCCAAGCATTCGTTCGAGCTAGCCAATTCAGCCCTCGTCTTGGTTTAGTGTTAAATACCTCTGAGGCAACAAGCCTTCACGCAGGCTACTCTCACTACTTTACGCCTCCGCCCAACGAGTTAGTCTCAACGCTCACTCAAAATTTATTTATGAACACCACGCTCGCAGCCCCAGGACTTAACTCCTCTGTCAGGGCTGAGACGGGTGACTACTATGACATGGGTCTTACTCAGCGAGTGAGCGAGAGATATACGATAGGAATTGATGCGTATTTAAAAAATACTCAAAACACAATCGATGAGGGGCAGTTTGGGCCTGCACTCATCCTTAGCCCGTTCAATTACGCTTACGGCAGGATTTACGGAATTGAGTGGAGTAATACCTACAAAATCGGCAGTCTGAATACTTATTTGAATGTTTCGGAAAACGTGAGTCTTGCAAAAAACGTAATATCTAGCCAATATCTATTTGACCAACAGACTCTTAACTACGCAGCAACCAACTGGATCAACGTTGATCATGAGCAATCTCACTCAGTTACCGGGGGCGCGTCCTATCTATGGGGGAAGACCCGTTTGAACGCAAACATGATTTACGCGAGCGGACTCAGAAACGGCTTTGCGAACACGGGTACCTTACCCGGTTACGCAGTTTTAAATTTAGGTTTAAACGAAATATTTCGAACGACGGACTTAGGTGCACTTGAATACCGATTGGTACTGAATAACGCTCTAGACAGAATTTATGAGATTAGGGACGGGAGTGGTATAGGCATTTACGCACCGCAGTATGGCCAGCGTAGGTCACTATTTATGGGGGTGACGAAGCACTTCTAAGTTATATGAAATAAGTCGTTCAGTCGGTAAAAAATTTAGCCAAATACCTTATTAAATTCAATTTTCATCACGGAGTTATTTTCATGCAAGATATTTATGAAGCCTTAGAGGCCATCAAAGCGGGGGGGGCTGTTGTGTATCCCCTGTTTTTGTTGGGCATTATTGCTATTGCCATCATTCTTGACAAAATTTATGTCTACTATCGTTTTCTAGAGATAAATCCATCACTTATGCTTTTAATTGAGAGCTACGGGTTTGATTGGGAAGCTCTCAATATAGGCATTAAAGAGCTTGGCCCTAACAACTATTACACAAGGTTTATACAAGTCATTTTGGAGAATAAGTCTCACCCATCATGGTGGGTCGAATCCCGTGCAAACGATGAGTCCCAACTCATTGAAAAAGCACTAAGTCGTTATTTATGGGTGCTGGAGACGATTGTGACCGCAGCCCCGCTCCTTGGTCTTTTGGGAACTATCACTGGGATGATGCACTCCTTTCAACTCTTTGGGGGTAGTGGACTTGTTGACCCAACAGGTGTTACAGGCGGGGTTGCTCAGGCCTTGATCGCAACTGGTATCGGATTATTTATAGCCATCATTGCTTTATTTGCTTTTAATTATTTCTCTAAACAACAAGCACACGTGCTTGATGAGCTGGAAAGAATTGGTACTCGGTTGCTCGATAACATACGCTTAGCCGAAGAGAAAAGCGACTCAATGCCTCGGAGCCACTTAAAATGAAAATCAAACGCTCTCGCTCAACCAAGAAAGGTCGCATTGAGATCATTCCTATGATCGACGTTATGTTTTTTTTATTAGCGACATTTATGCTTGCTTCGCTATCCATGCAAAATCTGCATTCCTTGCCAGTTAACTTGCCACAAGGACACGCAGATCCCTTGAAGGCAAAGACACCAATTACACTCACGATCAACAAAGAAAGTTCCATTTTTATAGACAAGAAAGAAGTGACACTAGAGACTCTTTCTTCAACTTTAAGACCAATGCTTGAGAATACGCAGGCTAGTGTCATCGTCTCTGCAGATAGCGCGGCGCCTAACGGCGTGACGGTTCAAGCTATGCTCAAGGCTAGGCAAGCCGGTGCGCAGCATTTTTTAATTGCGGTCAAACATGCGGACTGAGCAACAGATGATGCCTGAACTCGAACCTCAAAGCTTCGATGATCCTACTGTGCGTCTGCGTTGGACGCTGCCTTGTGCTTTAGTGATATGGGTTTTCTTGATGTTCGGCTTCAACTTTAGCCTCAAAGACTCCTCCCCAAGCTTCCTCCAACCCACTGAGATGCAAGCCGAGTTGATTGAGGAGTTACCCCCTCCCCCTTTGGTTTCACATCAAAGAGACTCTCAACCAACGCCCAGTTCAAGCTCTGGTCCGAATTTAAATCCACCGAATCCCCAGTCATCTTCGCTCGCAACCCAGTCCACCGCCTCACAAATAACTCAACCAAGTGCGGAGCCTATTTTGCCGGCATCAGCACCTCAGTTCAACACCGATCAGCCTAACAACTCAGCTAGCTCATTTGGTGCTCAAAGTGCTGCTCGTGCGCTTGTCCAACCCATGCCCCAAATACCCGATAGCCTGCGTGAGGAGGCACTCCAAGCCCAGGCTATAGCGAGATTTACGATTGGAGTGGACGGAGTTGTAACGGTTGACTGGTTACGGCCTACACAAAATCCAGTCTTAAATAGACTACTACTCGCCTCTTTAAAAAATTGGAAATTCTTTCCTGCGTTAAAAGACGGTAAACCAGTTGCCTCAACTCAAGACATTGTTATTAAAATCCAAGTGAAATAAGCAGGGAGATTGGGGGTCTGAGTTTTAACGGTTACTCAAAAAAAAACCACCTGCTTTTAATAGTAAGTGGTTTGAAAATCTCAACCTTGGTAAAAAGAGAATCGACACCGAGCACCATCTCTTTAGCTGCTTTCTTAAAAATCACTCAAAACTCTCGTGCTAGAGCTTCCGCGGCTCGTGCGAGAAGTGCTGCATCAACGCCAACAGCCGTGAAAGTTGTCCCCGCCTGAATGTAGCGCTTAGCTAAATTCTTATCGCCCGTCAAAATTCCTGCGCCTTTACCGCAGGCTCTTATTCGTTTGATAGCTTCTTCGATGACTTTTATTACAAATGGATGGTCTTGCTGCCCGGGATATCCCAGGCTTGCCGATAAATCAGCAGGGCCTATGAAAACCCCATGGACCCCATCCACTGCAGCAATCGCCTCCAAATGATCAAGCGCTGCTTGAGTCTCGATTTGTACCAAAAGGCACAACTCTTGTTCACAGCAACTCATATAGTCTTTAACTCGGCCAAAATGAGTCGCCCGTGTCACCGTGCTAACTCCCCTTACGCCACGAGGAGGGTAGCGCATGGCGATAACCGCGTTTTCTGCCTCTTGGGCATTTTGAACATAAGGCAACAAAATTGTTTGCACACCTATGTCTAGCAAGCGTTTAATCAGCAAGGTGTCGTTCCAAAGGGGACGAACGACTGGGTTCACTTCAAAGCCTGCAAGCACTTGGAGCTGGCTTAAGACGGTATCCATCTCATTGGGGGAGTGTTCCATATCAAGTAGCATCCAATCAAACCCTGCCCCCGCCAAAGCCTCCGTCGAATAAGAGCTTGCAAGCGTTGTCCACAACCCCTTTTGATGATCGTTTTTAAGTAAAGCCTCTTTGAATTTATTCTTGGGAATGTTCATATTACGGTTTAATCTCTAGGCTGAGTAAAGGAATACATGGAGGATGAAAATCAGGCACTGTACCTTGAATTTAGGGCGGATCTAACTGAGGATTATTACCGTGAATATGAACAATCCCAATAGTCCATAGCTTCTTGATGGGGAGCGAGAGGGATGGGAGCAAAATGGATAAAAAAAATCACAGTAAAAACTGTGATTGGATCGGTTTATATAGGAGCTTTCAAGCCGGTTGTAGACACTAACTACTGGCTTTGACTTATTAAATCAAAGCCTCAGGTGCCAAATATTTAGGCTTTTACTGCTCTCATGTCGTTATAGATGCGAGCTGCTGGCCGACTTTTTTGCTCAGCCTCTTGGGCTACTTGAGCTCGCAGGCGATCAAAGGAGGCCTTGATTTTTGTAGCCTCATAGGAGACCTTCAAAAACCTTTGTTCAAATCTTAGAACCAACGAGTCGACAGATTGTGTGGACATTTCCATTTTCATACCTTAGTAATCAATGGATATTTAACGCATCAGGACGACAGTTGGTGTACATAGTTTGCAAGTATTTTTAAATTAATTAACAAAAATTTGTAAATTAATACTTAAATATTGAATAAATACAAAATAATACAAACTTTAATACTAATAAAATCCAAATTACGTCTGAATTAAAGTGATTATTTTTGTACTTGTACGGGGTAATTGGCCGGTCTTTTCATCTGTAATTGGGTTGGGGGACGCTTATCGTCCTTGCTGTGATCAGCCTTTTGAGTAAACTGCTTAGCGTTAGCGTCTCTGACCATATCAAAGGCCCATGCCTGAGTTTGCATCAAAAGCAGTGCAGAAATTGTAGTCACGACGAGTTTTGTGTTCATACTAAGCTCCTTAAAGATTTGGGTAAGCCGGTACACATAAAGCAAAATTAGCACCACCTATTTTTGACACTATTTTGCCGTTTTGCGGCTTGAGCTAACTGATCGCCAAACACTGAGATTTCCTAGGAGTTCCATCGAACCCAAAAGTTAAAAGCACTGAAAAGATAAGCCCTGCGGAAGATGGTTTTCTTGTAATAATGATTCAATCAATCCTACTCTTTGCGTCGGAACAGCTCACTCACTGCCGATCTCCATCTATTCAGGACCGATTGATTTATATTTGCAGTGGGTCCCAAGAACTCAGTAGCTAGTTCTGCGTTTCCATCGACCTTAGTGGATTGCGCTGCAAGGGGTACAGAGGCCGAGGCTAAGGTATCAGCCACTTTTGAGGCACTTGCTTGGGCTTGTTCGAACTGATCTAATATTTGAGTGTTTAGCTCAACTAGCTTTTGAACAGTCTCGCAGGCCGCAACCGGGGATACCGACAAACTCGAAAATAACGGTAATTGCTCCTGAAGTGGCACTGAGGAAGTATGAGTGTTGGGTAGTTCACCGACTTGGAACTCATGGTCAACGTGTAATTTCTCATCAACTTGGGCCTTCGAACCAGAGGGCCTTCCCACTCCTCCTGGTGATGGAGTTGCTATTAACTCAGTAACACCGCTCAAAACATCAACGGGTTTGGAAACAGAGCGCGACTTGATTAATTTACCGATTACAAAATCACAAACCATATCGTTATACGGAGCTGGATGCTCAACGTTTGGAACCTCAAGTAAATTACGCTCAGGGTAGAGTTTTAAAAACTCATCGACTTGCATAGCTGTACAAATCACAGAATCTTTAGCGTGTATTAAGCTCACTGCACCTTTGAACTCTTTTAGAACACCAGCAAAATGCATTCCCATTAAATCGGATTTAAAGGGAAGATCGAAGTGAGATGGATCCTGAACGGCCTTAACCACCGATGGCGAAACTCCAAGTGAGCTTGCCAATTGATCAAGATCTACAGAAACGCCAACGGTCATTGTGCCCTTACTCATTTTCCCGTATAGCTTATATATGGACCACCAAGCTAACGTTAATCCAACATCATTCAATATGATGGATGCAATGGGTGTAGCCTGAGGGTTTGCGTGAGAGGTTGCCAGGTACATAGCCAAAATCCCCCCCATACTGGTTCCAAGAATATGTATTTTGACGGGCTTGGTTGAGTGACTTGTTTTGATGTGAGCGAGAAATAATTCCAAATCACTCAAATAAAGCCTCATGCTGTAAACATCCGATTCGGCAAGAGGATCAGAATCCCCTCTTCCGCAAAGGTCGACACTAATGGCTCTGCATACCGAACCCTTATTAATTTTCTCAAGCAAAGGTGCGAACGTATCCCTTGTTTCTAATATGCCGGGGATACAAATAAGAATTTGGTCGCTATGCTTGTCCCCTACTTCTGAGTAAGCTAAGCTCCGCTTTGAACCAGAGTGTTCAATAGTAAATCGATGAAAAATTTCAGATTTTGTTACCACAATAAATTCTCATTTGCCTCGTTACCCAGTATTGACTCTGCTCAGTTTTAGCCACAATAGCCCACCAAGAACAGGGGTTAGAGGTTCGAATAGGGTAGCAGGAATTGATGAAAACTGAGTGAATCTATACATTCACCCAGTCCATCACCTTACACTAGTTTGAATAAAGTATTTTGATAAAAGCTACAACTTCAGTTGTATTTAGAGTACTGAAGTTTGAAATTCCTATTAGCCCTTCATCGCTATGGCCATTTGATCTTTATCGAGTTCATTTTCCCATTTGGCCACTACAACCGTAGCAACTCCGTTACCAATAAAGTTGGTAATTGCGCGTGCCTCTGACATAAAGCGGTCAATCCCCAAAATAAGGGCTAGGCCGGCAACGGGGATGGCGGGGACAACAGCCAACGTTGCCGCTAAGGTGATGAAACCTGAGCCGGTTACGCCGGACGCTCCCTTAGAGGTCAGCATTGCAACCAACAAAATAGTTATCTCCTGCGACACTGTTAATTCAATGTTGAGAGCTTGCGCAACAAATAAGGCAGCCATTGTCATATAAATGTTGGTGCCGTCTAAATTAAATGAATAGCCCGAGGGAACCACCAAACCAACAACGGACTTAGAGCAGCCCAGTTGTTCCAGTTTAATCATCAAAGGGACTAAGGCAGACTCAGAGGACGATGTTCCAAGTACAGTTAGTATTTCATCCTTGATGTAGGCAATAAATTTAAAAATACTAAAACCTGTAACGGCCGCAATCAAGCCAAGCACAACTAATATAAAAAGTACACAGGTCAGATAAAAGCTACCCATTAAAGCTGCCAAAGGTTTCAATGAGGCAATACCAAACTTACCAATCGTAAAGGCCATCGCGCCACCTGCGCCAATGGGCGCCAACTTCATGATGGAATTCATCATCTTGAAGATAACTTTGGAGAATTCCTCGATCAACTTATGCACTGCGTTGCCCGCCTGGCCTAAACTGACCATCGCATAACCAAACAAAATGGCAATCAACAATACCTGTAATAAATCACCAGAGCCGGTGAATGCATCTACAAAAGTCTTAGGGATGATATGCAAAACAAAGTCAACAGGTTTTTGTTCTTGGGCGGCTTTTGCATAAGTTGCAACTGCCTTTGCATCGAGGGATTCTGGATCTACGTTAAATCCATCACCAGGTCTTAATGTGTGCATCACCAATACACCAATAAGTAGAGCAAAAGTGGACACCACTTCAAAATACAAAAGGGCTTTGCCTCCGACTCGCCCTACTTTTTTCATATCTCCTGCGCCAACAATACCCATAACCACTGTACAAAATATGATTGGGCTAATTAACATTTTCACTAGTGCAATGAAGCCGTCCCCAAGAGGCTTCAGACTTGCACCTGTAGTCGGATCCAGATAGCCCAAAAGGCCGCCACCTAATATGGCTAATAAAACCCAGAAATACAGTTGAGAGGTAAACCGTTTCATGATAAGTCCGATTAAAAATGACATTAAATAGGAGAGGGATAGGCAAAAAAAGTGTTCATGACCTAACGCGCGACCAGCATTCTAATGTAACAAAGTTGTAACAATTAACAATCCAATTGTGCACTTTTATTTGTTGCTAATAGCAAATTCTTAATTTAAAAGAATGCAAATTTCTAGCAAACACCCCTATTGCGTCACTTGCCGCCTAACTCCGCTAGCCGAACTCTACTAGTACCCGACCAGGCTAATATTTGTGTTGGAGCGTTTCCAGCTCCAAAAATGCACGCGCAATGATGCTTTTACTGGTTTTTTTATAAAGTAATAACAAAAGTAACTTTTAATTAACAAGAACCAGTAAAGGCGATTTCTTACTCAATTTTGATAAAAAAGTTACTATTTTCATTAATATTTCAGAAAAATAATTCAAACTGACCTGCTAATGTGAAGATATTTAAAATATCATACGAAATTATTTTGCAAGTCAAAGGTAGATGAGATGAACCAGACAGCCCACCACCATCATCATAATCACTCCGTGCTTAAAGATGTATTCACAAATCCAACAAGCAAACCATTCAAGCTCTGGATTGCAATTGTTAACTTTTGGATTTATGTCTCATGTATATCACTTGCAATGGAGACACTAGAGCCATTTGCTACGACCTATAAATCATTGTTTTGGACAATTGAGCTCGTTGCAGTTGCTTTTTTCTGTGCAGATTACGCCGGAAACGTATATTTCGCAAAAAGCAGAATCAAATATATTTTTAGTTTTTGGGGCTTGGTTGACCTTATCTCCATCTTACCTACATTCTTGGTAATGTTAGACCTAGGCGCCCTGCAGGGTGCTAAGGTATTAAGAATTCTCAGAGTTGTTAGGGTTCTTCGAGTATTGAAGATGGCTAAGGCTGCTTTGCAAGAGATATCAAACAAAGTTAAATCCTCCAACCCGCTTATTACTAACCTGAGAATTTACTTCATCGCTTTGTTCTCCGTGGTTATGATCTCTAGTAGTCTGATGTTTTTCGTTGAGGGTGATATGTACTCTCCAGAGAACATGGCCGTTGGTCAAGCAGCGCTAGATGAGGAGTTGAAAATTCACCCCCTACCTGCTGGATCTCCCCCAGAGGCGGCAGTATTCGCGCCTATAGACCCGATTGGTGGAAATCCCATCCCTGCAGATAAGCACTTCTTTACCTCCATCCCTGCAACAATGTGGTGGTGTATGGTTACGCTTACAACGACTGGCTACGGAGATATGTTCCCTGTTACCTTTGGCGGAAGACTAATAGCTTCAGTCACCATGTTATTGGGATTGGTACTTTTTGGTATCTTGATGAACATTATTGGAAAAACCCTCATGGTGTTTTTGTTTGGTGAGAGCATGCAAGAATCGCATGACTCTAAAACATCAAAAGAACACGCTATTTCAATGCTGCTCGCACTAAAGTTACTTAAGCCTGAAAAAGGTGCGATGCTCCTGAGTTTGACCGAGGAACAACTAAAAGATCATCTTGATCGACTCTGATTGAACTAGATAGTCTATTTACAAATGTAGATTTACATACTTTTAGACTCCTTGCATGGGCTAATCTTTTATTAGATTAGTCCATTTTTATTGGGCAATAGGATTTCGTCCTAATAATTATTAACCCAATCCGAGCTTCTGGTCCAAAGCTCATTTGCAAGGTTTATATCAAGCGCGATTTTGCTTGGCTTCTTTGACTTACAGTCGGAGTAATAGTCGCCGCTTTCAAATGCAGTCCTTGAAGAAGTTGCACAGTGTAGGGTCGTTTTAGCGCCAGTTTTATTGGAGACCATGAATAACTTCATTAAAGAACGCACCGGCTCAGGCACCTCTCTCCACAAGCTAGACGCTACAACACCGGGATGAACTGCGTAGGTACTGACGCCAGTGCCTTTTAAACGCTTCGCTAGTTCTCTTGTAAATAAAATATTTGCCAACTTTGACTCGCAATACTCTTTAACACCTAGCCTAGTGGCTGTACTAGATCTCAAAGAGTCAAAATCAATCCCCTTTGCGTAAAAGTGAGCGCGACTTGCAACGTTGACAATTCTTGAGGGAGCACTTCCCAAAAGAGCTGGCAAAAGCTCTTGTGTGAGTAAAAAATGTCCAAGATGATTCACGCCCATGGCCATCTCAAAGCCTTGCGCTGTAAGGCCTTTTAAGCCCGCAATACCAGCATTATTAATAAGGAGGTGAAGCGGCAACCCTTTCGCTAAAAAAGTTTTTGTACAGTCTTTGACGGAATTGAAATCGCTTAAATCAAGAGATAGATACTCTATCTTCCCAATCATAGGAAAGGTGCTAAATTCATCTATAACTGACTGAGCTTTCTCAGCATCTCTGCATGCTATAAATACATACGCCCCGTTTCTAGCGAGCTCAAGGGCAGTCGTTCTTCCGATTCCTGAGTTTCCACCAGTAATTAAAGCAATACGGTTATTTAAAGAGTTAATGTTCATTATTTGTTATCCAATTTGCGGACATCTTAACCTGTAATGAGATAAAAGAGAACTAAACCCAAGCAAGTCACTCTTTATGAGGGTGAGAGTAGCCTATCAGAATCAGCCCAACGGAGCTATAAATGAACTTTATTGAGGATACAAGGGATGGAATTGAACGTTATTAAGGGGACTCTGAGATGATTATTTTGGCGCACAAGTTCGAAATCTCTAGTTCATAGCCTGCGGAAGTACTAAATTTACTCCACCCTCCAATCTCCATAAAGTCACCCACAGTAAATTGGTCAACTTTAAGCAGTTTCTTTAAGTTGCTTTGATAATTAACGTCGCTCTTAAATCGTTCAACACACACAGCAGACAAGGCGTTGATAACGGCGCGGTCTGATTCCTTCTCTGATTGCGCATTACCCTTAGCCATGGTCTTCCAATCATAAAAGCCGAAACCTATAACCAAGGTTATACAGGCCCCTAATAAAAGTCCGAATAAAAAAGACTCATGTGATTTAGACATGGTTTTAATTCTAACGCTAACTTAAATAGTCATTTAATCAACTTAGTCATTTTGTTTGGCAAAAGTCGACTTAGTATTAAATGAAATAGGCCTATAACTCTGTGCCCTTAAAATTATCAGTACCTTAAGGCCTTAGCGTAATCCAGGTATCGATATGTTTTAGCACCAATTGTCAGTTCTTTTAACACTAGATTCATAGAATAGATGCCCCTTGAATGCTTAAGATAGGGAGTATTACCGGACGGATCTGTTGGAGATTTAAATTTAAGATCACTGGCAATTTTTGACGGCGTTAGGATCGCCAACTTAACTTTTATGGGGTCATTTGACGCGGGTTTTATGAGCGCTTCATTCAGGATCCTTCCCTCAGCTTGGGGAAGGGTTTGTCCAAGCATATAAGCTACAGTTGGTGCAACATCAACGTTACCGCTTGGATTACCAACCACTTTACCCGGGATGAAGGCAGGTCCAAATCCAATTAAAGTGTTATGGACATCCATTGGACTAAAGCTGCCGTGCATGCCCCTTTGACCCGCAAAACTCTCATACTCTGTCCCAAGCATACCCCTGACTCTTTGAATGGAATCCCAATCAAAGCTTGCGACAACATCAGGTTGTCCATGATCCTTTCTATTCGTATTTTCAAAATTAATCAATTCAAGTGGAAATGTGCCTGGCAAATCTCCGTATCTACTATCAACAAAGATGGCTCCAAACTCCTCCCTACTTTGTATAAATCTAACCATCTCCATTACTGTATTCGTGTCATGATCTGGCACATAAAAATAATCTGATCCCCCGTTTGCAGCTACGATGATTGCATGTTCGGGGAGTACTTCAGGAACTTTAAAAGAGGCAATAGGAGTTGGTAGCGTAGAACTGATTGCCATATATTTTGTATTTGGCTTACCGCACAGCTCTCCAGTTTCGTCAAGCTTTGCGGTATACACCGTTGTTAAATCACTTTTGATACCTGCCATAGCTGAGGTCAAACATCCAGCTCCGTCATAAGCCTTAAACCCTGCGTAAGTTAAAAGGTCTGCGGATCTAACATCACCTGAGAATGAATAGCCATTTACAAAGTCAAGCTTCCCAATTTTGGCGTCAGAGATACCGCCTTCAATGTGTGTTGCGGGATCTATGGAGCGAAGCGGAAACAAACTAGTTGAACCCGAGACCGTGCTGTGCCCATGATCTGAGACCACAATGATATTTGTGGAGGACTGTAGATGCATAGCGTTAATTGCCTCGCGCAACTCTCCAAGTCGTGCATCTTGTGAGCGCAACGCTTTATGGTAATTGGCAGATCCAACACCGTAGCCGTGTTCGACATTATCTGGTGTGCGAAACCATACCAATGATAGATCGGGCTTTTTAACAGGTAGTATGTAATTTGTAAAAACACTCATCAAATATTTGTTCGCACTGTCTTCTGGCGCGCCCTGCGTTTCATCTGATGCGTCTCTTGTGTAAACGGTCTCTCCGTACTCCGTCAATGGAAAGGTAATGTATGCATCACGCTTGGTTGGACTTGAATTTTTAGGGCTTAGGACTAACTCCTTACCCTTAAAAGCTTTTGGTGAGTTAACAGGCAATGCGAAATTAGCGTTTTGCAGTTCCTTGGCAAATGACAGGGGAAGGACTGCGTTTTCATCAATAAAATATCCTCCTCCGTCGATATCTTGCAAGAATGCAGGTCCCGATTTTCCAACGGTTGCAGTTACGAGACCCGCTTTATGAGCAACTTTAAAGAGGGACTGAACCATGATCAAATCATCGTCATAGTGCGTATTTAAAGTTTTAAGGACGGCGTAATCTTCAGTGAAGACAGGGTCAACATAGCTCTGATATTGCCCAGAAGCATTCACGCCAACAGGCGCTGGCGGTGGTGTCCAAAATGTATTTCCGTAAAATCCAGATTTACGCGGAAACGATCCACTTGCTAATGAAGCGGCATTCATCATCGTGAATGTCGGATAAGTAGAGTGGTTATCTGCAAAGCTTACACCCGATTGTCGAAGAGCCATCAAATTTGGCGTGTCCTCCTTTGTGATTGAGTCGGGTCTTAATCCGTCCCAAACCATAATAATTACTCTTTGCTTCAGAACTGATTTATCCGAGACATTTTCTTTGGAAACAAAATTAGGCTTGGACTCAGAGCGATTTGAAGTAGCAGGGACTGGATTAACCTGACAAATTGCAAACGGGAAGCACAATACAATCAAAACAGAGGTGAGACCTCTTAATGAAAGTGTATTTTCTAAGACTGTAGCGAACGCATTGAGAGTAATTAATTTATTCATATTAGGCATAATATCTAAATTATATAAATTACACGAATAAGCTATTCAATTGTTAATCCAAAGAGCGTATTAAAAATGCAATATCAAACAGGACTTAATTGAGATATTTTAAAATTCCGCAATTATTGTTTCACTTGCGAAATATTTCTCTAGATCAATCAAAACGCCACCGACCATTACATTTGAAATAAATCTCACCTTAACTCAATTCTATTAAACTCTAGCTCGAACCTAGCCTCTTGTTTAAATAAATATACCTTTTTCAACTAATTTAATATTTCATCTGACGGGTAAGAAGCAATAATTAGCGTATGTTCCTCAATAACCCAGAATACTCAGAGTCAAAGCACCTCTCAAAGGTAGATCTCAAAGCTACGCTGCCTCTTAAAGTATCTGATTCAAGAGCGCTTACATTAGCTGCGATTGGAGTAGTTTTTGGCGATATTGGCACAAGCCCACTTTATGCTTTAAAAGCTTGCTTTAATCCAATTTTCGGAATTGCTTTAACAAATGATTCTATATTTGGAATTATTTCCATGATTTTTTGGGCACTGGTGTTTGTAGTCTCGCTCAAATATATTTTATTTGTGATGCAAGCAAATAATCAGGGCGAAGGGGGTATTTTGGCATTAACAGCACTCACAATCCGCACAATGAAAACCGGGACTAATCAGTCTATCCTTTTCATTATCATTGGCGTCTTTGGTGCGTGCCTCTTTTACGGCGATGCAGTTATCACCCCTGCTATTTCAGTTTTATCTGCTTTGGAGGGATTAAACACGGTATCTAAGGGGCTGACGCAGTTTATTTTGCCTTTGACGTTAATCATACTATTTACGCTTTTCTATTTTGAAAAGAAAGGTACCGCAACAGTTGGCTATTTATTTGGCCCCGTAATGCTGGTATGGTTTATTGTTATAGGATTAATGGGACTAAACCAAGTCCTATCCTTTCCCCAGATATTACTCGCCCTCAATCCCCTATTTGCCATTAAGTTCATGGCGCAAGATCCAGCAATTACTCTAGCCGTAGCCGGGTCTATATTCCTAGTTCTAACAGGCGCTGAAGCGTTGTATGCAGATATGGGGCATTTTGGTTCAAAGCCGATTAAGAGAGCTTGGTTTTTTTTAGTAATGCCGTGCCTGTTACTCAATTATTTTGGCCAAGGCGCCATGCTCATTAATCGGCCAGACGCAATATCTAATCCCTTTTTCATGATGGCTCCTGATTTCTTGCTCTACTGTCTTGTCGTTTTATCAACTGTTGCTACTGTTATTGCTTCCCAGGCTTGCATCTCTGGGGCCTATTCCATGACCAGTCAGGCTATGACACTTGGTTTTTTACCGCGTATGAGAATCATATTCACCTCGGATAAGGAAATTGGTCAAATCTATATTCCATTTATAAATTCGCTTTTGTGCCTGATAGTAATGGGAATTGTTCTTTTATTTCGCAAATCCGAGAGTCTTGCATCCGCATATGGATTCGCAGTTTCTACTACTATGCTGATGACAACTTTACTGACCGCAGTTGTTATGAGGGTTTTATGGAAATGGAATTTATTTCTTGTGACGTTGGTGATTGGTATTTTCATATTTATCGATATGGGATTTTTTATATCTAATTTAAATAAAATTTCCCAAGGCGGATGGCTCCCTCTTTCAATCGGGTGTGTAAGTTTTTTACTCATGATTACTTGGTATCAGGGTCGGGAGTTACTTAGAAGAAAATTACTCAATGACGGCACAGACATTCAACTGTATACAAGTAAATTACCCTCCCTGGAAAAACAACTTACCTTAGTCAACGGAACTGCAATTTTTCTTACAACGCACATTGACCGAGTTCCAAATAGCTTTACTCTAAACGTACTACATAACAAAAATTTACACAAACGAATTATCTTTCTTAAAATTAGCTCTTGGGATTTACCACGCGTTACTGACACGGAGCGTCTTACGGTAAAGAATATTGGGAATGGTATATTTTTAATTCGTGCAATTTTTGGATTCAAAGAAAGCGCTGATATCAATCACATCATAAAATTACTGAGTAAGCACCATAACATTGATTGCACGAGTGAGGACCTTACCTATTTTCTGTCTAATGACTCTGTAATTGAGGGTGAAGTGGTTAACCTATCGTTTGGTCGTGAACAAATCTTTCTTGCTTTAGCCAGAAATGCTTTACACACACAGGACTTCTACAATTTTGATCCGAGCAAAGTCATAAAACTAGGCCCTCTAGTAGATATCTAATCGAACTTAAACACGTTAATGAATTAATAAAATTATTCAATAATGATCAAAAATTGAAATATCAAAAGCGTTTTTATCAACTAGGTCCGAAATTTATAGAAGCATGTTTTTTTCTAAACGTACTTCTTTTTTCTCAACACGCATACACTGCTGACTGGATTGAAATCTATAAGGGTATTTCGAAAGAATCAGATTACTATATTGATCAAGATTCAATCACTGAGGATAGATTTTTCGCAAAAGTTTGGGTATTAAAAAACAAACGTTCAACGAACTCCTCTAAGCACAAAAGCAGTCCTGATGAAACCATTAAAGGGAACCCTGATCCACAAAAGTACATGTCTACTGTTTCAATGTATTTAATTGACTGTGAGCGAAGAAATTCAGGAGTTGTGCGTGAGCTTTATTTTGCCGATACCATGGGTCAAGGCAAGTTAATCTCATCCTTCAAAAAAGACATTGATCTTCAAACGCTAGAGCCCGTAAAACCAGCCTCTATCAACGCTGATATCCTTAAATTTGTTTGCGAGCGAAGCATGGAAAGAGAGAAAATTCAAACCATGCGGAACAAGCTTTTTCCGGAGCCTGCAGCATAGGTACATCTAGCAACGGTCCGGGGTAAGACCTTATGTACCCTTAAATACAGGCTTTCTCTTTTCGTTAAATGCCCTAATGCCCTCTACCCTGTCATCTGTATCTACCAAATGATTGTATGCCTCGATCTCAAAACGGTAGGCTGTTTTAAGTTCCATTTGAGATCCATATCTTATAGATCGTTTTGTTTGCTTAACAGACAAGGGAGCGTTTGAGGCAATCACCTGGGCAGTGTTGAGCGCTTGATCAACGACGTCTTGCGGCTCAAAGATATGGTTGACTAGACCCCACTCGAAGGCCTGCTCAGAGCTGAAGGGTTTACCGGTCATGATTATTTCTTTAGCTCTTCTTTCACCTACGGCTCTAGGTAAATTTTGAGTACCACCGGCGCCGGGCATAATGCCCAAGGTGACCTCTGTTAAGGCAAATCTAATGTTATTGGATGCGTATAAAAAATCACAACAAAGTGCGATCTCCAACCCCCCTGCGTAAGCGTGGCCGTTGATTGCACCGATTACTGGTATCGGCAAATCAATCATGGCGAAGTACTGACGCTCAAAGACCTCGTGCTGCTTTTGCCACTGTTCTTTGCTCATACCGTTGCGCTCTTTTAAATCCGCGCCGGCGCAAAATATTCTCCCCCCAGCTGCTGTCAGCACTAAGCATCGAACTCCATGAGCATCAACAGTTAAGAGGTTCCAAAGCGACTCTAGCTCTTGTCCCATAAGCGTGTTAAACGCATTACCAACTTCGGGACGATTAAGTGTTACCAAAAGCACGAGTCCGTCGTAGTGACTCTCAAGCAGTAAAGTTTTAAAGGCTGGAAATTTTGTATGCATTAATCACTACCTCAATACGAGTCAACGCTTAGTCGGAGGAAGATCGGTGCAAGAGCCATGTGCTACTTCAGCAGCCATTCCAATACTCTCACCAAGAGTAGGATGCGGATGAATTGTTTTACCAATATCCACCGCGTCTGCTCCCATCTCAATTGCTAGAGCAACCTCACCAATCATATCGCCAGCGTGTGTTCCTACTATACCTCCACCTAATATGGCACCGTGGCCATGCGCTTCTTCACGATCGTCAAATAAGAGTTTTGTAAAACCCTCATCACGCCCGTTTGCAATTGCACGTCCTGAGGCAGTCCAGGGAAAGAGTCCTTTTTTGACTTTTATGCCTTGGGCTTTGGCTTGCTCTTCGGTCAAACCAACCCAAGCAACTTCTGGATCCGTATATGCAACACTTGGAATTACACGGGCATTAAAAGCGCTCTTTGCAAGCAAGGCATCGCCCTTGAGTTCGCCTGCAATAACCTCAGCTGCGACATGCGCCTCATGCACTGCTTTATGTGCGAGCATAGGTTGTCCAACAATGTCCCCGATCGCAAAAATGTGGGACACATTTGTGCGCATTTGTATATCAACAGGTACAAATCCTCTATCAGTAACTTCTACACCCGCATGATTGGCGCCAATCTTCAGCCCATTTGGACTTCGACCTACCGCTTGCAGAACCAAATCGTAGACCTGCGGTTTAGGAGCACCCTCACCTTCAAAGCTTACCTCAATGCCATCAGCAACGGCTTTTGCAGCAACTGTTTTAGTTTTCAACATAAGGTTGTCAAAGCGCGGAGCGTTCATCTTTTGCCAAACCTTAACTAGATCCCGATCTGCGCCTTGCATGAGACCATCCATCATCTCGACAACATCAAGCCTAGCACCCAAGGACGAGTAGACAGTACCCATCTCCAGGCCAATGATCCCTCCTCCCAAAATAAGCATGCGTTTAGGTACTTTTTGCAAAGCAAGGGCACCAGTTGAGTCAACCACTCTGGGATCAATAGGCATGAACGGTAACCGAACAGACTGAGAACCAGCGGCGATAATACACGCCTTAAAAGAGATCACCTTTTTAGAACCCGTTTTTACTTGTCCGGACCCACTTGTTTCTTCAACGCTTAAATGGTTGGGCGATAAAAATGCGCCAAGACCTCTAACGGTTAGTACCTTCCGCATTTTGGCCATCGCACCCAAGCCACCCGTAAGCTTATCAACAACCTTTTGTTTATGAGCTCTCAAGGCGTCTAGGTCGATAGACGGTTTACCAAATGAAATACCTGCGTGGGAGAGGTGCTGCGCCTCCTCCATTACAGATGCGACGTGCAACAACGCCTTTGAGGGAATGCAGCCCACGTTTAAGCAAACACCACCCAGAGTTGAGTAACGCTCGACGACAATCACCTTGAGGCCTAGATCAGCGGCCCTAAATGCGGCTGAGTAACCACCGGGTCCTGCGCCAAGCACGACAAGATCACACTCCAGATCAACCGCTCCTGAGTAAGAGGACGTATTTGCGCTAGGACTTGATGAAACCTTAGTAGAGGGAGCACTGACAGGTGCGGTAGGGGCGTTAGGAGCGGATGATGGAGGTGCGCTGGCTAGATTGGCTGCAGAGGTTGCAGCCACCGAACTCGCTTCAAGCATAAGGATGACCGTGCCTTCTCCGACTTTGTCACCAACCTTAACCTTCAACTCTTTGATCACACCAGCGTGTGAGCAAGGAATCTCCATTGAGGCTTTATCTGATTCAACGGTGAGTAGACTTTGATCAACTTTAACGCTGTCCCCAACATTTACCATTAGTTCAATGACAGCAACTTCCTTGAAGTCACCGATATCAGGAACTTTTACTTCTATGAGAGCCATAAATAATGTTCCCTTTTATAACAAAACACGTCGGAAGTCAGACAATATTTGACCCAGATTTGCGTTAAACCGAGCTGCTGCGGCGCCGTCAATCACCCTGTGGTCCCAGCTTAATGACAAAGGTAACATCAAACGGGGTACAAACTCTTTGCCGTTCCAAACGGGTTGCATGGTGCTCTTGCAAACACCTAAGATCGAGACCTCAGGGGCATTAATGATCGGATTGAAGTAGCGCCCACCAATGCCTCCTAAACTTGAGATAGTGAAGGTTGCACCCGTCATCTCAGCTGGGGAGAGTTTGCCGTCTCTTGCTTTCTTGGCGAGTTCACCCATTTCTTGACTGATCTGGAGTACTCCTTTGGAGTCTGCATTTTTGATCACAGGAACCATAAGTCCATTTGGAGTGTCCGCAGCAAATCCAATGTTGTAGTAGGACTTGTAAACCAAATCTTCGCCGTCAAGAGAACTATTGAATTCAGGGAACTTCTTGAGGGTTGCAACGCAGGCCTTAATTAGAAAAGCGAGCATCGTAACTTTAACACCTGACTTCTCATTTTCTTTATTTGTGAGTACCCTAAATGCTTCCAGATCTGTAATGTCAGCATCATCATGATTTGTAACATGTGGGATCATGACCCAGTTGCGGTGTAAATTTGCGCCACTGATCTTTTTAATGCGACTCATAGGCTTACGCTCTATGGGCCCAAACTTAGCAAAGTCGACAACTGGCCATGCGAGGAGCCCGAGTGCTGCGCCCGAGGCTGAGGATCCACCCCCTTTTGCTTGTTGTGCTTTAGTAGATACAGCACCCTGCATTACCGCGCGACTAAAGGCTTGGACGTCTTCGTGCGTAATTCTTCCTTTTATTCCCGAACCCTTTACTTCCTCAAGCGGGACTCCCAACTCCCGAGCAAACTTTCTGACCGAGGGAGATGCGTGTGGAACAAAGCCCGAAGCACTCAAAGCATTGCCAGGTTGGTGGCTAGGCATCTGAGCAGTGGATTGGAGGCCGGTTGATCCGCTGAGTGATGTACTGGGTGGGGTGCTAGGTGGTGCACTAACAGCAGGAGACTGTGAAGCTAACGACGCTGATGGTACGTTAGAAACAGCCGCAGCAACTGAAGATGAACTAGCAATAGCCTGTCCCTGCACAACTGCAATGAAGTCACCAATATTGACCTTGTCTCCAATCTTAACTTTCAACTCCTTCAAAACGCCAGCCGCAGACGAGGGAATCTCCATAGAAGCTTTGTCAGACTCAATCGTGATCAGTGACTGATCCACCGCTATGGTGTCGCCCGGCTTGACTAGCAACTCAATTACTGAGACATCTTTGAAGTCGCCAATATCAGGGACCTTAACCTCGATTAAAGCTGAGCCGCTGGTCGTTGGGATGGAGGATTTGTTAGTTGACGACGCAGCAGGCGAGCTTGAGGTGAGAGCAGCCGGAGCTGGCGCGACTGAAACCTGTGAAGCCGAAGCAGCTGCGCCGGACTCTAACATCAATACAACGCTACCCTCGTGAACCTTGTCGCCCAACTTCACTTTTAATTCCTTAACCACTCCGCTGGCTGAGCAAGGAATCTCCATTGAAGCTTTGTCTGACTCAACGGTTATCAAGGATTGTTCCTCTTTAACGGTATCCCCAACTTTTACGAGCACTTCGATAACTGAGACATCTGCGAAGTCGCCGATATCCGGCACTTTTATTTCTATTAAAGCCATGAAAGTCTCCGTCTTTTTATGCGTTTAAGGGATTGATTTTGTCGGTTTTAATCCCGTACTTCTTAATTGCTTCGCTGACAACACTCACTTCAACAGTGCCACTTTCCGCAAGAGCCTTAAGCGCTGCAACTACGATGAAATGACGATTAACTTCAAAGTGCTCGCGCAATTTAGACCTAAAGTCACTTCTGCCAAATCCGTCAGTACCCAATACTTTATAAACTCTGTCTTTAGGGATGAATGAGCGGATTTGGTCTGCGTAGGACTTCATGTAATCTGTAGAAGCAATGACAGGACCGGCGTGGGGCGTTAACTGGGAAGTGACGAAGGAGACCTTGGGCTTGTCAGTAGGGTTTAGAAGGTTCCACCTCTCAGCAGCTTGTCCGTCTCTTGCAAGCTCATTAAAACTTGGGCAACTCCAGATGTTTGCTACGACACCAAAATCCTTTAGAAGTAATTCTTTGGCAGCAACGGATTCGCGAAGAATCGTACCTGAGCCAAGTAAATTAACCCTTGGCGCTTTTTTCGGACCATCCCCTTGCTCGAGCAAGTACATGCCCTTGATGATCTCCTCCTCAGTACCTGCTTTGAGACCAGGCATAGAGTAATTCTCATTCAAAAGCGTTATGTAGAAAAACACATTCTCTTGGTTCTCTACCATACGCTTTAAACCGTGATGAAGAATCACCCCGACCTCATGGGCGAAGGTTGGGTCGTAGCTCACACAGTTTGGAATAGTTCCCGCAAGAATGTGGCTATGTCCGTCTTCATGCTGCAAACCCTCTCCGTTCAAGGTCGTGCGACCCGAAGTGCCTCCAAGCAAGAAGCCTCTTGCCTGCATATCACCAGCGGCCCAGGCAAGATCACCTATACGCTGAAATCCAAACATGGAGTAGTAGACATAAAACGGAATCATGATCCGGTTGTTGGTAGAGTAGGATGTTGCAGCTGCAATCCAGCTGCTCATACCCCCAGCCTCGTTAATTCCTTCTTGAAGAATTTGTCCAGCTACGTCTTCCCTGTAATACATCACCTGATCTTTATCTACAGGTGTGTACTGCTGGCCCGCGGGGTTGTATATGCCGACTTGTCGGAATAATCCCTCCATACCAAACGTACGCGCCTCATCCACCAATATAGGAACAACACGTGGTCCTAGATCTTTGTCTCTTAGAAGCTGCGTTAAAAAGCGGACATAGGCCTGGGTGGTAGAGATCTCACGGCCTTCGACAGTTGGTTCGATGACCGCTTTAAAGGTATCAATTGGTGGTACTTTGAAAGCCTCATCAGCTTGTTTACGTCTGTGGGGTAAGTATCCACCCAACGCTCTGCGTCTTTCGTGCAGATACTGCATTTCGGGTGTATCGTCTGCGGGTTTGTAAAAGGGAATGTTAGGCAATTCGCTATCTGGAATTGGAATGTTGAAGCGATCACGGAAAGCTTTGATATCTTCATCTAATAACTTCTTGGTTTGGTGAACGGTGTTCTTACCTTCACCTACCTTACCCATGCCAAAGCCTTTTACGGTTTTGATAAGCAATACAGAAGGTTGCCCTTTATGTTTTACAGCTTTTGCGTAAGCTGCATAAACCTTTTGTGGATCGTGCCCACCTCTACGCAAGTTCCAGATTTCTTGATCCGTCATCTTGGATACCATCTCCAAGGTCTCGGGACTGCGACCAAAGAAGTGTTGACGAACAAATGCGCCGTCATTGGCCTTGAACGCCTGATAGTCACCGTCCAGTGTGTCCATCATAATTTTGTGCAAGGATCCGTTTTTATCCTTCGCTAAGAGTTGATCCCAATCGCTACCCCAGATGAGTTTAATGACATTCCAACCAGCCCCGCGAAACTCGCCCTCGAGCTCTTGAATGATTTTCCCGTTTCCGCGAACTGGCCCATCAAGGCGTTGCAAGTTGCAATTTATAACGAATACCAAATTATCTAATTTTTCACGAGCGGCCAAACCAATCGCACCCAGTGACTCAACCTCATCCATCTCACCGTCTCCACAGAACACCCACACCTTTCTGTTCTCTGTGTTTGCAATGCCTCTGGCGTGTAGATACTTAAGAAAACGAGCTTGATAAATGGCCATCAAAGGACCAAGCCCCATTGATACGGTTGGGAACTGCCAAAACTCGGGCATCAACTTGGGATGGGGATAGCTTGAGAGACCTTTTCCGTCAACCTCTTGGCGGAAGTTTAAGAGTTGCTCCTCAGTCAATCGCCCCTCTAGGTAAGCCCTTGCGTAAACACCTGGCGATACGTGACCCTGGATATAAATAAGGTCCCCCCCATGGTTTTCGCTCTCTGCGTGCCAAAAATGATTAAAGCCCGCTCCAAACATATGAGCAAGTGAAGCAAAAGAGCCTATGTGCCCCCCAAGGTCGCCACCGTCAACTGGATGATGCCGATTGGCTTTAACAACCATAGCCATAGCATTCCAACGCATGTAGGCCCTGAGTCGCTCTTCAATTTCAATATTGCCAGGGCAACGATCCTCTTCATCTGGAGCTATAGTGTTTAGATAAGCTGTATTTCCAGAGAACGGCATATCAATACTATTTTCTCTAGCATGCGCCAAAAGTTGCTCGAGCAAAAAGTGAGCTCGCTCAGCCCCCTGCGCTTGGATAACGGCAGACAGCGCATCCTTCCATTCCTTGGTCTCTAAACTATCGAGATCTTGATCGGTTAATCCATTAGGCGTATGAATTTGCTCTGACATTGTTGTCTCCCACGTTTTTATTATTACTATTTAAACATTTTATTAAGAACCTAAGTTTTATTTTCTCATATTTTTTTAAATATTTCAAATGGTGCGATTGTTTTTTGCATTATGAAATTTAATTATTCAAAAATCCATGTGTGCAAAGCAATCAGCAAAATAAGTAGATAGTTACCCTTGGCAAGGCAAGAATGTTGATTTAAATTAAACTCGAGAGCAAATGCCCTCAACCCAAAAACCATACTCTCTTTTCAAACATATATCCATCACCTGGCTGACTTGGTGGCGAAGACAAAGCCCTAAGCGTCAAGACAGGCTAGCGCTTCTTGCCCCACTAGCGGCAGTTATATTGTTTTTAGCGGCAATATTCGCTGCGTTCACATACCTTAGATATGAGGAAATGCAGCGCGAAGAGGAAAACGTGAGGAGTGATGTTGAATACACTCAGCAAAGGGTGCGACTTAGAGTACTTGAACGTCAAGAACAGTCCATGCAATTAGCGGACGAGTTGTACAAAGGAGATATCGGACCAAAAGAGCTAAAAACTATTGCCAGCGGAATTATTAAAAATTTTCCTGAGATAACCTCTGTAGCTTGGATATCGACTGAGTCCAAGGTTCTAACTAGTGTCGTCTCCCCTACTGTTGATGAAAGCAGGCAACTTAAGACGGGAGATCTGCTGAATAATTCAATTTCAGTATCTACCTTTAATCTCGCACGGGAACTGCATCAATCTATTTACTCGCAACCAATTGGCGTTGAAGACAACAGCAGCGTTCAAACTATCCAAGGCAATAGCGTTAACAAAAACGAGGTGATTCAACTCTTCATTCCTCTTTATGTCAAAGGCCAATTTACGGGCGCATTGATGACGGAATTTGATATCGAAGGCTTGCTTCGTTACAGCGTTCCCGCTGAGGTAAATGCACGAAACGCAATCTCCATTATTCAATCTGACGGTAAATTTATTGCGGGACACGAAGCTTCCAAGCAAATTTCTAATCTACCCCGTATGCCTTGGTCTTCAGCCATCTACGAAACTACTGTCCCGATGTCTCCTATTGGCAATAGCCTTAACATCAAGGCAAGCAACTACAGGACCTCCCAAGGAATGATTGGTAACGGATTAATCCGTTTAGTTGCAGCACTGAGTGTTTTGACCGCTTGGATGCTAATTGGAACTTGGAGACACACTCAGCGAAGACTCCGTGCCCAAGAAGCTCTGATGGCTGAAACAAATTTTCGCCGCGCGATGGAGAACTCGATGCTCACTGGCATGAGGGCTATGGACCTTCAGGGCAAAATCACTTACGTTAACGCTGCGTTTTGTCAAATGACTGGTTGGAGCCAGGAGGAGTTGGTTGGTGGATCACCTCCTTTTCCGTACTGGCCTAAGGAATATATCTCCTCTTTGTCAATTTTGCTTCACAATGAATTACAGGGTTTGACGCCTGCAGGTGGTTATCAGGTCAAAGTTCAACATCGCTCTGGTCGCATCTTTGACGCACGTCTATATGTCTCTCCCTTGGTAGATGCTTACGGGGTTCAAACGGGCTGGATGACATCAATGACTGATATTACCGAGCCAAACCGCATACGTGATCAATTATCAGCAGCACATTTACGCTTTACCACTGTTTTAGAGGCACTTGACGCCTCTGTGTCTGTTACGCCCTTGGGTAGCGCTGAACTTTTATTTACTAACAAACTCTATCGACTTTGGTTTGAGAACGAAAGCGAGGGTCACATCTCCTTGGTCCAGCGGGCTGGCATGCCACGCAGTCAAACAGATAAGGACACAGATTCAGTTGACAACCTAGCCGGCTTCCCGTCTGAGAACCTAGCCGAGGCGAGCTCTGAACACGCAGAAATTTTCGTACCCTCACTTGGCAAATGGCTAGAGGTTCGAGCCAGATATTTAAACTGGGTAGACGGTCGCTTGGCCCAAATGGTTATCGCCACTGACATTACGGCGCGTCGCCAAGCGCAGGAACAAGCCAAACTTCAAGAAGAACGCGCACAAGCGTCAAGTCGATTAATCACGATGGGTGAAATGGCATCAAGCGTTGCTCATGAGCTGAATCAACCTTTAACCGCGATTACAAATTATTGCAAAGGAATGATAAGCCGAATAAACAATCAACAAATCGTTGAATCTGAGCTATTGATGGCATTGGATAAAACCGCCAAACAAGCTCAACGCGCCGGTCAGATCATTCAAAGAATTAGGAACTTTGTAAAGCGCAGTGAACCTAACCAAGTCTTGTCCGATGTGATTACGACGACGATGGAGGCAGTTGAACTCGCTGAGATTGAGTTAAAGCGTCGCCGAGTCAGGTTTACCCATTACTTTGGCCCCAATCTCCCTCTCATCAACATTGACCGTATCTTGATACAACAAGTATTGATCAATTTACTCAAGAATGCTGGTGAATCCATCGATCATGCGCAAAGAGAGAACGCTCAACGTATAGTAGAGCTGAGCGTCAACACGGTAGATTTCGAAGGTCAAAAGGCGGTAGAGTTCGCGGTCAAAGACACAGGCGGCGGACTAGCTCCACAAGTTTTAGAGCACCTCTTTGAGGCTTTTTTCTCGACTAAGACTGAGGGACTAGGTATTGGCCTAAACTTATGTAGAAGCATAGTCGAATCACATCAAGGCAGAATGAAGGCCGAGAACCTTTACAATAACGAGGTGATCGTGGGTTGCTGTTTCTCATTTTGGCTACCTGCGATGGGCACTAGAATACCATCTGACGAAATTCTTTCTATTGAATCACGGAGTTACTCATGAGTTTAATACCCAAAAAAGGGACAGTTTACGTAGTCGATGATGATGAGGCTGTGCGTGATTCGCTGCAGTGGCTACTAGAGGGCAAGGACTACCGTGTTCGCTGTTTCGATTCCGGAGAAACCTTTTTAGGCCGATATGACCCCAGAGAGGTTGCCTGCGTTTTGGTTGACATTCGTATGGCAGGGATGACCGGTCTTGAACTCCAAGACCGCTTGATTGAGAGAAACTCCCCTCTCCCAATCGTTTTCATCACCGGTCACGGGGACGTCCCAATGGCTGTGGACACGATGAAAAAGGGCGCACTAGACTTCATTCAAAAACCATTTGATGAAGAGCAATTGGTTAGCGTGGTTGAGAAAATGCTTGCCACCGCAAAGGATTCCTTTGCAGAAAGCATACAAGCAGCCTCAAGGCATGCATTAATCTCAAAGTTAACAACGCGTGAATCACAGGTTCTTGAGCGAATCGTAGCTGGCAGGCTGAACAAGCAAATTGCCGATGACTTAGGCATTAGCATTAAAACTGTTGAGGCTCACCGTGCAAATATCATGGAAAAACTAAACGCTAATACCGTTGCAGATCTATTAAAAATTGCTCTAGGTCAAACGGGATCAAAGCCCGCTTAAAGCCAGAGAAATTCAATAGGGAGTTTGTGCTCTGTAAACTGCCCACCCCCTGTCTTACTGAATAAGTGATTGAGCTTCAACTGATTCTTGCTACGAGCAGTGTTTGGTTGGAGCTTTATTTTTTTGCATTTGTGTTTCAAATTTAAACACTTAAGTTTCACCAATACTCACATCACCATTTTTATTTATGCGCGCAAAACTGATCAGTGGCACCGAACTCTCCAAAATTATTAGGAACAGCGTTACCCAAAGGGTTAAAGTACTCAGCTCAAAAGGCGTAATACCGGGTCTGAGTGTTGTGTTAGTGGGTGAGAATCCGGCTAGTCAGGTATATGTTCGCAACAAGGTTAAAGCTTGTGAGGAGGTTGGTTTTTTTTCAACTCTGGATACCTATCCTTCCGATATAAGCGAGGCGGAGCTTCTTAAACACATTCATTCACTTAATGCAAATCCAAAGATACACGGCATATTAGTCCAACTCCCTCTTCCAAAACACATCGATTCAACTCGAGTGATTGAGGCAATTGATCCGAGTAAAGATGTAGACGGATTTCACATCTCAAGTGCAGGTGCGTTGGTTAAAGGGTTGCCAGGGTTTTGGCCGTGTACACCCTTTGGCTGTATGAAAATGTTAGAGAGTATTAACTATGATTTAAAGGGCAAACACGCTGTAGTAATTGGTCGTTCCCATATCGTCGGCAAACCTATGGCATTAATGCTTTTGGATAAAAATGCAACCGTAACTATTTGTCATAGTGCTACTGTTAATTTGAAGGAAATAACACTACAAGCTGATGTAATCGTTGCCGCAGTTGGACGGGTAAACCTATTAACCAGTGATATGGTAAAGCCCGGAGCAGTTGTCATTGACGTCGGAATGAACCGGGACGATCACGGAAAACTTTGTGGAGACGTTGACTTTGAAGCAGTTAGCGCTGTAGCCTCCTACATCACTCCCGTGCCAGGTGGGGTGGGCCCAATGACCATTACCATGCTTTTACAAAATACGCTAGACGCTGCACAAAAAACGCTTATACCGTAATTTAATATTCCAGCCTACTCTTCACATAACCTATCTTAAAAACCTCCCCCCTTAATGTTATGACGTCAACAACCAGCGCCTTACTCAACTTTGATGACCTCCCCCTATTCGACCAAATAACACCGGATCAGGTTACCCAAAGCATTGAGCTTCTCATAGCAAACGCACAAATTGCACTTGAGAAGGTAACTCAAGATACTTTTCCGGCCGAATGGACACGAATTGCTGAGGTCTTAGATGTAAGTACAGAGAAACTAGGACGGGCATGGGGCGCGGTTAGTCATCTCAATAGCGTTGCAGATAATCCAGAATTAAGATCTGCCTACAACGAAGCACTCCCAAAAGTTACAGATTTTTGGACAGCTATGGGGAGTAATGAAGCTTTGTACCAAAAGTACAAGGGCATTGCCCCTGAGTCACTCAACTCCGTTCAAGCGCAGGCACTTAGCAAAGCGCTTAAAGGCTTTAAGCTCTCTGGGGCAGAGCTTAAAGGCGCAGAAAAGGATAGGTTCGCTCAAATTCAATCTCGCCTGTCAGAGCTTTCGCAAAAATTTAGCGAAAACGTCCTTGATGCGACTGACAGTTGGTCATACCTTGCCAGTGAAGAGGAAATGCGAGGGGTTCCCGATGACGTCAAAGCAAGCACCTCTAAAGCTGCGCAAGAGAAGGGGTTAAAAGGTCACCTACTCAATCTTAAGATGCCGTGTTATTTCCCCATCATGCAATACGCTGATTCATCCTCCCTGCGCGAGCGTATTTACCGCGCTTTCGTAACGCGTGCATCAGAACAAAGCGATGAAAATGCTCGACAGTTTGACAATACCGCAATCATTATTGAGACCCTTGAGTTGCGTGCAGAAGAGGCCAGACTGCTTGGATTTAAGAATTACGCAGAGTTATCACTTGCGACAAAAATGGCAGATACACCAGCGCAGGTCATTGACTTCCTCTACACCCTTGCTAAGCGTGCTAGGCCATACGCGCTAAAGGACGTGCAAGAATTAAAAACTTTTGCTAAAGATGTTCTACACCTAGAAAATCCAAACTCTTGGGACTGGACTTATATTTCTGAGAAGTTAAAGGAGCAGCGTTACTCTTTTAGTGATCAAGAATTGAAAGCATACTTCCCCGCTCCAAAGGTGCTAAGCGGTCTGTTTAAGATTGTTGAGAAGCTTTTCGAAGTTAACATAAAAAAGGATACCGCCCCTGTCTGGCACTCTGGCGTTGAATTTTTCAAAATAGAGCGTGAGGGTGTACTGGTGGGGCAGTTTTACCTTGATCCTGGTGCCCGAGCAGGCAAGCGCGGCGGAGCGTGGATGGACGACGTGAGAGCACGTTGGTTACGACCAGACAACCAGCACCTACAAACTCCGGTTGCTCACCTCGTATGCAACTTTGCCGAGGGCGTAAACGGTGCACCACCTCTTTTAACCCATGACGATGTGATCACCCTCTTCCACGAATTTGGACATGGTCTGCATCATCTGTTAACACAAATTGACGAGCGCGACGTCTCCGGAATCTCTGGAGTAGAGTGGGACGCTGTAGAACTACCAAGTCAATTCATGGAGAACTTTTGCTGGGAGTGGTCTGTTCTTCAAGACTTGACCGAGCATATCCAAACTGGCGAGAAACTCCCTAGAACGCTTTACGACAAAATGATTGCAGCAAAGAACTTTCAAAGTGGAATGCAAACCCTTCGGCAAGTCGAGTTTTCTCTATTTGATATGAAACTACACAGCTCCGCCCTCCTCAAAAGCAATCCCAATGATTCAAGCTCATTTATGAAAGTTTTAAACGATCTAAGGACAGAGATAGCCGTGCTTTCAACTCCAGAGTGGAGTAGAACACCGCACAGTTTTAGTCATATATTTGCCGGTGGTTACGCCGCTGGCTACTATAGTTACAAGTGGGCTGAGGTGCTCAGCGCAGACGCTTACGCGGCTTTCGAAGAAACGGCTCTCAGTAATGGAGAAGCGAATGTGCAGACCGGTAGAAAGTACAGAATGAACATACTCGAAGTCGGTAGCTCTCGTCCAGCGATCGAATCCTTTAAGGCCTTTAGGGGAAGAGAGCCAGAGCTTGATGCCTTAATGCGCCACCAAGGCATGTTAGAGACTCAAGAGGCAATTTCCTGATTTGAGCATCGGTATAAGTTCCGATTTCAAAATTCGATAGTCTTAACTCCTTCGGTAGTGGCCAACAAACACAGGCTTGCCTTTTGAAAAGCAAAAACGCCAACCGTCACAACTCCCGCCCATTGGCTCACCATACTCTCAAAGGCCTTCGGATCTTTGATCTGCAGTCCATGGACATCCAAAATAAATTGTCCGTTATCGGTGACCAAAGGCTGATTATTATTAAGCCTTAGTTTAGCGCTCCCTCCGATAGCACTGAAGCTGCGGATTAACTGTGAGGCAGCCATGGGAATAATCTCTACGGGTAGCGGAAATTGCCCTAAAGTTTGAACTAACTTTGATTCGTCTGCAATGCAAATAAAAGTTTTCGCTAACGAGGCCACAATTTTTTCTCTAGTTAATGCGGCCCCACCACCTTTGATCATGCATCCAAAGTGATCGATTTCATCTGCACCGTCGATATAGATGCTCAAAGAATCAACGCTTGAGGTCTCCAACACTGGGACGCCCAGATTGTTGAGCAGTGCAGTTGTTGCTTGTGAACTTGAGACTGCACCTTTGAGACTTTTACAAAGAGCCTGATCTGCACCCAGGGCTTTGATGAAATGATTCACTGTTGAGCCTGTACCTACACCGATAATATCCCCGGGTTTGACGTACTTTAAAGCCTGCGCTCCAACAAGCGCTTTGAGCTCGTCTTGAGACAGCGAAGTGGATTTTGGGGAGCTAGTGGCTTTTGTGGAATTAGGGGTTTGAGTTGACATGATACAAGGATAACTTTCAAAACTTCTGAGAGAATTGGGACTAATTTAAAACCAGCTACATTATCCGATGTTCTCCACTTCAATTCAAAATTTTTTCTATCGTTACTTGGTCCGTCCAGCACTTTTTAGCCTTGATCCTGAGCGAGCTCATGATTTGACGCTGGCTTTTCTTCGGTTTTCTCAAAATACTCCCTTAAGAAGCATTTACAGCAGTGCCCCCACACAAGATCCAGTTCAGTTGCTCGGACTCAAATTTCCAAATAAAGTCGGCCTAGCCGCTGGGCTGGATAAGAACGCCGCATGCATCGATGCCTTCAGTGCAATGGGTTTTGGCTTTGTTGAGGTTGGCACAGTCACCCCACTTGCACAAGGTGGCAACCCAAAGCCAAGAATGTTCAGAATTTCTGAGAAAACGGCTTTGATTAATCGGCTAGGATTTAACAATCTGGGGACTCAAGCATTTATCAATAATGTCAAAGTAGCGAAATATAAAACCACCAAGCCAAAGTCAGAAGATGCAAATCCAATGCTTCTTGGATTAAATATTGGAAAAAATGCGTCCACTCCAATTGAAGACGCTGCGAATGACTATCTCATTTGTTTGAGGGATGTTTATGCGTATGCAGACTACATAACGATAAACATCTCAAGCCCCAACACAAAGAATCTTCGCTCCCTTCAAAATGACGAGGCCTTGGAAGGACTGCTGATGACCTTAGAGCGCGAACGCTTGAATCTGCATAAAATTCATAATAAGCACGTCCCTTTATTTTTAAAAATTGCGCCCGACCTTGACGACGCGCAAATCGAGGTGATTGCAAACACTCTATTGAAAGTAAGCTCTCCTGACAGATCAACACAAGAACAAAGTCAAGCTCAGTCATGGGGACTTATTGCAACCAATACTACTTTATCCAGAGACGCAGTCCAAGGTTTTAATCATGCAAATGAGGCCGGGGGGTTATCTGGAGCACCCGTTCTCAAGTCTAGCAACAAGGTGATCAAAGCCATGAGAGAGCGCTTGGGACCGGATTTCGCAATCATTGGAGTAGGAGGAATCTGCTCTGGCACAGACGCTAAAGAAAAATTAGAGGCAGGCGCCAACTTGGTACAGATATACACCGGCCTCATATACCGTGGCCCTGGACTTATTAGTGAAGTTGCACACGCCGTTAAAGCCAAGTAGTCCGGTTTAAATACAAGCTATTGAAACAGCCTTTTAACCACCTCATTGGCTATGGATAATGAACTCGTAATTCCCGGCGACTCAATACCTAATAAATGAATGAGTCCTGGAATTTTATGGTCTAGCGCATCCAGAATTCTAAAATCCTCAGATTTTTCGTTCGCTGAATTGATTTTAGGTCTTATCCCAGCGTACCCGGGAATTAATGCTGCATCGGGCAATGCTGGCCAATAAGTTCTCACCGCATCATAAAAAAGGTCCCCTCGCCGCGGATTTACTGTTAACTCTGTAGGATCTTTGACCCACTCCACATCAGGACCGAATTTAGCCTGACCACCCAAATCTAGAGTTAAATGTACGCCCAAACCTGCTGCCTCAGGGACCGGATAGATCAAACGCTTAAATGGAGACTTGCCCTGAAGTAGGAAATAATTTCCTTTGCAGTAGTAAGCTTCGGGGACTTTCGTATTTTCAGCGCCCTTGAAGTTTTTAGCCAATATGGGCGCTGTGATTCCCGAACAATTAATCACCCTCTTTGCGTCTATGGTGTCTCCGCTTTGCGTACGTAGTTCTATATTTCCAGGGGTACAAACCGCTGATACAACTTCGGTTTGAAAGACAACGACTCCACCCGCGTTTTCCAAGTCCCCTTGAAGACAGAGCATATAACTGTGCGTGTCCAAGATCCCTGTGCTCGGCGACAAAAGCGCCGAAGTGCACATCAACTCTGGCTCTAAGGCCTGGGCCTCTTGCTTGCTCAAAAAAATCAAATCCATCACGCCGTTCTTTTCTGCACGCTCTTTTATACCAGCCAACATTTTGTCTTGCTCTGCGGTGACGGCAACAATCAACTTACCCAGGCGCTGATGCGGGACATTGCGCTCCTCTAAATAGGCGTAAAGTAGCTGTCTGCCTTTGACGCACAACTGCGCTTTTAGAGAATTTTGTGGATAGTAAATGCCGGCGTGTATGACCTCGCTGTTTCTTGAGCTAGTTTGAGTGCCGATGCTACTTTCTTTCTCTAAAACGTATACTGCTGGCGCATCCGTTTGCTTGAGCAACTCAGCGGTAACCGCTCTGGCGACAGCTAAACCCACAACTCCAGCCCCTATTACTACAGCATCGACTTGTTCCACTTGAAACCTAATTTGATTAAAGTGCCAATTTTAGTTCAGTGAGAACTGGCGGCTACAACTTACAAGATTAAGCGAAAACTCCTGTTAAAACGAAAATGCCCGTCAAAGACGGGCATTGTTGGAGTAGGAGATGAAACCTGCAAAGGCCTTAACCCTTACAGGATTTAATCCTTAAGTGCTTAGGAGGTACGCTTCCTTGATGTCTTTGCAGCTGGTGCTGGAGATGCATGTTGAGCAGCAGTCATAGCAGTGTTGGCCATTGTTTTGAAATTATTTTCTGCCAATTCGGAAGCTTGTTTAACGGCCTTTTGAACTTGCTCTAACGCTTGGTTACCGCTAGCGATAGCTGTTTTGAATGCTGACACTGCAGTCTCAGATCCAGCTGGTGCGTTCTTAGCCATGTTGTCAAACAAGCTGTGAAAGTTTTCCTGAGCCTCAGCGATTTTGCTCTCAACCATATGACTAAAGTCAGAGCTAGTACCAGACGCAATGTCATACAAGTGACGGTTGTAATTAGCTACCTTTTCTGCAAAAGGTTGGAAAATGCTCGCTTGAAGGGCAAGCAATTCTTGGCTATCTTTGGCACTCAATGCTGCATTCGTATGTGAATGGGTGTCTTCCATTGCTGCCTTAGTTGCGGCTAAATTGAGTTCGATTAATTGTTCTACGCCTGCAACTGCTTTATTGGTTAGACCAACTAAAGTTTCGATGCTTGCCTTATTCGCGGCTACGATTTGTTCTGGTGTCATTGTCATTTGAAAGCTCCGTTATGTTAATAATTTAAAAGTCTAAAAGATATCCAACCTAGGCTAAGTTTGGATTCTTCGTTCCAATTTCCTAGCATGTTGATGAGTATAGGGATAACCCGGAACAAATGAAATGGCTTTTGCTCGCAACAGCTAATTTTAGAGACTAGAGACTAATTCCTAAGCAAAGGCATTTATGCAATGAGATTGAAATTACAGGTAGAAAAGAATAAAAAAATTAAAACTATTTAATTCAAAAAATCAGTTAAAAGGATTCTTAATAGGGCTTGTAGGTTCATACCGGATAGTCTCGCTTAGGTCCTCCCGTTGAAGGGATTGAACAACACCATCAAGCAAGCCCTTTAACTCCAAGGCCTTCTCTAGGCCCAACTTGTCCTTTGTTATGTCCAAATTCCCAGTCAAACTCACCCGGTCCAATCTGTTCTCTACTTGAAGTGAGCCAACAGTTATGACCTGGGATTCATTACCAAAAGGTAAAAAGCTGATTTCGTTGTCTTTTGCTCGATTTTGCGTCATCTCATATTCCCATCAATTAATCATTCGAGCTATTTCTTTCAACAAGTGCTCGACTTGGCGAAACTCGGAGCTAGTTTGGCGCTCTTGCTGTGTTGTCGAGGCACGAGTGTCTTGTCCTTTTCGCTCGCTTTGCTGACTAAAACCTGAATTTGCATTGGTTTGTGATCGCGAATTGTGAGGCGTTGGAGAAGGCAAGTCAATTTTGGCATGCTGTTCGGTTGAATTTAACATTGGTAAGAAATCGATTCCAGATATTTTGCTCAACTCCTCAAGACTGATAACTGAGTATTCATCTGTGTCTTTATTAAGAACCAAATACGCCGCTGCGGCGTTACGCGTCGGGTCATAGATAATCTTAAACAAATGAGTCGGCACCATAACACGCTCATGTAATTGCTCAATCGATGAACCGATGAAAAGCGGTCCAGTAATGATATACAAATCCCCTGTTGATTTAGCCCAAGTGCGAGTTGCACTCTCAATACCCTCCCACAAATTTCGGTTGTTATTCGGATTTTGAGGAACCATATTAGCCAAAGAGAAACTGTCTTGCTGAGCTTGTTCGGTAGGTTGGTCCGCTGAGGGACTCATGTGCCCCCTGTCAAACCCCGATCGAGCGTAATCAGTCAAAAAGGAACGTTCATCCATAGCAAGCCGCTCTTCCTCGTGAAATGCATTCACTCTTTTCAAACCCCTAGCTCGGGATAGCGACTCACGGCTCAGGTGCTCAGCGGACCACAGCGGAGTCCTAGAGACGGGGGAGTACCCCACAGCGAAACTGGAAAAACATAACAATCGAATGTTTTGGGAAAGCTTAGGATTTAAGATCCGGGGCTGCAAACCCTGTACATAAAACTCAGGACACGCAGACCTTGTCTCGTCGCGCGCTTTGCCTCCTAAATCCCACGCCAAATCTACAGCAAGGGAGCTACTTAATCCCCCAACTAAGCTTAGAATCACAACGGTAAACCGAGCCCAGGACTTGCAAAATCTCAAATGCTTAATTACAAAATGGATGCGTTGAACCAAACTACACTCCCAAAAAAATTGTTCAAAAAGAGAAGAACTGCGCTTTGAAATTGAATAATAGTTATAAGAACATCATTACCCTAAACATCGCTAACTTCCGTGTTATGTTAACGCTTCGAACCATTTTAGTAAGACTTTAATCAAGACATCAAGAAAAAAATGACCCTATCGTCGCCTCCCAAGAAATAGTCTATCCAG